>JAIFLV010000053.1 GCA_020048895.1 Rhodoferax sp. | reverse complement strand
CCAGCGTACTCGTAAGAGGGCAGATTTACAGTCTGCTGCCATTAACCACTCGGCCACCTCTCCTAAGGTGAACCCCGGATTATGCCATGAAGTTCACAGACTTTCATGCCATGCGCAATGGATTTTGTTGCAGGAATGGAAAATACGATGTCTGCCGCTAGGGGGCTGGGGCGCCTGACGAATGCTCGTCGCGCCATAGTCGCGCACGTGAAAAATGTCCGCAACCGATAAATGGAGCCGGAGGGCGTAGCGCCGACAAGGGTGACGGGTGGTTTGCCGTAAGTACCAGGTGGCGCTTCTGATCAATGATCGCCCGTTTGCTTTGGGCATGTGCACCCCACAACATGAAAACACAGGGTGCCGCGGTTTTCGAGACCTGGTCAATGACCGCATCCGTCAACACCTCCCAGCCACGACCGGAGTGGCTGGCCGGCTGACCTTCCTCAACCGTCAGACAGGTGTTCAGTAGCAACACGCCGCGGCGTGCCCACAGCGCCAGACTGCCGCCCGGGCTGGGGAAGGACGGAAAAGGAGTCCCGAGGTCGCGCTGCAACTCTTTGAAGATATTGCGTAACGATGGCGGCAGCGGCACACCGGGCGCCACCGAAAACGCAAGCCCTTCGGCCTGGCCCCGGCCGTGGTACGGGTCCTGCCCCAAAATCACCACACGCACCGCTTCTGGCGCTGTCAACTCCAGGGCTCTCAAAGGGCTCGGTGGAAAGACGGTGGCACCCGCTGCCAACCGGGTTACAAGAAACTGCTGCAGCGCCATTCCTTGCGCGGAGCCAAAAAAATCCTGCACCAAGGCCTGCCAACCCGGGGCGACGATCCATTGCGCCGGGTCCACTGCCTGCAATTGGTCCGGCGCACCCGCGCCCACGTCGGCTGGCATTTCGGACAAGGACGGCTGCGGCATATGCAAAAAGTCAGCCAAATAGTTTTTCCAGCGCTTCGCCAGGTTCGGGCACACGCATGAAAGCTTCGCCCACCAAAAAAGCATTCACTCCCGCCGCGCCCATGCGCAGCACGTCATCGCGCGTTTGAATCCCGCTCTCGGTTACCAGCAAGCGATCGGCTGGCACTTCACGGCGCAAACTCAGCGTGGTATCAAGTGTTACTTCAAAAGTTTTCAAATTGCGGTTGTTGATACCCACCAGCGGTGTTTTCAACCGCAGCGCCCGATCCAGCTCTGCACCGTCATGAACCTCCACCAGGACGGCCATGTCCAGGCTCCTGGCAATGGCCTCCAGGTCCTTCATTTGCGCATCGTCCAGGCAGGCTGCAATCAGCAAAATGCAGTCAGCACCCATGGCCCGCGACTCGTAGATCTGATACGGGTCGACCATGAAGTCCTTGCGCAGCACCGGCAGCTGACAGGACGCCCTTGCCTGCTTGAGAAAGTCAACACTGCCCTGAAAAAACTGCATGTCAGTAAGCACTGACAAGCATGCAGCACCATGCTCAGCGTAACTTTGTGCAATATCTGCGGGTATAAAGTCCTCCCGGATAACACCTTTGGAGGGACTCGCCTTTTTTATTTCGGCGATGACCGCGGGCCGTCCAGCGGCAATTTTGGCGCGCAGTGCACCGACAAAATCGCGGGTCAGCACACGCGACTCTGCATCGGCACGCATGGCATCAAAAGATTTGCGCTTTTTGGCTGCGGCCACCTCCTGGTGCTTCACCACCACGATTTCCTGCAAAATATCGCTCATGGTGTAACCCCTCCCAAGGCTTGGGTGCGTTGCACAAATTCTGCCAGTTTGGCCTGCGCTGCTCCTGATTCAATAGCTACTTGCGCTTTTTCCATGCCGTCTATAAGGCTTTTTGCCACATTGGCCGCGTAAAGCGCAGCGCCAGCATTGAGCACCACAATGTCCTTCGGTGCACCGCCCTGGTTGTCCAATACACCCAGCAGCATCGCTCTGGAGTCCTCAGCAGTCGCGACTTTCAACGATCGGTTGCTGGCCATGACCATGCCGAAGTCCTCCGGGTGGATCTCGTACTCCGTAATGACTCCGTCTTTGAGCTCGCCCACCAGGGTTGCCGCCCCCAGGCTCACTTCGTCCATACCATCGCGCCCGTACACCACCAGCGCATGCTCTGCGCCAAGCCGTTCCAGCGCACGCACCTGAATACCCACCAGATCCGGGTGAAACACACCCATCAGGATATTGGGTGCACCGGCCGGATTGGTCAGCGGCCCCAGGATATTGAAGATGGTCTTGATTCCGAGCTCACGCCGCACCGGTGCCACATTCTTCATGGCCGGATGGTGGTTTGGAGCAAACATGAAGCCGATGCCCAATTCAGCCACACACTGCGCGATCGCTGCGGGGGACAGATTGATATTGACCCCCAAAGCCTCCAACACATCGGCACTACCGCTTTTGCTGCTCACGCTGCGCCCACCGTGCTTGCTAACCTTGGCGCCCGCCGCGGCCGCCACGAACATCGAGCAGGTGGAAATATTGAACGTGTGCGAGCCATCGCCCCCCGTACCCACGATGTCCACCAGATGCGTTCGGTCGGCGATATCAACTTTGGTCGAGAACTCGCGCATTACCTGTGCTGCGGCGGTGATCTCGCCAATGGTTTCCTTCTTGACGCGCAAACCGGTGATGAGTGCGGCCATCATCACCGGCGACATCTCGCCCGACATGATGAGGCGCATCAGGTGCAACATCTCGTCATGGAAGATCTCGCGGTGCTCAATGGTGCGCTGCAGCGCTTCCTGGGGGGTAATCTTGCTGGGAGACGGCATATGGGAAAGTTCCTTACATTGCATCGGTGGGATGGCCGGTATGCTGAGACAACGCCAACTCAGGCCTGAAAAAAATGTCGGATCGTGGCAATGGCGTGGTCAATTCCGGCAGCATCGACGTCCAGGTGCGTCACAAAACGCAGCCGGTACAAACCATTGGCACGCACACCCTGGGCATTCAGGTACTCAACCAGTTCACTTGCACGCTCCTTGGCCTGGTCCACGACATCGACAAACACAATGTTCGTCTGCGGTGCCTCGACTGCGAGCCCCGGCATCCCGGCCAAACCCTGCGCCAGGCGTTGCGCCAGCGCATGGTCCTGGGCCAGACGCTCCACGTGGTGGTCCAGCGCATAGCTGGCTGCTGCAGCCAGAAAGCCGGCTTGGCGCATGCCGCCGCCGGCCATCTTGCGTACCCGATGGGCGCGGGCAATCAGCGCCTTGCTGCCGCACAAGGCGGAGCCAACCGGCGCGCCCAGCCCCTTGCTAAAGCACACCGAGACGCTGTCAAAGCACTGGGCAATACTCTTCGCCTCCGCCGCTGCGGTCGTGCCGTTCTGGGCTGCCTGCGCCACCGCTGCGTTGTAGAGCCGCGCACCGTCGAGGTGACGGGTCAACCCCCGGTCGTGTGCCAGCTTGGTTGCCGTCTGCACATAGTCAAACGGCAATAGCTTGCCGCCCCAAGTGTTTTCCAGCGCGAGCAGCCGGCTGCGGGCAAAGTGCGCGTCATCCGGTTTGATGGCGGTTTCGATGTCTTCCAGCGCCAAGCGCCCATCGCTCTGGTGGGTGAGCGGCTGGGGCTGCACGCTGCCAAATACCGCGCCACCACCGCCTTCCCAGCGGTAGGTGTGGGCCATCTGCCCCACGATGTATTCGTCGCCCCGCTGGCAGTGCGCAAGAATGGCGCACAGGTTGCTCTGCGTTCCCGTGGGCATGAACAGGGCCGCCTCGAACCCCAGCAAGGCGGCGATCTTTTCCTGCAGCGCGTTGACGCTAGGGTCATCGCCATATACATCGTCGCCCAGCGGTGCCACAAACATGGCCTCGCGCATGGCCGGCGTGGGCTGGGTGACGGTGTCGCTACGCAAATCAACAATCTTGGTCAAATCAGTCTCCTGCGCTTATGCAGCAAGCGTGAGCAGCTACACAAGTCATAGCAAAAAATTCTTCAGCATGGCGTGTCCATGCTCGGTGAGTATGGACTCCGGGTGAAACTGCACTCCCTCCAGGCGCACCGCATCGGGCAATTCGGCATGCCGCACGCCCATGATCTCACCGTCGTCGGTCCAGGCGGTGACTTTCAGCTGCTTCGGGCAGGTCACCCGTTCAATGGCCAGCGAGTGGTAGCGGTTCACGGTGAACTTCTCAGGCAATCCGGCAAACACACCTTCCTGTGTGGTGGTGATGACGCTAGTCTTGCCATGCATCAGCGTCTGCGCCCGAACGATATTGCCACCCAACGCCGCCCCGATGCTCTGGTGGCCCAGGCACACTCCCAGAATCGGCAACTTGCCCATGAAATGCTGAATTGCCGCCACGGAAATGCCCGCTTCTACCGGTGAGCAGGGTCCAGGCGAAATCACCAGCCGCTCCGGATTACGCTGTGCAATGCCTTCAATGGTGATTTCATCGTTGCGGAATACCTCGACATCCGCCCCCAGCTCGCCGAAGTACTGCACGATGTTGTATGTGAACGAGTCGTAGTTGTCGATCATCAACAGCTTCATTCCAAACCCTCCTCTACCAGTTCGGCAGCGCGCAACAAGGCGCGCGCCTTGGCTTCCGTTTCCTTCCATTCCAATTCCGGCACGCTATCGGCCACGACGCCAGCGGCCGCCTGAACATAGAGTGTCTGGTCCTTGACGATGCCAGTGCGAATGGCTATCGCCACATCCATATCACCCGCGTAGCTAAGGTAGCCGCACGCACCACCATAGAGGCCACGCTTGGTCGGCTCGAGCTGGTCGATCAGTTCCATGGCATGCACCTTGGGTGCACCGGTGAGCGTACCCGCCGGGAAAGTGGCCTTGAGCACATCCATGCTGGTCATACCGTCCTTCAGTGTCCCCTCCACGTTGCTGACGAGGTGCATCACATGGCTATAGCGCTCCACACAAAATGCGTCCGACACCTTGACACTGCCAATCTCGGCGATGCGACCAATGTCGTTGCGCGCCAGGTCGATCAGCATCACGTGCTCGGCGCGCTCCTTGGGGTCGCCTACCAGCTCAGCCTCGGCGGCCTTGTCCAGCTCAGGGGTCGCGCCACGGGGACGGGTGCCCGCGAGGGGACGGATCGTGATTTTCTGCTCCACCACGGCACCGTTGGTGACTTGCTCTTGACGAACCAGGATTTCCGGGCTCGCTCCCACCACGTGGAAATCCCCGAAGTGGTAGTAATACATGTACGGGCTGGGGTTCAATGATCGCAGCGCCCGGTACAGCGAGAGGGGAGACTCTGTGTATCGCTTCTTGATACGCTGGCCCACCTGCACTTGCATGAAGTCACCCCCCGCAATCAGCTCTTTGGCGCGTTCCACAGCAGCGATGTAATCTGCCTTCGCAAAATCGCGCTGCGTCGGGTAGCTGGGCGTGGGCTTTACTGCAGGGATGCTGACCGCCTCGGACAGCCGTCCTTTTAGTTCACGGATACGCCGCCTGCCACGGGCAAAGGCTTCCGGCTGACCCGGATCGGCATACACAATCAGATAGAGCTTGCCCGACAGGTTGTCGATCACCGCCAGTTCCTCGCATTGCAGCAGCAGAATATCGGGGCAGCCCAACGCATCGGGCGGGCAGGTAGCTTCAAGCTTCTTCTCAATGTAGCGGACCGCGTCGTAACCAAAATAGCCCGCCAGTCCACCGCAAAACCGCGGCATGCCCGGGCGCAACGCCACCTTGAAGCGAGTCTGGTATTGCCCAATGAAATCCAGCGGGTTTTCGTGCGACGTTTCTACCACCACGCCATCGGTCACCACCTCGGTCAGGGCGTTGGCCCCAAAACCGCTGGCACGCACCAGCGTGCGCGCCGGTAGCCCGATAAAGCTGTAGCGCCCGAAGCGCTCACCACCCACCACCGATTCCAGCAAGAAACTGTACCTTCCGGTGGCTGGATCAGCCAATGCGCCGGCAACGGACCCGTGCGCCAGTTTCAGGTACAGCGATAACGGAGTTTCCAGATCGGCAAAGGCTTGCTCCATCAGCGGGATACGGTTGTAGCCCTGAGCGGCAAGTGCCTGAAATTCAGTTTCCGTGATCACAATGAGCTTCTCCATGCTGGGCCTCGCCAGTGCTTTCGGCGCTGCCAACGCCGCTTCGTGCGGCGACTATTGATTGGGGCCCCCCTACCGCAGTGGTAGGACGACAATGGGAGTGCGCTATTCTGACAAGGCAGGCCAGCGCAAATCAGCGCACCAAACTGTGGGCGACGAACGGCGTCCGCCAGGGCCAGGCTCCCCGGTCGCTACAACCCGTGCTGAAAATGCGGTGCATGAACATAACCCCAGTGTAGCAAAACTGTCCGCGAAAACCCTGATAGGGCCAACCAGGCATTGGGGTGAAAATGGCGCCTCATCAAAACCGGAGACCTGACCCCATGAAACTGACTCGAACCCTGCTGGTGGCTTGGACCGCTGTGTGCCTGGGAAGCGTGGCCCTTGCCGCGACGACCGAGATTGCCGGCGTCAAAATCGAAGACAGTGCCACGGTGGGTGGCGCCAAGCTGCCACTCAACGGTGCTGGCATCCGCTACAAAGGACCTTTCAAGGTCTATGTCGCTGACCTGTACGTTGGCAAGAAGGTGAACTCACTGGACGAACTGGTCGCTGCGCCCGGCCCCAAGCGCCTGACCATGACCATGTTGCGCGAAGTTGAAGCGGGGCCTTTTGGGAAACTGCTGACACGCGGCATGGAAGACAACAACCCCAAGAGCGAAATCTCCAAGCTGGTTCCGGGACTCATTCGTATGGGCGATATTTTTTCGGCCAACAAGGTACTCGTTCCTGGAGACACCATTCTTCTTGACTGGATTCCCGGTACCGGACTCGTGGTGACCGCCAAGGGCAAAGTGCAAGGCGATCCATTCAAGGAGCCCGAGTTCTACAGGGCGTTGATGTCGATTTGGCTGGGCAGTGTTCCCGCCGATTTCAAACTCAAGGACTCCCTGCTGGGCGCCAAGTAGCCGTTTCTTGTCAGCGTCGCGCCTGGATCCATTCGATCAGCGTCTGGGGATCGAGCGGCCTGCTGAACAAGTAACCTTGCCCTTTGTTGCAGCCCAGTTCCGCCATCAGCGCGGCCTGCTCCGGGGTCTCGATGCCTTCGGCCACCGTGCCCAGCTGCAACGCCTGCGCCATGCGGATAGTGGCTTCGATCAGAACGCGGTGGTACTCGCTGGCCTGTGCTTCGATGACAAACGAGCGATCGATCTTGACAAAATTGACCGGTAGTTCGTGCAAGCAGGAGAGGGACGAATATCCAGTACCAAAGTCGTCCAGCGACAGTGCGACGCCCAGGGCACGAAGCTCGTGCAGCGTCGCCAGCACCAGTTCATCCTGAGCCGCCAGGCTCTCGGTGACTTCGAGCACCAATTGCTGCGGTGCCATGTTCGAAGCACGCAGCGCGTCCAGCACGTCTGCCGCCAATCCGGGTTGTCGAAGTTGGGCACGCGACAAATTGACTGCCACCGTGGGGGGCGCCAGATCCCCAAGCACTGTTTGCAAGGACGCAAAAGTGTTACAGGCGGTTTGCAGCACAAACAGCCCCATCGGCCCGATCAGACCGCAGGCCTCGGCCACCGGTATGAACTCCACCGGCGACACGATGCCACGTTCAGCCTGACGCCAGCGCATCAGAGCCTCCATGCTGACCACACGGCCACTCTGGAGGTCCACCAGCGGCTGGTAGACCACGGACAGCTCATGGCGGTCTAGCGCCTGGCGCAGGTCGTTCTCGAGTGCAACGGACGCCTGCAGTCGCTGGCCCATGCTGGGATCGAACATCACATATTTGGCGCGGCCCGTGCGTTTGGCCTCGTACATGGCGATGTCGGCGTCGCGCAGCACACTGTCAGCGTTGGTCGCGGCGTGGGTGCTGGTCACAATTCCGATGCTCACCGTAGAGTTGACCTTGTGCGCACCAATCGTGTAGGGCACAGCCAATACATCGAGCAAGCGACTGGCGACGATTTCGGCCTCCAGATCGCCACGGATGTCGTCCAGCAGCACCACAAACTCATCGCCCCCGATGCGCGCGGCCATTTGGGTGCAGTCGCTGGTGTGCATCATGCTGTCGCCCGGGCGCAGACTGTCCTGCAGGCGCCGCGCAATCTGGCGCAACAGATCATCCCCCACCCCATGGCCCAGGGTGTCGTTAACCTGCTTGAAGCGGTCAAAGTCCATGAACAGCACAGCAAAGAAGTAGCCTTGGTTGGCCTGCCCGCGTTCAATCGCGGTCTGCACCATGTCCAGCACCACCGAACGATTGGGAAGCTGGGTCAGACCATCCGTGCGTGCCGCCGTGCGCAGTTGCAGCTCCATCGCCTTTTGTGCCTGCACGTCCATCGCCACACCGGCCATGCGTGTGGGTCGGCCTTCCAGGTCCCGGTCAACCACCGTGCCCGCAAACATTATCCATACCCACCGCCCACTCTGGTGCTTGAGCCGAACCGACATGCGGTGTACCTGGGTCGGATCATGCAGGTGAGAAGTGACCGAGCGCAGCCAGGCTGGAAAATCTTCGGGGTGAACGAGGGCATTCCACTCGGCCGAGGTCATGCCGATCTGCCCGCGCTCATAACCCATGATGCCCAGCAGGCGATCGTTGCAATGCATGGCGCCAGTGCCCACCTCCCACTGCCAGGTCCCCAACCCGGCGCCATCCACCGCCAGCGTCAGCAACTGCTGCTGCGACCGCAGCGCGGTGAGGTCGGTGGCGACCATGACCCACCCGGTCAGTACATCAACTTCGGTGTAGATGGGCTGGATATCGGCCAGCAGCCAGAGTACTTCACGGCCTTCGGCAACGAGTACCTTGACCTCACGCTTGAGTCCCCTGCCCTGGCGCACCGCCGTGGAGAATTCGCCAAGACTGGCCTGGTCGGCCTGGTATGCCGCCAACAACGCCACCATCGGTCGCCCCAGCAATTGCTCCAGGGAAAAACCGGTCATTTGTGTAAGGGCTTCGTTGGTCCACACCACGTGCAGCTGCGCATCGGCGATGAGCACCGCGTTGGAACTGCGCTCCGCCACCAGGGCCAGCCGCTTCAGACGCAGTGCCTGTTTGGACAAGGCACGGTGCTGTTTCTGCACTCTGCGGGCGGTCGGCTCCACCACGGCCACCGCCATCAGCGCAAGCAGCGCCAGCATCAGCGCCCCTTGCACCTCAATCTGGCGCAGCGCGTGGTCGCTGCGGGCATTGGCCGAGCGCTGCACAGCCAGCACGACACATTGCGTGGCTGCAAGTGTGGTTTCGAGCTCTTGCTGCAATGCCTCGATGGAACGCAACAATGCGGAGGGGCCTTCGTGGTCGCGCTCCCACACCAAACCCTGAGCCCGGTACCACAAGCGTTCGCGACTCTGCTGCCAGACGTCGATGACCGGCGCCATGGTGTCTGACGCAGCAGCATCCATGGCACTTTGGGTGCGCAGCAAATCTTCCAGGCGTTGGGCCTTGTCCTGTGCCTGGTAAATGGTATCGCCGATTGCGGCGCGGCGCTCCGCCCTATCGAAGCCCGGCGCAACCAGCGACATCGCCAAAGTGCCCAGGCGTTGGCTCAACGTGCTCTGCTCGGCCGCCAGTTGAATGATTTCGCCATCGATGCGGCGCACCGATTCTGCGCGGTGGCCATGCCAGGCCTGCCAAACCGCCAGCGCGGCGACAAGCACCAAAACACCGTACATGGCCAGCCGAACACGCTGGTGTGCCACCCGCGCTTCGCTATGGCTTGAGTCACTGCGCTGCAAAAAACTGCGCTTGCCGCCGCGGATGCCCGGCAAGCCGTTGTCCGAGGGTGCAGGTGCAGGAGTGGGCATCGCCGGTTGCGCAATATTAGCGGGCCAACGCAGCGCGCATGGCGTCCACCACCGCACAATAGTCCGGCTTGCCAAAGATCGCGCTGCCAGCTACAAAGGTATCGGCGCCGGCGTCGGCCACGCGGCGAATATTGTCCACCTTGATGCCACCATCGACTTCTAGTCGAATGTCCTTGCCACAGGCCGTGATGCGCTTGCGCACATCCTCGATCTTGCGCAACGCCGAGTCGATGAAACTCTGCCCGCCAAAGCCGGGGTTCACACTCATGATCAACACCAGATCAATGTCATCAATGACCCAGTCCAGTACGCCCAGCGGCTCGGCGGGGTTGAACACCAGCCCGGCCTGTACGCCCTTGGACTTGATGGCCTGGATGCTGCGGTGCACATGGCCCGACGCGTCCGGGTGGAAGCTGATGAGGTCGGCGCCCGCATCGGCGAATTGCGCCGCCAATGCATCCACCGGCGAGATCATCAGATGCACATCGATCGGGACTGGCACGCCCGCAGCCGTCTTCGCATGGGGCTTTAATGCCTTACACACCATGGGGCCAAAGGTCAGGTTGGGCACGTAGTGGTTATCCATCACATCAAAGTGAATCCAGTCGACGCCCGCTGCAATGACCTGTTGTATTTCTTCACCCAAACGGGCAAAGTCGGCCGAGAGAATCGAAGGTGCAATGCGGTATTTCATGGGATGTGAGTTTAGACTAGCGTCATGCCAAAGTATCAAATGCTGGTGGAAGTCGCACCACAGTACCTTCAGGAACAGTCGGCCCCGGACGACTTTCAGTATGTGTTCGCCTACACCATCACCATCACCAATACGGGTGAGGTGCCGGCGCAACTGGTGTCACGCACCTGGAACATCAACGATGCCAACGGGGTCACAGAAAAGGTCAAGGGCCTCGGGGTGGTTGGTCAACAACCGTTCCTGAAACCAGGACAATCGTTTGAGTACACTAGCGGCACCCGGCTGCGCACACCGACCGGTACCATGCATGGCAGTTTTTTTTGCGTGGCCGAAGATGGTGAGAAATTTGATGCCGACGTTCCGATGTTTGTTCTGGACGCCCTGAGTGGCGAGAACGGCACCGGCGGCTCGCGCACGCTGCATTAACAATGTTGCCCCCACGGTCGCCCGCTGTGCGTGGCTCCCTGCCCCCCAAGGGGGCCGCCTTTCACCTCGGGGCGGCCCAGCGGTGAAAGTTGCCCCCACGGTGATGGGCGAGTTTGAGCTCATCGAGCGGTTTTTCAAGCGGCCGGTGCGCAAGGCTGCACTTGGCGTGGGTGATGACTGCGCCCTGCTGCACTGCGCACCTGGCATGCAGATGGCCATTTCCACCGACCTGCTGGTGCAGGGGCGCCACTTCTTCCCCGACGTCGATCCCTTCGCGCTGGGGCACAAGGCTCTGGCGGTCAACCTGAGTGACCTTGCCGCCTGCGGTGCGCGGCCGCTGGCTTTCACCCTGGCCCTGGCGTTACCGCAAGCACGCGAAGAGTGGCTGGAACCCTTCTCCCGTGGCCTGCTGGTGCTGGCCGATGACCATGGCTGCGAGCTGATTGGCGGCGACACCACGCTAGGCCCCCTCAACATCTGCGTCACTGTGTTCGGTGAGGTGCCGACCGGGCAGGCGCTGCTGCGCAGTGGCGCCAAGCCGGGCGACGACATTTACGTCAGCGGCACCCTGGGCGATGCCTACCTGGCGCTCAAGAGCTTGCTTGGGGAGCTTGCGCTTCCAGACGCCTTGCTGGCCAAGACGCGACAGCGGCTGGAGCGGCCGACACCGCGCGTGGCACTAGGCCTGGCTCTGCGCGGCGTGGCCAGCGCGGCTGCCGACATCAGCGATGGGCTGCTCGGCGACCTGGGTCACATCCTCGAACAAAGTGGCGTGGGCGCCAGCCTGGACACTTCGGTCGCTATCCATTTGCTAGCTGCTTACGCTGATATTTCGGGCGCTAGCGGCCTTTTTGATCCAAGCCAGAGCACTGCTCTGGCACTGCAGTGCGTGCTCTCGGGTGGCGACGATTACGAGCTGGTATTCACCGCACCGGCGGCACAGCGCGCCGCGGTCGCTACAGCGGCGCTGCAAGGCGGTGTGGCGGTGACGCGCCTGGGTCAGATTGACTCTGCGCCCGGACTGCGGCTGGTGGATGGGCACGGCCATGCGGTAGCCAACCAGTTCGCCTCCTTTGACCATTTTGCCAACGGCTGAGCTACCGCACGCACTAGTTTGCATCGAAATTGATAGCGGCTTGCGCACGCACAGCAAGCGCTGCAAGCCTTTTTGCCATGCACAGCACGGCACGATCTTTGCTCAAAAGGCAAGCCCGGTGGGCGACGGCCAGGTCGATGAACTTCTGATCATCAGGATCTTTGCAGGTGACGCTGGCTTTTGCGGCAACAGCAACCGTGGCGCTGAGCGCGTCAAATTGCGCAAGCACGGCATGGGCGTCGGTCCGGTGGAACGCCAGGCTTTTGACAATCTGGGGATAGGTGAGCACCTGTTCGAGTTCGTCGCGCATGGGTTGGGTGGCGAGCCAATGCAGTTGGCGGCTATCTATTGCGTTGCGCAGTGCGGTGGTTGCGGGGTCGTTGAAGACGAAAAGGTCGAGGATGATGTTGGTGTCGAGGACCAGGGCTTTTTGCGCCGGCTCCTTCTTCTCCGGCTGAGGCGGGCGAATGGGGTCAGAGCCCAATTTCGTTCTCCACCTTCTTCGCCGATCGCATCACTGTCCTGAATTGGGATCTGACCCCATTTGCCCTGACCCCAATTTCTCTATTCGGGCGGAGCCGCGCACCATGTCGAACTTGAACAGGCGGCATTCGATGGGGCCGTTCCACAGCGGGACGCGGCGCGATTCTTTCAGGCGCATCTTGCTGGGTAGTTTCAGGTCGGGGGTGAGAATCCAGCCAGTCCAGCCCGAGTAGTTCTTCTTCCAATGGGTCGCTAGCTGGCTGAAGAACTCGCCGCCATCTTCTGTGACAGCCTGTTCGCGTGCGCCACTGTGCCCTTCAAAGTCGGGCAACGCATCGCTTCGCGGCGCCGGTCCCGAGCGGCGCGCGCCCGTGCCGCTGACCCCGCCCACGCCAATGCGCTCGCCATAGGGCGGATTGAGTAGCATGACGCCAGGCACATCGCTGGGCGGCATGCGCTGCAAAGCGTCGCCACCCCGAAATTCCACGACATCGGCCACGCCCGCGCGCTGCGCATTACGCTGGGCAAAATCCACCATGCGGTGCGCCACATCACTGCCGAAAATCAAAGGCTTTTGCCCTGCAGCCCAATGGAGACGTGCGTCAGCAGCTTCTTTTTTAATAGCATCCCAGACATGCACCTGAAACGGCAGGTACTTCTCGAAAGCAAACCGACGCAACATGCCAGGCGGAATATGGCAGGCGATCTGGGCCGCCTCGATGGCGATGGTGCCACTGCCGCAGCAGGGGTCGTACAGGGGCGACAGGTCCCCTTCCCCATCGGCCCAGCCACACGCCGCCAGCATCGCAGCCGCCAGCGTTTCCTTCAGTGGCGCTTCGCCCTTGTCCTCGCGCCAGCCACGCTTGAACAGTGGCTCGCCCGAGGTGTCGATGTACAGCGAGCAGGTGTCGGTGGTCAGGTGGGCGTAGATGCGTACATCGGGCCACTGGGTGTTGACATCGGGGCGCACGCCATGGGCCTTGTCTCGGAACCGGTCGCACACCGCGTCCTTGATCTTGAGTGCCGTAAAGTTCAGGCTGTTAAGCGGACTGTGCTGTGCGGTCACCTCCACCTTGATGCTCTGTTTGGGCGTGAACCAGATCTCCCACGCCACCTCGCTGGCGGCCCGGTACAGGTCCTGCTCGCTGCGGTACTCGGTGTAGGAGAGTTGCACCAGTACCCGCTGGGCGAGGCGGCTGTGCAGGTTGAGACGCATGGCATCGCGCCAGCTCGCGCGCACCATCACGCCACCGCGCCGTGTCAGCAGGTCCTCGCCCACCAGGCCAGTGAGGCCATGCACTTCATGCGCCAGGAAGTCTTCCACACCGGCGGCGCAGGGTAGAAAGAGTTGGAGTTGGTTCATTGCAGTGCCTTGCGCAAGGATGCCGGAGCAATTTTCAGCCCCTCGCGGTATTTGGCCACCGTGCGGCGGGCGCATTCAATGCCCTGCTCCTTGAGCATCTCGGAAATCTGGTTGTCACTCAGGGGTTTCTTGGCACTCTCGGCCGCAATGAATTGCTTGATAAGCGCCCGCACCGCCGTGCTCGATGCGTTGCCACCCGACTCGGTGCCCAGGCCAGAGCCAAAGAAGTACTTCAGCTCGAAGGTGCCGAACGGCGTGGCCATGTATTTGGCGGTAGTCACGCGGCTGATGGTCGATTCGTGCAGACCGAGTTCATCCGCAATTTCCCGCAATACGAGCGGGCGCATGGCCAGCTCGCCGTGCGTGAAAAAGCTCTTTTGGCGCTCCACGATGGCGGTGCTGACCCGCAAAATGGTGTCAAACCTCTGCTGGATGTTCTTGATGAACCAGCGCGCCTCCTGCAGACGCTGCTGCAGCGACGCGTAGTTCTGATCCTTGCGGCCACGCAGCACACTGGCATAAATATCGTGCACCCGCAGCCGCGGCATCACATCGGGGTTGAGCTGCACGCGAAATTGGGGCGACGCCGTCGAGCCGGGTTTCACTATGGCGGTTACCAGTACATCGGGCACCACCAGGTTGCGCTCGACATCAACGAACCGACGCCCAGGCTTGGGTTCCAGACGTGCAATCAGCCCGATGGCTTCGCGAATCTGGGTATCGCTTGCGCCGCAGCGCTGCACCAGCGTTTTGACGTCGCGGCGCGCCAGCAGATCCATGGGCAGGGAGCAGATTTTGAGTGCCACGGCCAGCAACGACTTGCGCTCAGTCGCCAAACCGGTGCCCTGAGACAGCAGCGCCTTGAGTTGCAGGCGCAGGCATTCACCCAGGTCACGCGCCCCCACGCCAGCGGGCTCCAGGCTGTGCAACAGGCCCAGCGCCACCGTAAAGTGGTGCACCAGTTCCTCAAGCTGCTCCGCGTCCGCCGCATCGCCACCAGCCAAACCACGGGCCAGCGCCTCCAGGGAATCTTCAAGATACCCATCGTCGTTGAGAGACTCGATCAGAAACTGCAGGGCGCAGCGGTCGGCCTCACCCAGACGCAGGCTCAACGCCTGGCGATGCAGATGCGATTGCAGCGACTCCTGCGAGCGTGCCAGTTCCGATGCATCGCTGGCTTCGGTATCGTCCACATTGCTGGTGCGCGCTTTAGCCTCGACGCCCCACTCGCCGTCGTCAGGCACCATTTCGGTCGTGCCGTCGCCCTCCCAGCTCGGGCCATCGTCGGCCGAAAGTGGCGTAACTTCATCGTCTTTTTGGCCTGTAGCGCCCGTGGAATCTGCGTAATCAGCTACAGAATACGTAGCAGACTCGGCTTCCCGCTCGCCTTCGCTGACCGGCGTGTCGGCCTGCGCCAGACCAAAATCTTCCCGTGGCGCCTCGTCCTGCGACAGTTCCAGAAACGGATTCTCATCGAGCATCTGCTCGACTTCCTGGCTCAGCTCGAGTGTGGAGAGCTGCAGCAACCGGATCGACTGCTGCAACTGCGGCGTGAGCGCGAGATGCTGCGAAACCCGCAGTGAGAGCCCCTGTTTCATCTACATCTTGAAGTGTTCGCCGAGATACACACGCCTAACTTCGGCGTTGTTCACGATCTCGGTGGGGGTCCCCTCAGCGAGCACTTTGCCTTCGCTGATGATGTAAGCGTGGTCGCAAATACCCAATGTCTCGCGCACATTGTGGTCGGTGATGAGCACTCCGATGCCTCTGGACTTCAGAAAGTTGATGATGCGCTGGATCTCGATCACGGCAATCGGGTCAATGCCGGCAAACGGCTCGTCGAGCAAAATGAAACGTGGGCGTGTGGCCAGGGCACGGGCAATCTCCACGCGCCGGCGCTCCCCGCCCGAGAGCGCCAGCGCCGGCGACAGGCGCAGATGCTCGACCCGCAGGTCGTTGAGCAGGGCAGTCAGGCGCGCCTCAATTTCCGGGCTCTTGAGCGATTGTCCTTTTTCGTCGCGCTGCAACTCCAGCACGGCGCGTACGTTTTCTTCGACATTGAGTTTGCGAAAAATGGAGGCTTCCTGTGGCAAGTACCCCAACCCCAGGCGCGCGCGCCGGTGAATCGGCATGTGCTCGATGGACTGGCCGTCAATGGTGATATCTCCCGCACTGGCATGCAGCAAGCCCACGATCATGTAAAACGAGGTCGTCTTGCCGGCCCCATTGGGACCTAGCAAGCCCACCACCTCACCGGTGCGCACCGACAATGACACATCCTTGACCACCTGGCGTTTGCCATACGACTTTTGCAGATGGCACGCCACCAGCGTTCCTTCGCCGGCGCGGTCGCACACTTCGGCTGGAGCTGCAGCTGCGCCCCTGTCGTTTGCAATCACCGGGGAGCCCCGCCCAGGGAAGGTGTCGTGCGCAGCGCGGGAGCACTCGTACCAGGCGACGACGTAGTGCCACTCGGGCCATTGTCTGGTTTGGGCGTCAGCATGGCGCGCACACGACCACCTGGCGCACCGCCAACACCCTTGCTGGCGCTGCCATCCACACTGAAAACATCGCGCACGTTGTCGTACACGATCAATCCGCCAGTGATCTCATCGGCCACCGTAGCACCGCGGTAGCGCCGCAACTGGGCCGCGCGAATGAACTTGATGGCATCGGCGCGACCGTCGTATTCGATAACTTCACCTTCACCTTCAATAAACTCGTCGAGACCATCACGTTTTTGACGAAAGAACGCGGCCGCATTGCCTGCGCCTGTGACCACGCCGAACTGGTACCCCTCTGCGTCCTGGCGCACCTCGATCTGCCCGCCCCGGATGACGATGCTGCCCTTGGTCAGCACCACGTTGCCGCTGAAGACACTGACCTGTTTGACATCGTCATAGCGCAATGCATCAGCCTCGATGTTCATGGGCTTGTCGCGGTCGGCCTTCTCAGCCGCCGCATCACCTGCGAGGCCGCCCAAGGCCAGAAACAGGCACAGCAGTGGAAGGATTGAATTCATAAAGGCACGAAACTTGCTCATTGGATGCAAGCCGCATTGTACTGAGCGCAAGCGCGGTACTGACGCAAAGTAAAGGCAAATTCCGTCGAGATGCTCCATCGCCGACCCGCTCATAAGGCACGCAGATGCGTTGGGGTGCGATTGAAACTGGTGTGGCTTTCCGACGAACCAGCGGACAATGCCTCCCCCGGAAAGTAATGCGAATGCCACCGAAGCTGAACAATTGCCTTTCGTTTTCAATGACTCCTGCAGCCTGATTGCCCAAGCCGATCTGACTCCGAAGCCGTTATTGATTCTGTCAGTCCTTGCTGTTGGTTAATTTCTACAGATGGTCGCATTCGGTATGCGTCAGTCGTTCCCATAGTCAATAGTGAAAATAGTCCCCACCTCGCGCTGAACCCGCCCGCCACCTATGGCTTAATACGGGGTTTCAACTTTCCTTTCAAGAATTCTCATGGGCAACAAAATCGTCACCGAAGCAGATCGCAAAGCCACTCCCGCTCCGACACCTCTGCCTGGCATGAGCCTGCCATCCGCCGGCCGTGGCCAGCGCGTCAGCCTGGAGCGTGGCGTCGCGACACGCAGCAAGAA
>JAIFLV010000058.1 GCA_020048895.1 Rhodoferax sp. | reverse complement strand
GCAGCCAGCCAGATCGCCAAGCATTACTCGTTGGTGCTCTCCACGTGGGTGGCCGAGTCACGCATGCGGCTGATTGACAAACTGGACATTAAATACTCTGCGATCCGGCAATCGATTGTGCGTCAGGAAGGGCTACTGTCGGCCATGCCCGATATTGCACCTGCCCTGTTTGAACTCTTTGACGCAAGTGGTCTGGCGATCAGGCTAGGCAATGTGTGGGCGCATATTGGCGACTCTCCGAATACATCAACCCTTGAAGCGCTGTCGCAAGCTATTGAGCTTGCTGAAGACGGTGCTATTGTCTGCATTGACAGCTTGACGCGTGCCTACCCAACCCTGGGTGAATTGCCGGTTGCCGGGGCCTTGGCAATCAAAGTGCTTCAACACCATGACTCAAGCCTGCAAGTGTGGCTCTTTCGCAAGGAACTACTGGAAGAAGTGACATGGGGAGGCAATCCGAACAAGCCCATCGAGCCGCAGACCGGAAAGCTCGGCATTGCACCGCGCCAATCGTTTGAAAAATGGGTCGAAAAGCGCAAGGGGTATTCCAGTCAGTGGATGCAAGAAAGCCAACTGGCCGCCAAACGCCTGCGCCAGTTGTTGAGCGAATGTGTTAGCTGATCATGTTCCGGTTCAGCCATGCAGCCCCATTGCGCAAGCTGATTTCAACGTGAGCCAAACGGGTTGAGGATGGCTCCCGGCGCCGGGGGTTGCGGCGGCGCGGCAGGGCCGGGCGTTGGGGGCACCTTGTCGCTCAGCGTTTCCAGAAACGCGACCACGTCGTCAATCTCGACTTGGCTCAGCGCTGGGCCGGCCGAAGCGGGGCGATTGAACGGCACGCGGTCGCTCAGAATATTGCCCAGGTACGCCTGAGGCAGGTCGTTCGCAATACCGGTGGGGCCGTACCAGCGCTTGGGGTTGCTGTTGCGGGTGGCATAGAAGCTCACCGCTTCACGCAGCGACTTGAACACGCCGTTGTGCATGTACGCTTTGCGCTGCGCCACGTTGCGCAGGGTCGCCACGCGGAAGGTTCCGCAAAATTGCTCAACCGAAACGCTCGCCGGGACATTGGCGGTAAGCGCCGGGCGGCTGCGCGCCGGCCCGCACAAGCCAAGGTCAAAGAACGACGGGTTGGCGTTGTCGGGAATAGCGGCATTGCGCGGCACACCTGTGGCATAGAAGGCGTAGTCGGTAAACAAAGAGTCCTTGGGATTCTTTGACGTGGGGTCCATCGTGTGGCACGAGGCGCAGTTGCCGCGGGTGGGGTCCATGAAAAGTTGCATGCCGCGCTTCTCGTTGTCGGCCAGCGCCACTTTTCCCAAAACGAAGTCGTCATACTTTGAATTGAACGGCTGGAAACCGGTAGTGCCCTCGAATGCAGCAATGGCCTCTCCGATCTTCTTGAACGCGAGATCAGGCGTGTTGAAGATGCCGGCACCAAATTCCGCACGCATGAGGTTGGCATAGCTTGACGCGGCCACCTTGCGCACCACGGTGGCACTGTCGGGGTTGTTCATCTCATTGGCGGCCAGAAAAGGTCCGAGCGCCTGCTCGGCCAGGGAGTTGGCCCGACCGTCCCAGAAATGGCCTCCCACGGGGTCGGTATCGCCGTCCTTCACACGGAAAGAAAACGGCGGCACGAAGCTGCTGTAGCCGTTGGTCATCGCATTGCGCAAACCCAGCACGCCCGGCCTGCTTCCTAGCGGAACGCCCACTTTCGATCCATTGTTGCTAGCCCAACCGGTGGTGGGCAAATGGCAGCTCACGCAGGCTGTCCCAGCGGGTTCAGACAGGGCTCGGTCATCAAACAGGTTTTTTCCCAGGGTCTCCAGTCGGGATAATGGCGCAGGGCCTGCGGGAGCGACGCGCGGCGGTGGGCCGGGTGGCGTGGCCGCAAAGAGCGATGCCGACAGCAATGCTGCGGCGGGCGCGAGGTAGAAGGCGGCGATGGAGGCGTTTGTTTTCATGGAAGGCTCCGTTGTGAAAGTGATTGACAAAGGCAATCTTTGCCGCGCCAGATGACAGATGGGACCGCGCCTGCATGACAGTTTTGTAATGATCTCTCTCGGGCTGTCCCTTAAGCTCACCGCCAAAGGAAACATGCATGAACGTGCTGCTGGTTGAAGACGAACAGAAGATTGCCGGGTTTGTGGCGGCCGGATTCAAGGAACAAGGCTTTCTGCTGGAGCACTGCGACAACGGCATTGACGGGTTCGATCGCGCCAGCAACGGCGTGTTTGATGCCATCGTGCTCGACATCATGCTGCCCGGGCGCGATGGCATCTCCATCCTCAAGGGCCTGCGCAAGGCGGGCAACGCCACCCCCATCATCTTGCTCACCGCCCGAAACGAACTCGATGACCGCCTGGAGGGGCTGGCGCTGGGCGCTGACGACTATCTGGCCAAGCCTTTCTTTGTGGAAGAACTGATTGCGCGGGTGCTGGCACTCCTGCGACGCGTCTCGGGCGAGCGGCAAAACGTGTTGCTGGTGGGCGATTTGCGGCTCGACCGCATCTCTCGCGAGGCCACCTGGTGCGGCCATACGGTGGACCTGACCGGGCGCGAGTTCAACCTGATCGAGTACCTGATGCGCTCACCAGGACGGGTGTTCACACGCACCCAGATTCTGGAGCACGTGTGGGGCTACGACTTTGATCCCAGCACCAATGTGGTCGACGTCTGCATCCAGCGCATTCGCAAGAAGATGTCGGCCATTGGGGCCAGCGACGAGGGTGAGTCCCCCATCGAGAGCGTACGCGGCGTGGGTTACCGTTTTCGCAAGTTGGCATGATTCGCTCCTTTCGCCTGCGCCTCGCCCTGTTGTCAGCGTTGCTGTCCGGCGTTGTACTCGCGGCGTTTGGCCTGGGCAGCTGGTGGTTGATTCGCAATATCAAGATCGAGCGGCTTGACAGTGAACTGCGCGCTGCAGCGCAACGCCTGGTGGGGCGCAACCCGACCGACACGCGCTGGCTGCAAGTCGAGACGCGCCTGGCCAATGACCTGGGAGTGCGCGAGGCATCCCGTCTACTGTTGCTGGTACAGGAGGGTGACGCAACGCCACTGCACCGATCGGCGCACTGGCCCCAGGCGATCAACGCTGACACATTGGACTGGGCAGCGCCGCCAACAGAGGTTCGCGGAGAGACAACTGGGTTTTCCCTTTTCCCCCGTGCCTTTGCACAGGAGCCTCCCGGCAGACCGCCACACCGTGGCCCCAGGCCGGATGGCATGGACCCGGCACATCGACCGCCACACCGCCCGGGTGAAAGGCCATTTCCACCCCACCCGCGCGACCCCCTGCGGCCACCGCCTCCCATGGCACCCGAAGACCGCCCGGCCCCTGCACCAGCCGAGTCCATTCCCGTCGCCCCCCCGCTCCCGACGCCTGCAAACTCCGCGCCTGCGCAGCTTGGTAGCAATAGCGAATTGCCACCGGTTACGAAGCCACCGGATGTATCCGCCGCCGTGCAGCGTCCACCACCACCGCCACCACGGGTAATTCTGGCCCGACGCACCGTGGACGGTGCACAGTGGCACTTCGCTCTGGCCAGCACCGCGGTGGCGCGGGTCGCCGTGGGCGTGGATGCGCGCGTGATCGAGGCCGACATGAAAGGAATTCGCAACGCGTTTCTGGTGGCCTTGCCGTTTGCACTGGTGCTGATCGGACTGGGCAGCTGGCTGTTTGCCGCGCGCGCCTTGCGCCCTGTGCACAAACTGGTCACCACCACACGCAAGGTCACTGTCGAGGGGTTGAGCCAGCGCATCGATGCGACCGGTGAGGACAAGGAGTTTGCCGAGCTCATCGAAGTCTTCAACCGCATGCTAGGTCGCCTGGAGCGAAGTTTTCAGCAGGCGCACCGCTTCACCGCCGATGCCGCACACGAGCTCAAAACGCCACTGGCCATCGTGCAGGGCCAACTTGAACGCGCCATCAACCAGACCGAAGGGCGCGCTATTCAGACCACGCTGACCAGCATCCTGGACGAAGTGCGCCGCCTGTCGGTGATTTCGCGCAAGCTGCTGCTGCTCTCGCAGGCCGACGCCGGGCGGCTGACCCTTTTCCGCGAACCCGTAGATTTGTCCAGAATGCTCGACGAGTTGCTGGAAGATACCCGCATGCTGGCGCCACACCTGGCCTTGCACTCCGATATTCAGAGCGGCCTGCAGTTGCAAGCCGACGCCGGTTTGCTGCGCCAGGTGCTGCACAACCTGATCAGCAACGCCATCAAGTACAACATCGATGGCGGCTGGATTCGCATCGCAACCTCGCGCTGGGCGCAACGCATCGAGGTGGTGGTATCGAACGCCTCGCACGGCATTCCCGCTCAGGACCGTGGCAAGATTTTCGAGCGGTTTTTCCGGGCCGACCCAGCGCACAGTCGGCACGTCGAAGGCGTGGGTCTGGGCTTGAGCCTGTCGCGCGAGATCGCCCGCGCGCATGGCGGCGACCTGTCGCTCAAAAGCGATGCCGCCGGCGCAGTGGAGTTTTCGTTGC
Organism: Rhodoferax sp.; assembly: GCA_020048895.1. Lineage (GTDB taxonomy): Bacteria > Pseudomonadota > Gammaproteobacteria > Burkholderiales > Burkholderiaceae_C > Allorhodoferax. The sequence continues at coordinate 2,405 of JAIFLV010000058.1, read as the reverse complement.
TGCTGCCGCTGTAGCCTGAGTCGTCAACCAGGATGCTCCCGTTTTGATAGCTTCTTACGCTTATTCCACAAGCGCTGCGGGACTAAATGGCACTGCGCATTAAAGGCGCCTTGAGGGCTTCCGACAACATCACTTCGCTCTCCGTCAGGTGCGCGCGCGCCTCGGCACTTTTCATCCGGCCAGCGGCCAAGCGGATCTTCGCCAGCAGGGAATTGGCGTGCTGGCGTTGCAGGCTGCGGGCATCTGCGCGCGTGGCACCGCTGGGCTTGATGATGGCCTGGGCGACGCGCTTGACGTGTTCGCGCTGCAGATCACGCCGGAACGATGTGATGTCGTTGGCCGTGCCGAGTTCGCTCCAGATGGAGGATTGCAAGGTACCGTACAGCTCGTTGAGGCTCAGGACGTCTTTGGGGGTCTTCGCCACTTCTACGGAGCTCAGCACGCGCGATGCCACGGTATCGGACATCAACTGGACAGCATTGCGCGCGGCCCCCCGGAGTACGTTGTCTGGTCCATGCCCATGCGACTGAGCAGCTCGGGGGTAAAGACAAAATTCCTGGCGCTGAACAAAGTATCGGTGACCATCTGCAGTGCCTGGCGCTGCTGTGCAGCGGGTACGGGTGTGAAGGTGGGGCGGCCCGTGCCAGACCGGTCGCGCAGGGTGGTAGTGCCACCGATGTATTTGGTGGCGATCTGTACCGTACGGGCAAACTGCCGCAAGCCCGAATTCACGTTGCGCCGCAGTGTCTCGTAGCTCTCACCGTCCTTGAGCTGGCGCTTGTGGGCACGGTCCCACAGCTCTTTCGATATCACCAGGCGTTTTTGCACATAAGCCAGTGGGTCCGAACCCAGGTCGAACTGGTTGACTGCAGGGTCCGAAAGGGCGCCGGTGCCAGAGTCTTCGTCGGTGCTGTAGGCGAGCCAGGGTTCCGTGGAGCGAGCGGTTATTCGCGCAAGCTCTGCAGTCTCCTGCTCGGGCTCTATCGGTTTGTAGGCGTACTCGATCGCCCACAAGTCATAGGGCCCCAGAGTGGAGCTGACGTATTCGCCCTGTTTTTCACCTTTCACCGCGAGGTTGAAGGGCACATAGTCCATCACCGAGGACGCCGTTCCGTTCGCCTAGTCCATCACCGAGGACGCCGTTCCGTTCGCCTTGGTGAAGGCGACGTCCTGCAACTGCGCCGTGGTATAGACCGTGGATCCGCGGAAGTTGTGGCGAAGACCAAGGGTATGCCCCACTTCATGGGCGATGACATCCTTGACGTAGGCTTGTGCCAACGCTTCTGCTTGCGGGCTGCTCATGTCCGCATCACCGCGCGCCTCCAGCACATCCATCGCGAAGTCCAGCTCAATTGCTGCGCCGTGCGCAAAGTTGCACTCCTCGCCATGCTTGTGAACATGGCCGATTGGGGCAGTCCGAGGGAATTCCTCGGCCACCTGATTGCGCGCCCCGCGTCCAAAGACGTCAGACATCATGATGTCTGCGTCCAGAATCTCGCCGCTGCGGGCGTCCATCACGCTTGGACCACGCGCGAATCCGACGTCTGAGCCCATCACCCAACGGATCGAGGCATGGCGCGAGTCCAGCGTATCAAACGTGTCGGTCTCTGCCTGCTGCCTGGCCACAATAGCCTTCTTGAAGCCAATCTTCTCGAACGCCAGGTTCCACAACTCGATGCCGTCGGCCACGGACTTGCGATACTTCTCGGGAATATTCTTGTCCAGCCAGAACGTGATGGGTTGCTTGGGCTCGGACATGGCAGCTGCAGGGTCCGCCTTTTCCAGACGCCAGCGGTTCACAAAGTGGCGCTTGGTCTTGACCGTCGTGTCGTCGGTGTAGTCATCGATACTGGTCACAAAGTGGCCAATGCGGTCATCCGCCATCCGTGGACGCATGGGCTGCTCGGGCAGCGGCGTGAAGTTGTAGTACACCCCCACAAACAGGCTGCGCGCATCCGGCAGGTTGGCAGGAGGTGGGGTCGCGGGGGTAGGCGGTGGCGTCAGGGGTGGCGCTGCAATACGTGGCACAGAAAAATGGTTGTTGATCAATACGCCCGTTAATTTGTCATCCACATTGAACTTGGCAATACTGGTATTGGCCTTGTCCAACGCAAAGCTCATTCGAAAAGCGCGCTCCAGATTGGTGGAGTAGCCAATGATGTCGTTGAACAGCAGGGCATTGAGCTCAATCAGCACTCCTTTGCTGTCCGGATGCGGGGCGCTCACCACTGGGGCGCTGCTGAGCAGGCTGTCTGAAAAACCCTGCGCCAGCGCGTGCGCCTGGGGTGTGCCGGGGGTGGCATAAAACGCCATGTTCTTGGCAATCAGTTGCATCTGGTTGCCGATCTTGCGAAATTCCGCATGGTCGCTGCCATTCATGGAGCTGGCATACAGACCACGCTCGC
>JAIFLV010000061.1 GCA_020048895.1 Rhodoferax sp. | reverse complement strand
TCAGGGGCCAGCTTCGAGCGTGATGTCAATGCCGAGTTTGCGCAAGCCTTCGAACAACGCCTTGCGGCATTGTGTTTGCATTGCGTGGTGACGGACTGGGCAGGCCAGTGCAGTCTGAGTCAGCTCACCGGCCTGCTGGGTGCCAGTGATCTTGTCATTTCAACCGATTCTGGCCCGTACCATATGGCAGTGGGCTTGGGTATTCCTACCGTGTGCTGGTTTAACTTCGCAACGCCTGCGTCCTACCACCGGCAACGGGGTGCCGAGATGGTCATCAACCCCACAGCGACGGAGTTTGTGGGGGTGGTGCGGGCCAGTTTAGGCGTGGCTTAGCCGCAGAAAGTCCTGATACGCCCCGGGCGCGGCTTCTAGTTGTGCATGGGTGCCGCTTTGTACGACGTGCCCCGCCTGCAGCACGACGATCTTGTTGGCGTCCCGGATGGTAGAGAGTCGATGGGCGATGGCAATGGTGGTGCGTCCCACCATGGCCTTGCGCAAGGCGTCTTGCACCAGACGTTCGGTGTCCGAGTCCAGCGCTGATGTCACTTCATCGAGGATCAGTACGCGCGCGTCCTTGTACATGGCGCGCGCGATGGCGAGGCGCTGGCGCTCACCACCCGACAGCAGCGCAGCGTTGTGGCCGACCACCGTGTCCATACCCTGTGGTAACGCCTGAACAAAGTCAGCCAGATTGGCCGCGTCGAGGCATCGCGCCACCTTATCGCGGTCAACGGTCTGGCCTAGGGCGACATTGTTCACAATGCTGTCGTTGAGCATGATGACGTTCTGCCCGACCAGTGCGAAGTGGCGTCGCAGAGAAGGAATGTCCCAATCGTGCAACTCGACGTCATCCAGATAAATCTGACCGGATTCATAGTCCACGAGTCGGGGTAAAAGCTGGGCCAGGGTGGTTTTTCCGGAACCAGAAAGACCCACCAGTGCGACAAACTCCCCAGGGGCAATGCTAAGACTGATGTCGTTGAGTGCTGGTGTTTCGCTCTTTGGATAGGTTGCCCTGACGCGCTCGATGCGCAATGCTCCCAGGCTTTCGTCAGACATATGGGAGCCACCTTTTTCATCGTCTACCGTTTCCAGCAGATTGATGGCGCGCTCCATAGCCACCAGCCCGCGGGTTACAGTACTGGCAACTTCCGACAGGTGCTTGATCGGCGCTATGAGCATCAGCATGGCCGTGATAAATGACATGAAGCCGCCCGCTGACAGCGCATTGGAACTGCTCTCCGCAATGGCGATGGTGATCACGATGGAAAGCGCCATGGAGCCAAAGAGTTGCGTCATGGGCGTGACCGCGGAGCCTGCAATGGCGGACTTCATGGCGATGCGGGCGATGGCTTTGTTGGTGGTGGCAAAGCGCTGCTGCTGTTGCTCTTGTGCTCCCTGCACCCGGATTTCCTTGTAGGCGAGCACACTCTCTTCAACGATGTAGGCCAGCCGATCGACCTCGGTTTGCGACTCTTTGGTAAGACGATACAGGCGCTTGGCGAGTGCGCGCATGGAAACGGCAATGACCGGAAACAGGCAGGCAACGATCAGTGTGAGTTTCCAGTTCAGATAGAAAAGGTAAATCAGCAGCGCGAAGATCGTGACGCTGTCCTTGACCAGCGTGGTCACGGATTGCAGCAACAGGATGGCGCCGTTACTGGCCTCGTACACCAGTGTATTGGCCAAGGTAGTGGCAGGTTGCGCACGGTAAAGCGCCAACTCGGCCCGTGTGAGCTTGGCAAACATCCGCTCACGCAATGTGTGCAGGCTGGTTTGTGCGATTTTGGCCAGTGCCACATCGGAGACAAACGAGGACAGTGAGCGCAGGGTAAACAGGCCAATGATGACAACCGGAATGGCCCACAGCGGAATACTGCGTGATGTGAAGCCTGAATCCAGTAGTGGTTTGAACAGCGCCGGAATGGCGGGCTCCAGCGCGGAGCCTGCCACGACTGAAATGGCCAGTGTGACCCACGCATAGAGGGGCGTCTTGAAATGGGGATAGACCCTACGCAACCGTTCCATTAGCGTTTGGGGGGGTGAATCAGATACTGACACCGCGTTCTCCAGTTGCATCGCATTCCTTTGCTTTACCAGTGCACAGCAAGATCCCGATAGTGACGCAGAAAAAGTCGCCCATACCGATGCCATAGATTGTGGAAGTAGTCATGCCCGCCACGACCAGGCCCGCAAGCACTGCCTGCAGGCTGCGAGCATCGGCTTGTGGCAGCGATCTGGAATGCGCAAACAGTGCCAGCAAGGTATAGCTCAGCAGCGCCAGGCCAACGAGCCCTCCCTCGACGGTCCACAAAAGAAACATCTGGTGGGGATCTCGCCCAGTGCGGAAATTTGGTATGTCCACGGGCACCAGGCGAAGGTATTCGCGATTCCAGGAACCGCTGCCAAACCCCAGCAGGGGTTTTTCAGCGATTGCGGAGAGCGATGTCTGCCAAAAGGTCAGGCGTACACCGGTGGAACTGACGGCCTCTTTTTGCTCAGCATAGCTGGCAACTTCCTGTCCCAGTTTGACAATGCGATTGCGCGGGACATCGGAACTCATGATCACTGCCGCCGCCAGGCCCAGTGGCAGAAGCAGGGCCGGCCACAGCATGCGTCGGGGTACGTGCTGAGCGATCGCAATGAGCAGCAGTGCGCCCGCCACCAGATATCCGGTTCGACTGGGTAGAAACCCCAGCACATGGAAAATGATTGCGGCAGCCACCAGTGTGGCGATCACCAGACCCTGACTGCCAAAAATCCATCTTCGGTGATGCCAAATGATGAATGCTGTGATCGCTTCTGCAATGGATTGCTCAAGGTAAGAGACGAATACTTCAAAGTCACGCTTGGCAAATTCTTCTCGTGCCCAAGGAACGGGGACATCAAAGATCAGCAGCCATGAACTTAGCACCACAAACAACTGGACAAACACGACGGTTCTGATGAGTGCGCGGGCCTGCGCAACATCTCCGATGAGAAGCCATAGCACCGGAATCGTAATCAGGCGCGCGTGATCGCTCCAGGACCACAGGGCTTTCGGAGTATCTTCGGTGGTCCAGCATACGGTCAGCGCCATATAGGCCACAGTGAGTATCACCGCCAGATCCCAGCGCCGGTACCACCGGCCATCGCTCCATTGCATAGGTGGCAACCTGGATCGAAACGTCTGAAAAACGACCCACAGTGCCAACAGGTAAAGCGCCGCGCGTCCCAACGCCGATACGGCGGTGCCCAGGCTGATGGAAATGGCGGCGAAGTGCAGCACCAGTGTGCGTGTCGCAGACGCACTGTGTGTCAAGCGGGGCGGTCCTAACATGGCTTAGTTCTTGGTGACCGTCTCAGCTCCTGATCTCAACAGCAGCTCGCGAGCGATCTGACTTTGCATTGTGGTGCCATGTGGAAATCTGAGGGTATTGCCGCTTCGCGAATAGAATCCGGTGCATTGTTTGTTAGGCGGATGCCTCTTGCTGTCTGTGGCAATTGTCGCCGACAAAATGAGACTTGCACCCGTACCCATGACTTTCCAGTAAATCACTTCCCACAGCGCTACAGCAACGTTTTTTCGAACCGAACGACATGCATGCCTCACCAGTGAAGATTTCGGTCATCATCATCACCAAGAACGAAGCGATGAATATGCCGGGCTGCATCGGGTCGGTGGCCTGGGCAGATGAAGTCATCGTCGTGGATTCCGGCAGTAGCGATGCGACCGTCGCCATTTGCCGGGAATTAGGTGCCAGCACCTATGTTCATGAGTGGCCGGGTTTTGGCGCACAAAAGAATCGTGCCCTGGCCTATGCACGCAACGACTGGGTGCTTTCCATCGACGCCGATGAACGTGTGAGTGGCGAACTGCGTGCAGAGATTGAAGCCACGCTCGAGCGCGGTGGAGCCGAGGTGGCGTACAAAATTCCGCGACTGTCGTCGTTTTGTGGTCGGCAGATGCGGCACTCGGGTTGGTATCCTGATTACGTGACACGGCTGTTTCGACGCGATGCCGCGCGTTTTTCGGATGATCTGGTTCATGAACGTGTGATTGCCACTGGCAAAGTGGGTGCATTGCGCCAAGACCTTCTGCATCAGAGTTATCGCGATCTGGACCAGCTTCTGGTGAAGATGAACCAGTATTCGACCGCCGGTGCGCAAATGCTTCTGGAGAGCGGGCGGCAGACGAGTCTGAAGCAAGCCGTCGGTCACGCCTTTTGGGCGTTCGTGCGCACCTATATTTTGCGCGCCGGGTTTATGGATGGCCGAGAGGGTTTCATGGTGGCGATAGCGACCGCAGAAGGCACCTACTACCGCTATGCGAAGCGGATGTTTCTACCCAAGAGTTAGGCGGGCGCGATGCCAACTATTCATATCGTTGAGCCTACACTGAAGACGGAAATCGGACATTGCTTCAGCTTTATCCAAAGCGTCTGCCACGCCGGGCCTGACGCTCAATGGATGGTTTGGGCAAATCGCAGTGCCACTGTTTCGTTTGCGCTGCCCAATGTGCAGATGCAACGCTACTTTCATCGAAGGTTGCGCCGACCACAATGCCTGCTTTTGTACCGCAAACTGTTGCGCACAGGCGATAAGCTGTTTGTTTCCACTGCCAGCACCATCGACCTGCTATTGGTCCACTGGGCGGCACAGGGACAGTTGCCCGCGGGACGGGTTTACCTCTACGTCCATTGGCTTCACCTGAGTGACAGAAAGGTGCGCTGGCTCAATACAATCGCCAAACTGCAGCCCGACTTGATGGTGTTTGGACCCGTGCCATCGGTGGTTGAGGTGCTGGCGCAGGCCGGTTTCAGGCAGGCCCGTCTGGTTCCGTACCCGGCAGCCGTTGCCGCAGTGGCGGAGACCTCCAGTGGGTCCTGCGGGGATCCTGCGGTGCTCTATGCGGGCGCAGCGCGCCAAGACAAAGGTATTGGCCATGTCGTTGATTTGGCAGAGCACATGCAGCGAGTGGGTTCAACCGTGCCGGTACGACTGCAGAGCGCGCCCAACCACCATGGTGAATACGATGCGTTGACAGCGGCCGACATGCAACGTCTGGCTGGCATCAGGTACCCGTACCTAGGGAAGCGCAGATCAAATCAACTTTGATCTGCTCGATGACGCAGCGCACATTTTTTTGTTCGCGCAACGCCGAATTTTGCGATCTCT
>JAIFLV010000186.1 GCA_020048895.1 Rhodoferax sp. | reverse complement strand
AGAGCAGTTGCATCAGGCGGATGGAGACGAGATTCTTGGACCGCGCCAGTGCACTGCGCAAGGTGATGGGGCCATCGGTGCTGCCATCGTCGTTTTCCGGCGCCCAGTTACCCACGTTTTCCATCGGCGCATCATTAATCAAGGTGTCTGGTTGCACACCGCTTTCAATCGCACCAGAGTAAATGAAAGGCTTGTAACTCGACCCCGGTTGCCGCCAGCCCTGGGTTACGTGGTTGAATTGATTGCGATAGAAGTCAAACCCGCCGACGAGAGCGCGCATATCACCCGTCTGGGGGTCGAGCGCCACCAGCGCACCTTCAGCCTGCGGCCACTGGGCCAATGTCCACGACTTACCTTGCAACACCACCCGCACCACTGAACCACGCTGAATACGCAATGCCGCTGTCGCCTTGGTCGCCAAAGCGCCCTGCACCGCGCGCAACCCCACTCCACTGATCTGCACCACCTCGCCCGAGGCCAGCACCGCAGTCACTGCTTTCGGTGCGGCCCTGGTCACCACCGCGAGTCGAAGATCGTCATCGTCTTCAAACTCGCCGAGCGCACGAGCCACCCGAGGGTCCGCATCTGCCCATTCCTGTGCCAGATTCTCCTGTGACTCCGGGCCACGCCAGGGCTGCCTGAGGGAGTGCTCAATGAGGGTGTGCCGCAGTGCCTTGTACGCCGCCTGCTGCTCTGCCGCACGCAAGGTGGTGGTGACGTTCAGGCCTGTGGTGTAAGCCAGTTCGCCGTACTGCGCATAGACCTGCTGGCGCACCATCTCGGCGGCATACTCGGCATGCACGTCGGCTGCACCAGGCCTGCGGATGACGAGTTGCTCGGCCATGGCTTGTGCGTACTGCTGTTCGGTGATGACACCCTGGCTGCGCATGCGTGACAGGGCGTGGCGCTGGCGCACCATGGCACGCGACAGATTGCGCACCGGGTTGGCAAAGTAGGGGTTTTGCGGCAACCCCGCCAGCATCGCGCATTCTGCGGGACCCAATGCCGCCAGCGTCTTGCCGAAGTAGGCCTGTGATGCCGCTTCAAAACCATAGGCCCTGCCACCCAGATAGATTTCGTTCATGTAGAGCTCCAGGATCTGGTCCTTGCTGAGCTGTCTTTCGATCTTGAACGCAAGCATGGCCTCCTTGATCTTGCGCTCCAGCGTGCGCGAGCGGTCCAGAAAGAAGGTGCGCGCAACTTGCTGCGTGATGGTGGAGCCACCATGCATGCGCTGGGTCAGCGAGAACGTGGTCAGCGCCCGCGCCAGACCGATGGGATCGACCCCTTGGTGCGTGTAAAAGCGTGTGTCCTCCACAGCCAGCAGCGACTTCTTCATGAGGTCAGGAAGGAATCTGGTCAATGCGCTGCACCACCCGTCGCTCGGCACCGAATCCGCCGATCTCCACGCCATCGGCCGTGAGCACCCGCAAAGGCTGCTTGGGTTGGTAATGGGTCAGTGACGAGGTGTCGGGAAGTTGCGCCGCAAACAGTACCAGCATCACGGCCACTGCCACGGTGGCCAGCGCAACAGCAAGGCCGAACAGTCGCCAGCGACGGCTCACAACAGGGTTGGCGAATGTGTCCCAGGGCATGGAGCCAAGTATCGCATTGGGGTAAACAAGGCGGCCTTGGTCGGACCGGTCAAGTTACCGTCTGTGCGAGGCTACGGTCTCTTTACCCAAAAGCCGGTTCCCAGACCCAGGGTTTTGTTGTCCGTCGCAAACGACAGGTAGCCATTGGTCTGCAAATAGGATGCAAGGCCGCCCGACGCGCTGAGGTCTGAAGCATGGAAGTACCATGCCGAGCGGGCGCTGTCCCAGGCCCACACGCTGGTGGCGGTGAAGTCACTGGCGTTTTTTGTTTCACCCAGTGCGACCAGATTCCAACCTGACTTGAGCCCGGCCTGTACCGTCGCGAGACTTACCGTAGGTGCATTGGGCAACGAGACCGTAAAGGCCGTCTTGGCGTTGACCCAGAACCCCTCGCCGCCATCGATCGAGGTCAGCACTTCGTAGCCCTGGCTGGTAGCGTAAGAGCTGAGCTCCAGCGCCGCCATCGAGGGCGAATAGAACGCCCACTTGCCGGAAGCATTTCTCCACTTCCAGACCGAGGTCACCTTGGTGGTGTCGCCAAACAGGCTGGCATCGGAATAAGACAAGGCCGTGGTGCTGCCGTTGCCCAGGAGATTCCAGCCCGCACTTACGGCAACGCTGGTGGTGGTGCTGGCGGCCACGCTGCCTTTGCGGATCGTGTGGTTGCCCCGGTCCACCACATAGACGTTGCCACTGCTGTCCACCGCGACGTCTTTGGGGTTGTTGAAGGTCGCCAGCGTGCCAACGCCATCGGCTGAACCGATGCCCGAACCGGCAATGGTCGTGACTACCCCGGCAGGCGAAATCTTGCGGAGGACCTGGTTGTCGGTATCGGCAACGTAGACGTAACCGGCGCTATCGACGGAAATTCCGGCTGGAAACTTGAACAAAGCAGCGGTGCCGGTGCCATCGACTTTTCCAGGCAAGCCGGAGCCGGCCAGAGTGGTCACCACACCGGCTGGCGTGATCTTGCGAATGGCGTGGTTGCCGTGGTCGCAGATGTAGAGATTGCCCGCAGTATCCGCCGCAATGTCAAACGGAACTGCGAATCGTGCTGCCGCACCGGTTCCGTCGACAAGACCTATCTGGCCGAATGTTCCAGCCAAAGTGGTCACAACTCCGGCGGCGGTGATCTTGCGCACGATGTTGACGTTCGAATCGACCACATACACGGTGCCTGCACCGTCCACCGCAATGCCGTACGGACTGCTGAAGCGCGCTGCGGCGCCCGTGGCGTCGACATTGCCTGGCGAACCCGCGCTGCCAGCCAGAGTGGTGACCACACCGGCACTTGTGATCTTGCGCACGGTGGCGTTGCCCGTGTCAGCGACATACACATTGCCCGCACTGTCGGCTGCAATACCCTGGGGATTCTTGAACAAGGCAGCAGTTCCTGTGCCATCGCTGCTGCCGAAGGTTCCTGGCTTTCCAGCAAAGGTGGTCACGGTTCCGTCAGCCGTGATTTTGCGGATGGAATGGTCGGTGGCATCTGCAACATACACAATGCCCGAGCCATCAACGGCCACCGCATAGGGGTCCTCAAAACGTGCTGCACTACCCTTGCCGTCCACGCTGCTGCTGCGCCCGGCCTGCCCGGCCTGCCCGGCCAGGGTGGTCACATTGCCCGACGCAATCTTGCGCACGGTGTTGTTGGACGTATCCGCTATATACAGATTCCCGGCACTGTCAACAGCGACCGCAGAAGGTGCGTTGAACAGGGCCGTGGCGGTGGTTCCATCGGTACTGCCTGGCTGCGGCGCAACCCCCGCTCCTCTCTCGAAACCCGCAAATCGCGAAACCGCCCCGGCCGACGTCACGCGGTAAATAACATGATTGCTGTAGTCGGTGACATAGAGCGTGCCGGTGCTATCCATAACGATGCCTCGTGGCGTGCCCAGTTGGCCGTTAGTGCCATCGACAAATGTCGTGACAACGCCAGCCGGCGTTACTTTGCGAATCGACCGGTTGCCGGAATCGACGATAAACAGATTGCCTGATGTGTCGATGGCGATACCTTGTAGCGACTTGAACCGTGCCGCCGTGCCGGTGCCATTGACAAACCCCTCGACCCCGGGGCTGCCGGCCAGTGTGGTCACCACGCCAGCCGGGGTGACCTTGCGGATGGTCATGTTCACGTAATCAGTCACATACACGTTGCCACTGGTGTCGAGCACCACCCCATGCGGCTCGGCAAACTTGGCGGCAGCGCCTGTGCCATCGGTACTGCCCATGCCGCTGCCACCGGCCAGCGTTGTCACCACCCCGGCGGGCGTGATCTTTCGAATCGCGTTGTTGTTGGTGTCTGCCACATACACATTGCCCGCACTGTCGGTGGCCACACTAAATGGTTCATGGAACTTCGCGGGGCTGGCTTGTGCCGTCCCGGTGGTGCCTGCCGTTCCAGCGAGTGTGGTCACCACGCCGGCAGCGGTGACTTTGCGGATGGTATGGTTTGAACTGTCAGCAACGTACAGGTTACCTGCACTATCCACCGCAATACCACGCGGTGCGGAAAACTGGGCGGCGCTGCCAGTGGCGTCAATGCTGGTGGCGACTGCGCCCGGCGTGCCGGCCAGCGTAGTGAATGTGAGTGCGTCCGCCGCCCCCACAGTGAAACTGGTCGCAAGCCCAAGCAGCAGGACCCACTGATTGAAACGACCGGCCATGGCACCTCCCTGAAAACAAGAAAGGGTTGGAAGATGGCGCGAAAGTACCACATTGGCGTAACGCCCAGGCTAGCGAAAACCCTCGGGGGGACTTAAGTGCCGACAATGGCTCCACTCCACTTTTCCATGGAAATCACCACCGAGGAAAGCTGCAACGCATCGGCCACGATGACGCGCCAGGCATCCGAGTCGACCTTCACGCCGTAATGAAACATTGGCTGCTCGCGCTTGCGCTGCTCCACCATCGCGACCACTTGCGCATCGCCCAGCGCCACCCCCAAAGACGACAGCAAAGCGCGCTTTTGTTCGAGCAAGCCGGGTGTTCGCACCAGTTTGATCAAGCGCTTGTGCAACGCCGCGTTGCTTGCCACCACCTCGTTGGCACGCCGGTAAATCAGTGCATTGACGAGTGCGGCCAGCACCGCGGCATCGTCGGTGTTGATGGCTCGCCACGCCACGGTGCCTGCAAAGCGGGTGAGGCCACGCCTGAACTCCAGCACACTGCCGGGGATGTCCTGATCGCTATAGAAATTGAAGCCGACCTCGTTCCAGGCATTGGCTTCGATGTGCTGCCACGCCTCACCAACTCGGCATCCCAGTCGAATCCCGATATGGCTATGCCGACTGTCATTTCTCGCGCTTGCGTCCTGCTCGCTGCCCACCGCGCACCTATCTTTGCCATGAATGATGCACCATTGTGATGCCAAAGTGTCGCCTGTTCCGATCTTCGCGCCAACAACCCAGTGTCGAAAACATAACCTGACTTTATAGACAACTATGAATAAACAATGGACGGGGGGGAGCCAGCGTCCCTAGAATCGGCTCCGCTGTAGCTTTTTACCGCGCTCACTTCTGGAGGCTTCATGTTTGTCCGTTCGGCTTTAGTTATATCCCTGCTGTCCGCCTTTGCCACGCAAGCCAGTGCCCAAACTCCTGGCACGCTTGACAAGGTCAAATCCAGCGGCACCATCACGGTTGCCTACCGTGAATCATCGATCCCGTTCTCCTACCTTAGCTCCGATGCCAAGCCCACCGGCTTTGGCTGGGAGATCTGTGGCAAGGTGGTCGATCAGGTCAAGAAAGTGACCGGGCGCGCCGACTTGAAGATTGCCACGCAGGCCGTGACCTCGCAAAACCGCATCCCCCTGATGCAAAACGGCACCATCGACATCGAGTGCGGCTCCACCACCAACAACTCCGAGCGAGCGCAGCAAGTCAGCTTCGCCACCAACTATTTCTACACCGGAACGCGTTTTCTGGTGAAGGCCTCATCGGGCATCAAGTCGCTGCAAGACCTCAAGGGCAAGAAAGTGGTATCCACCACCGGCACCACCAACTTCCAGGTGCTGCGCAAGGTCAATGCCGATCAAAACCTGGGCTTTGACCTGATGGGTGCAAAAGACCACGCCGAATCTGCCCTGCTGGTGCAGCAGGGTCGCGCCGATGCGTTTGGCATGGACGACATCCTGCTCTACGGCCTGCGCGCCGCGGCGCAAAACCCGGCGGAGTTGGCGGTGGTGGGCGACGCCCTGCAGGTGGAGCCCTACGCCATCATGATGCGCAAGGACGACCCTGCGTTCAAGAAACTGGTCGACGCCACTCTGGCGGATCTGGCCAAATCAGGTGAGTTCGAGGCGCTCTACAAGAAGTGGTTTCAGTCGGCCATTCCTCCCAAAGGTATCAACCTGAATGCACCAATGAGCAAGGAACTCAAGGACAACCTGACCGCCCTGTCTGACAAGCCTGCGGGTTGATTGCGCATGCCTGCCGCCGAAACGCATACCCTGGGCATCGTCGGTGTGCTCGGCGGCATGGGCCCACTGGCCACCATTGACTTCATGCACAAGATGCTGCTGGCCACCCCGGCCGCGAGCGATCAGGAGCACGTGCCGGTGGTGGTCAGTTCGATCCCGCAGGTGCCTGATCGCACTGCAGCCTTTTGCGGCGAGGGTGACTCTCCCGTGGCGGCCATGGTTTCAAGCGCCCAGCGACTGGTACGCGCCGGCGTCGGGCTCGTAGTGATCTCCTGCAACACTGCACATTTGTGGTTTGACGAGGTCCACCAGGCCATTGGCCTGCCCATGCTGCATCTGGTGGATGCGGCGCTGGAAGATGCGCTGAGTACCGCAGGACCGAACGCCCGCATCGGACTGCTAGCCACGGAAGCAACGCTGGCCTCGGGTCTGTACATCAATCGCTCGCCCTCCATGCCCAATGCCGGTGCGGTGCAATGGGTCCTGCCGACCGCACACGAAGTGATCGAGTGGGTCATGC
>JAIFLV010000084.1 GCA_020048895.1 Rhodoferax sp. | reverse complement strand
CGGCGCAGCACTTGCAGGCTTTGCCAAAAGGCTTGCAGCAGCCGGACGGGCAACGCCAACAGCGTGCGCAGGCCCTTGCCACGCACGCCGGAGAAGTTCACCAACTCAAGGGGAAATCCCTTGGGCGGAACGAGACGACTTTCCATGCTGTCAGGTGCGCCCAGCCAGTGGACGCGCCACCCTTTGTCGCGCAAAGCCTGTGCAACGGCCAGGCCTGGAAAGATATGCCCCCCGGTACCGCCGGCCATCACCAGTGCACATTTGGGCGAATTCATACCCGCCCCCCATGCATCAGACATGCCGCGTACCGCGCCATGCTGCGCGCTGCGCAGTGCCGATTTTGGTGAAACAGGCAACTCATACCCGGCCTCCGTGCATGAGTTGCCTGTTTTCATAGTCAATGCGTAGCACGACCGCGATGGCGATGAGGTTGACGAGGATGGCGGAGCCACCGTAGCTCATGAGGGGCAGGGTCAGGCCTTTGGTCGGCAAGGCGCCCAGGTTCACCCCCATATTGATGAATGCCTGAAAGCCCATCCAGATGCCGACCCCTTGCGCCACCAGACCGGCAAACACGCGGTCGAGTGCAACAGCCTGGCGACCGATGTGCATGATGCGCCGGGTCAGCCACAGGAACAGCCCAATCACCAGCAGCACACCGACCAGACCAAACTCTTCGCCAATGACCGCCAGCAGGAAATCGGTGTGGGCTTCTGGCAGCCAGTGCAGTTTTTCCACACTACCGCCCAGCCCCACTCCAAAAATTTCACCCCGGCCAATGGCGATCAGCGAGTGCGATAACTGGTAGCCTTTGCCCAGCGCGTGCTTCTCGCTCCAGGGGTCCAGATAGGCAAAGATGCGTTCACGGCGCCATTCACTCAGCGCAATCATCAGCGCGAACGCCACCACCAGAATCAGCGCAATGAGGAAGAACATGCGGGCGTTGACCCCACCCAGAAACAGAATTCCCATGGCGATGACGGCGATAACCAGGAAGCCGCCCATGTCGGGCTCAGCCAACAGCAGCAGGCCCACGATGGCCACCGCCAGTGCCATCGGCGAGACTGCCTTGAAGAAATGCTCCTTGACGTCCATCTTGCGCACCATGTAGTCGGACGCATACAGTAGTACGGCAAACTTCGCCAACTCCGAGGGCTGGAAGTTCAGAACACCCAGGGAAATCCAGCGTCGCGCGCCATTGACACCCCTGCCGATAAATGGAATGAGCACCACTATCAAAAGGATCAACGACGCCACAAATAGCCAGGGCGCAGCCTTCTCCCAGGTCTGCACGGGCACCTGAAACGCCAGCAGCGCCGCCACAAAGGCCACGGCGATGGATGCCACATGGCGCATGAGGAAATGCGTGTGGGTGTAATTGGAAAAGCGCGGATTGTCGGGCATGGCGATGGATGCCGAATACACCATCACCAGACCCCATAGCAGCAAGGAAGCCACCACCCACACCAGCGGTTGGTCAAAGCCGCGTACTTGTGCCGGTTGCGTCGTTGTCGAGAACGACCCGCGCCCGCCGCCCAGACGCACTGGCAGCGCCGAAGAACCTGACGTTGCCGACGCCAATCGCGTCGAAAACCATTGGAACAGGTTCTGCAGCCACGCGCTCATGCGGTAACCTCCAGGGAGTTTCCTGCGCTCTGCGCGAGTTCCTCGACGGCTGCCGCAAAGACGCGGGCGCGGTGCTCGTAGTTGTCAAACATGTCAAAGCTGGCACAGGCCGGTGACATCAGCACAGCGTCACCCGCATGGGCACGCTGGTTGGCAAGCGCTACGGCCTCCTCCATCGACACAGCGTCGACCAAAGGCACACCACTGTGCTCCAGCGCCGCCCGAATCAACACGGCGTCACGTCCGATCAGCACCGCTGCGCGCGCGTACCGTGCCACGGGTTCCGCCAATGGCGCAAAGTCCTGTCCCTTGCCCTCTCCCCCGAGAATCACCACCACTTTGCGCTCTTCGCCCAGGCCCCTGAGTGCTGCCACCGTGGCACCCACGTTGGTGCCCTTGCTGTCGTCAAAGAACTCGACAGCGTTGAGGATGCCGATGGGTTGCACGCGGTGCGGCTCGCCACGGTACTCCCGCAATCCAAACAACAGGGGTCCCAGGGCGGCACCCACGGATGTGCACAGCGCCAGGGCGGCCAGTGCATTGCTGGCGTTGTGCCGACCGCGGATGCGCAGCGCATCCGCCGGCATCAGACGTTGAAAATGCAATTCTTCGGCCTCACTGCCCTTCTTCCGTTTCTGGGTTTCGTCGGCCTCCAAAGCGCGCACCAGCCACACCATACCGTTGACTTCTTCCAGGCCAAAGTCGCCAGGACGCTGCGGCATGTCGGTGCCAAAGCTGAGCCAGTCGCGCGCCACACGGCCCTTGATCGGTGCCGGCAACATGGCCATCACCAGCGCGTCGTCACGGTTGAGCACCATCAGCCCCAGGCTGCCAAACACATGGGATTTGGCCCTGGCATAGTCCTGCATGCTGCCGTGCCAGTCCAGATGGTCCTGCGTGATGTTCAGCACGGTGGCCGCAGTGGGCGAGAAGCCCGATGCGAACTCCAACTGGAAGCTCGACAACTCCAACACCCACGCCTGCGGGAGCGCTTGCGCGTCCAGTGCCTGCGCCAGGGTATCGAGCAGCGTCGGGCCAATATTGCCTGCCACTGCCACTGGCCGGTCGATCCACTCGAGCAGGTGGCCGGTCAGCGACGTGACCGTGGTCTTGCCGTTGGTGCCGGTGATGGCCAGCACTTGTGGCTGGTACTGCTGTGCCTCTTTCAGATCCGCCAGAGCCTGCGCGAAGAGCGCCAGCTCACCGCCCACCCATAATCCGGTGGCTTGAGCCGTGAGCACCACATCCTGCGTCTGGTGTGGTGCCAGCCCCGGGCTGACAAACACCGCCCGATAATCCGCCCCATCAATGAGACCGGCGTCGAACGTGGACTGCACAAACGCCACGTCGGGCAAGGCCTCACGCAGTGCTGCCAGTTGCGGCGGTTGTGCGCGGGTATCGGCCACCGTCACCTGCGCACCCTGTCGCACGCACCAGCGCACCATGGCCAGGCCCGAAGCGCCCAGCCCCAGTACCAGTACCTTGTGATGCGCCAATGTGTTCATCGCAATTTCAGGGTAGACAAACCCACCAGGCACAGCAGCATGGTGATGATCCAGAAACGCACGACCACCTGCGTTTCCTTCCAGCCATGTTTTTCGAAGTGGTGGTGCAGCGGCGCCATTTTGAAGAGGCGCTTGCCTTGACCGAATTTATTCTTGGTGTACTTGAAATACGAGACCTGCAGCATCACCGACAAGGCCTCGACCACAAAGATTCCGCCCATGATGGCCAGCACGATTTCCTGGCGCACGATCACAGCGATAGTGCCCAGTGCTGCGCCCAGCGCCAGCGCACCCACGTCGCCCATGAAAACCTGCGCCGGATGCGTGTTGAACCACAGAAAGGCCAGGCCTGCGCCCATCATGGCCGAGCAAAAAATCAGCAACTCGCCAGAACCTGGAATGTAGGG
This sequence comes from Rhodoferax sp., assembly GCA_020048895.1. Taxonomy (GTDB): domain Bacteria; phylum Pseudomonadota; class Gammaproteobacteria; order Burkholderiales; family Burkholderiaceae_C; genus Allorhodoferax. The sequence continues at coordinate 2,098 of JAIFLV010000084.1, read as the reverse complement.
AAAGAACAGGTACTTGGAGTACACCGCATTGCCCACCACGTAGGCAAAGGCGCCCAGCGAGGAACCCACCATCACCACCGGCATGATGGCCAACCCATCGAGACCATCGGTGAGGTTCACCGCATTGCTCGAACCCACGATCACCAGATACGTCAGGATGACAAAACCCAGCACGCCCAGCGGATAACTCACCTCCTTGATGAACGGCAACAACAAGCCCGCCTTGGGTGGCAAATTGACATCGAAACCGGAGCCGACCCAGTTAAAGAACAGCTCGAGCACGCGCAGGTTGGAGTTCTCGGAAATGCTGAACACCAGGTACAGCGCGGCCAGCAGACCGATGACAGACTGCCAGAAATACTTTTCTCTCGAACGCATCCCCTCCGGGTCTTTGTTCACCACTTTGCGCCAGTCATCGACCCAGCCTATGGCACCGAAACCCAGGGTGACCAGCAAGACGATCCAGACGAACCGGTTGCTCAGATCCGTCCACAGCAGGGTGGACACCACGATGGAGATCAGGATAAGCACACCGCCCATGGTCGGTGTGCCACTCTTGCTGAGATGGGTTTCCATGCCATAGCCGCGTACCGGCTGGCCAATCTTGAGCTCGCGCAGACGCCGAATGACGTATGGCCCCGCAGCCAACCCAATCAGCAGGGCGGTCAGCGCAGCCATCACGGCGCGAAACGTCAGGTACTGGAACACCCGAAAGTGGCCCCATTCCGGAGAGAGCGTCTGCAGCCATTGGGCCAGACTCAACAGCATGGATTCACTCCCGGGAAAGCATCAAACGGCATGTGCCGACTCCTTCAGTGTGTGGCTGTGGGCCAGCAATGCATCGACAACACGCTCCATGCGCATGAAGCGTGATCCCTTCACCAGGATGCTGTTGGTGGTAGGCAGCAGCGCGCGCACACCAGCCTGCAAGGCGTCCATGGTCTCGAAATGACGGGCACCCGTGCAGGCATCGCTCGTGTGGCGTGCCAACACGCCAATGGCCATCACGTGTTCAATGCCACGGGACTGTGCATAGCGACCCGCCTCGGCGTGCAATTGGGGGCCATCGCACCCCACTTCTCCCATGTCACCAAGAACCAGCAACCGAGGTCCAGGCAGGTCGGCCAGCACATCGATGGCCGCTTGCACCGAGTCCGGATTGGCGTTGTAAGTGTCATCCACCAGGGTACTGGCACGGCCATCGATGTTCAGAACCAAGGCACGCGACCGCCCCTTGACCGGACGGAACGCCTCAAGCCCCCGCTCGACAGCGCGCGCGTCAGCGCCAGCTGCCAAAGCACATGCTGCAGCTGCCAGAGAATTCTTCACGTTGTGACGGCCGGCAATCGACAAGCGGTAGCGCAGTTCCACGCCAAGTCCGCGCGCCTGCACTTGCCAGGCACCCTCTCTCCACTGTGCCTGCGCACAACCCAGCTGCGCATCATTGGCATTTGCGTTCATGGAGAACCCCACCGTGCGCCGCGATCCCGCCAAGACTCGCCAAACATCGGTATGCGCGTCGTCCGATGACCGCTCCGTTTTCCTGCGCCACCGCCTGCACCGTGTGCATGAATTCCAGGTGCTCGCGTTGCGCGTTGTTGACCAATGCCACCGTCGGTTGCGCCACTCTTGACAGCACGGCAATTTCCCCGGGGTGATTCATCCCCAGTTCCACCACCCCGATGCGGTGTTCCGGGCGCAAGCGCAACAAGGTCAATGGAACGCCTATGTCGTTGTTGAAGTTGCCGCGCGTGGCCAGTGCGTGCTGCTCGCCGTGGGCAGCCACCAACACCGAGGCCAGCATCTGCGTGACCGTAGTTTTGCCGTTGCTACCGGTCACCGCGATCATCGGCAGATCAAATCGGGCACGCCAGGCTGTGGCCAACTCAATCAAAGCGACCTTGGTGTCAGGGACTTCAATGCACGGAAAGCCTGTGTACCCCTGTGCAGCACCGCAATGGCATATCGCCGCGACCGCACCCCGTTGCTGCGCCTCGGCCAGAAAGTCGTTGGCATCAAATCGTTCGCCCTTGAGCGCAACGAACAGGTCACCCGGCTCCACCGTACGGGTATCGGTATGCACCCGCAGCACGTCAAC
>JAIFLV010000049.1 GCA_020048895.1 Rhodoferax sp. | reverse complement strand
ATGGCGGGCGAAAGCCCTTCAATCACATCCACATCGGGTTTGTCCATCAGCTGCAGAAATTGGCGCGCATAGGTGGACAGGCTCTCCACATAGCGGCGTTGCCCCTCAGCATAAAGCGTGTCAAACGCCAGGCTGGACTTGCCCGAACCCGACAGACCTGTGATCACCACCAACTGGTTGCGCGGGATGTCGAGGTCAATGTTCTTCAAGTTGTGCGTGCGCGCCCCACGCACGCTAATGGTTTGCTGCTGCAGGGCACGCGCCAGATAGGTGCCTTGGGGGTCTTGGGGCATGGGGGTGCCGTCGGGAGATGGTTTCAAGGTGGGAGCCGGTTGAGAGAAACCCACCATGATAGTGAAAGTCGGCTGGGGGCGTCGGCATCCAGCCCACGCTGGCACTGCCCCATGCCCGCCACTGCTCGCCCAACGCGCTCGCATTCGAGCGGATGCTGCGCTACTTTTGGCATTGCGTTCATTTTGTTTCCCGACTTCTACGACGGTTGCGCATGAAGGGGACGAATAGTGCTTAAATCCGGCATCGTGAATCAGTCAGCTGCAACACATGGCAACAAGGGCAAGAACGTGGGAAAGAGAAGCATCATTTCGGACATGGACGGTGTCATCTATCGAGGCAAGGAGTTGATTCCTGGTGTGAGGGAGTTCATTGACCGACTGCACACAACGAACACCAAGTTTCTTTTTCTCACCAACAATTCCGAGCAGACCACGCTGGACCTGAAGCGCAAACTCGAGGCGATGGGGCTGGAGGGTTTGACCGAAGAAAACTTCATTACTGCCGCGATGGCCACTGCAACCTTTCTGCATAGCCAGAAGCCGAGTGGCACGGTGTATGTAATTGGCGGCGGCGGCCTAAGTAACGAGCTCTACAACGCCGGCTTCTCGGTCTCGGAGAGTTCGCCCGACTACGTCGTGGTGGGCAAGACCTCCCACTACAACTTCGACATGATCAAGAAGGCCTGCACTCTAATCAGCAAGGGTGCCAAGTTCATTGCCACCAATCCGGATGTCATCGACCCGACCGAAACCGGCTTTGAACCCGCCTGCGGTGCCTTGCTGGCGCCTATCGAGCGGGCCACCGGAAAGAAACCCTACATTGTCGGCAAACCGAACGCGTTAATGATGATGATTGCCAAGAAGAAGCTCGGCTCGCACTCCGAGGACACGGTAATGATTGGTGACCGAATGGATACCGACATTGTTGGCGGCATGGAGGCGGGGATGAGAACCTGTCTCGTGCTTTCGGGCGTATCGACGCGGGCGACGGTGGAGGAGTATCCCTATCGGCCGACCTACATCTTCGATAGCGTAGCGGATATCGATCCGCAAGCGTTGTAAGCAGGGCGGGCCATGGACATTTCGATCCCCTCGCTGCTCAGAATTAAGCCTAACGCGCTGTACAAGATCGGCAAGTACCTGCGCAAGGAGAATTTTTCAAAGATTGCCTTGTTCTTTGGTACCGGAATGAAGGAGATGCTCGGCGAGAGCATCCTCATCTCATTGGACTCTTCCGAGATTTCGATCCTTTACGAAGATGTCATCGGTGACAGCGAAGTCGAGAGCGTTTTTCGTACAGCGCTTTCGCTGCCGCACGCGACCGAAGCGATTGTGGCGGTCGGAGGCGGGCAGGTCATCGACTACGCGAAGTACGTGGCCTTCATTGCCCAGTTACCGATAGTGTCGATTCCCACGGTCATATCGAATGACGGCTTCTCTTCTCCCACGGTCTCGCTCTATGCCAACGGCAAGCGTCGCAGCCTGAAGGCGAAGATTCCCTACGGTGTGATCATTGACACCAACATCATCAAGGCCTCGCCGAAGAAGTTCACTCTCTCAGGCATCGGTGACCTGGTGTCGAAAGTCACGGCCATTTACGACTGGAAGCTGTCGTTCCGGAACACGCGTGAACCGGTCAACGATTTTGCAGTGCTGGTTTCGAACAGTTCTTTCGAGAACCTGATCGGCTATGGCAACAAGGACATCGATGATGTCGAGTTCCTGCGCGTGGTCTGCGGCGTGTTGGTAATGAGCGGTGTGGCCATGGAGGTTTGTGGCTCCAGTCGCCCTGCCAGCGGCTCTGAACACCTGATCTCGCACGCTTACGACAAACTCGCCAGGCAGCCTTCCTTACACGGCTTGCAGGTTGGTGTGGCGACCTGCGCCATCGCGTGGTTGCAAAAGAATTACAAGCTGGATGTGGTGAAGTCCGTGCTCGAGGAAACCGGGTTTGTTGACTACGTGCGGCAGAATCCTCTGGACAAGGAGGACTTCATCGCTGCGATCCGGTACGCGCCCAACATCAAGGAGAACTACTACACCATCCTGTCGGAGAAGGGCGCGATCGACCGACTGGTGGAGTTCGTGGACGCAGATCCGTATTTCGGACAGTTTCTGAAATAGGCCGAGGCGCTTGCTCAGACGGCGTCAGGGGGTTCCTGAAGCCAGACAGACCCAATAACTTGGGACAGTAAGGGTCAACAAGCATCCGGATCAACCCGACGCAAGGGCGCTTACTGCCTGGACCGCGGCCTCCAACCTCAAGGCATGCAAACCGCTCACCTGTGCGCAGGACATGGAGAGCGATGCCAACTGACGTGTGATCAACCGATCCACCTCGGCCTGCACGTGGGCACCATCGCGCTGGTGCCCATCTGCCACCCAGGGAATGTCGGGGCACAAATGCAGTGTGAGGGCATAGCGGGCGTGCATCTGTTGCGCCACAGGGTACAGAGACCAGTCTGCAAAAACATAGTCACTGTAAATGGCAGTCAACAGAGGCGCGGTGTCGCAAAAGACCCATGTCTGGCCCTGCTGGCCTGCCAATTCCAACACCTCAGACTCCCGTGCCCACTGCGTTTGGAGGATGTGCGCCTGTTCGTCCTGCGTGGGTGTGCGGGCCTTCTGTTCGCAAAACTCCCGCAAGTATTCCGGAACCCACAGGCCATCGAAATGCGCAGCCAGGCTTTGGGCGAGCCTCGTCTTGCCCGTGGACTCGGCACCGATGAGACACACCAAACGCGGCACGTTCATTGAACGCGCACTTTCCAGCCCCGCCAGCCCCAAATCGCCAGCAAGAAGAAGATGCCGTACAGCACTACCGTCAGCGGCAACCCTTTGTGCCAAAACAACGCCATGCTGGCAGCGTTGACGATCAGCCACACCGGCCAGTTCTCAAGGAACTTGCGCCCCAGCAGCACGGTCCCGACCACACTGCCGGCTGTTACAAAGCCATCGGCCCACGGCACGTCCGAATCGGTCACAAAGTGCAGCAACGCACTGCACAGTAGCCACAGTGCCAACCACGCCAATGCATACGCCATCAAGGCCCAGCGTTGCAATCGCTGTACGCGCAATGGTCCGGGGTCATCGGCACGGTGGCCCCGCAGCCACTGCCACCAGCCCCACACCGCCGTCAGCGCAAAAAACACATTCACGCTGGCCTCACCATACAGCTTGCTGGTTTCAAACAGCCAGGCGTAGAGCAGGCTCGATACGATCGTCAGGGGCCAGCCCCAGTGAATCTCGTAGACGTTGCAGGCAATGGTGGCCAGCGCCAGCACAAAGGCCAGCACCTCCAGCCAGGTGACAGGCGTTTGCAACAACGTGAAGGCGGTTTCCAGCATGGTGGTCAGTGCTCAAAAATCGAAGCTCACGCTGGTGCGCAAAGTACGCGGCGCGGAGGGAAAAAGATACACCCCGCCCCAGGACATGGTGGGAGCCTCACGCCAGTAACTGCGGTCCGTGATGTTTTCCACCTGCAACCGCCACAGCACGGGCACGCCTGTCCATTGGGTCTGGTAACGCAAGCCCCCATCGAGCTGCCAGGCTGCGGGCAGCGTCACAGAACCGTCGGGCAATGCGGTCTTGCCGCTCTCATAGATGAGCAAGGCGTTCCAACCGAACCCGGGCACAGACTGGAGCTTGTAATCCGCAAACAAAGATGCCTTGTTACGCGGCACGTTGGTAACCGGCTGGCCAATGAGGCTGCTGTCCTGTGCCTGCGTCCAATGGGCATCCAGCACGGTAGCGCTGGCATGGACCGACAGCTGACTGGTTACCTGCCCGCTGGCAGACAGCTCCACACCCCGGTGGCGTGACTGCTTGGCACCTGCGACGCGCTGCACCAGACCACCCGCCAAGGCTATATCGTCAGCAAAGGGTTTGTCGATGCTGAAAATTGCGGCAGTCACCAGCATACGTCTGGATGCTTGCCACTTGATACCCAGCTCCGTTTGTTCGCTGCGCAGCGCAGACAGCGCCGCGCCGTAGTTGGCGAATTGCGTGGGTCGGTTTGGCACGGCTTCGAGTTCCACGCCCTGCCCCCACGATACGTACATCGAGGTGTCCATGGTTGGTGACCACGACAAACCGGCCCAGGGCGTGGTCACGGTTTGCGACAGAGACACCGCATCGCTGCCATCGCTGCGGGTGCTCGACCGTTTAAGCATGGATACACGCGCGCCAAGAAATGACTGCACCTGTGTGCCTAAATCGGAGGCGAGCGAGAAGTAGCTGTCCACCGCCCGTTCGCGCGTGTTGGTGTTGAGTACGCTCGGCGTGGCGTCTCCCGCTACGGGTGTGGGAGCATAGATATTGGTGGTGCCGACCCAGTTGTAGGCCTGCATCGGCGCCAGGTCTTCCTGTGCCACACGCCCGGACATTCCCAGGGCAATGCGGTGGGTCATGCCCAGTGCCGGTGCTGTGCCGCGCAGTCGCACATCCCAGGCTGCATTGCTGCGTTCTTCGCCTTCACTGCGGTAGTCGTAGAGGTCCACATCGCCGTTGGCGCACAGGCCCGGGTACACATAGACCGGCGCACTGCTGCAACCATCCGGAAACGCCAGCCTGTCGTTGATTCGGCTGCGTTGCACACCCACCGAAGCGCGGGCTTGCCATTGGGCGCTCAGGCGCTGGTTCAATACCAGCTGGGCTACCGCACTCTCCGATTCAAATGGCTGCGACCAGCTCTGGTTGTTGAGGTTCAAACGTTGGTCGATACGGGCGGGCATTGTGTCGCCCAGGCCATCGCCATTGGCATCCAGCAAGCCCAGTCCGGGAACCGAGGGCTGCTGTTTGTGGTGGTATTCCAGTTCCGCTGAAACCGAGGTATCGGCGGACAATGCGCGCGCCAGCGCCACGCTGACAAACTGGCGCTTCCCGTCGGCTTGCTGTGCGTAGGGTCGCAAACTCTCGGCGGCTACATTGACGCGCACCCCTACACCACCCACGGCAAAATTACTGTCGACATGGACCTTGGTTCCACCATGCGCATCGCCGCCGATGTTCACGCTGGTGAACGCATCCTGCATGGGAACTTTGGTCACAAAATTCACCAAACCGCCCGGCGCAGAAACACCGGACTGCAAACCGGAAATGCCCTTGAGCACCTCCACACGCTCCTTGTTTTCCCAAGCCGCCGCAAGGAAGTTGCTGCTGGCCAGGCCATTGCGCAAGAAGTTGTTGTTCTGGTTCAGGAGGAAACCACGCACCGACAGGCTTTCAATATAGCCCGTGGTGTTGTAGCTGTCGGCCAGCGAAGCATCAAGCTTGATGGCGTTGGATAGCGATGATGTCGCCGTGGACGCCAGCAAATCTGCGCTCAGCACGGTGATGCTCTGCGGCGCGCGGGCCAGCGGAATGTCGAGCCCGCCCACATCGGCGCGCTCCACGTCCAGCACGGGGGCCAAGCGCCCCGACACGGTCACTTCCTCCAGCCGGGCGTTGGCATTTTGAGCCCACACCGGTGGGATCAAAGCGCAGGCAACGGCCCACGAAAGCGCCATTGGTGGAATGAAGATTTTTTGGTATGTACGAAATGCCATCGAGTTTCCTTGTTTCGACGGCAGGGGGAATATGAATATTCACCTGCGGACCATCTGGCCCCGGCGAACTCATAGACGCTTCCCTGCGCAAGTATTACCTTGATCAAGTTCCAGGGTGTCATCTCAGCCGTTGGTCTTGCGACCGCCAGCACCCCTAGCGTGGTCCAACAGGCATTCGCCTACTGGATGCGGGATTGTAGCGAAGCCCGGTACAACGTGTCACCGCAACTGTCCCCTGCGTTGGCATGATTGGAACTTTGCGGATGATGGACAATCGCAGGCTGCACACGTTTGTGCCCCATTTGTTGAACCTGTGAGTAGTGGCAGTGCCTCCTTCGAATCCCCCAGATCCGCTTTCCACCACCATGCTGGCGCAGGAGCGCCGCTCTGCCGTGTCGCTGGCGATGATTTTCGCCTTGCGCATGCTCGGGCTGTTCCTGGTCATGCCGGTCTTTTCGCTGGAGGCGGGCAAGTATCCCGGCGGGGACGATGTGGCCATGGTCGGTCTGGCCATGGGCATTTACGGGTTGACGCAAGGGGTGCTGCAGATTCCTTTCGGATTGGCATCCGACCGTTTTGGACGCAAACGCGTGATGATTTTGGGCCTGGTGATCTTTGCGTTGGGCAGTTTGATGGCAGCGCTGGCGCCGTCGTTGGCATGGCTGGTCAGCGGCCGTGCCTTGCAGGGGGCGGGCGCCATCTCGGCAGCGATCACTGCGCTGCTGGCAGACCAGACGCGTGACGTGGTGCGCACCAAGGCCATGGCCATGGTGGGGGCAAGCATCGGGCTGATGTTCGCGGTGTCGCTGGTACTGTCACCGTTGCTCAATTCCGTGTTGGGCTTGAGCGGCCTGTTTGCCCTGACCGGGGTGCTGGCGATTGCCGGCATTGCCACCGTGCTGTGGTGGGTGCCACCCGAGCCGGCGGAGCATATCCAGCAGATACAAGGCAGTTTGTGGCAGAGCCTGCAAACGGTGTTGCAGTTGCCGGCCCTGTTGCGGCTGAACTTTGGCGTGTTTGTGCTACACGCAGTGCAACTAGCGATGTGGGTGGCATTGCCCGCCATGCTGGTGCAGGCCGGGCTGGACAAGGATCACCACTGGTGGGTCTACCTGCCTGCCGTGCTGGGTTCGTTTCTTGTCATGGGGGTGACCCTTTTTCCGCTGGAGAAACGCGGTTACTTGCGCGCCGTGTTCCTGTGCTCGATCGGGCTGATTGTTCTGGTCCAGCTGGGGCTGCTGGCCTTTGCGCAGTCGGCACCTTCGGTGCTTGCGCTGGGAATGCTGTTGTTTGTGTTCTTTTGCGGCTTTAATGTGTTGGAGGCCAGCCAGCCCAGCATGGTGTCGCGCGTAGCGCCTCCCGGTGCCCGTGGCGCCGCACTCGGTGTTTACAACAGTTTGCAGTCGTTGGGGTTTTTCACCGGGGGCGCGCTCGGCGGCTGGCTGGCCAAGAGTGCGGGACCGCAAGGCCTCTTTGCGGTGTGTGCTGTTGCGATGCTGGCGTGGCTGCTGGTGGCCTGGCCGATGGTAGCGCCGGTGGCGCACGCACCGGTACCGGCACCAAAGGCTGGATAATGCAGTTAACAATTTGGGGGAATTTATGGCATCCGTAAACAAAGTGATTCTGGTTGGCAACTGTGGCCGCGACCCGGAAATCCGCTATCTGCCGTCCGGCCAGGCCGTGGCCAATGTGAGTGTGGCCACCAGCACCCGTCGCAAAGACAAGAACACCGGCGAGAGCATCGAAACCACCGAATGGCACCGTGTGACGTTCTACGATCGCCTGGCGGAGATTGCGGGCGAATACGTCAAAAAAGGTCGTCCGATTTATGTCGAAGGTCGCCTGAAGTACGGCAAGTACACCGACCAGGCGGGCATCGAGAAAAACACGGTGGACATCGTGGCCACCGAACTGCAGTTGCTCGGGGGCCGTGAAGGTATGGGTGGCCCCAGTGAAGGCGACGACGGCACCAGCGCACCACGCAAATTTGCCGCAGCAGCACCGCGTGCCGCTGCTGCCCCGGCTCCTGCGCCGCGTACGGCACCTGCGCCCAAGCCTGCGAGTGGTTTTGACGATATGGACGACGACATTCCGTTCTAGACTAACAGTATTGATTCTTTCAACAAAGGCCCTGGCGCTCGCGCTGTGGGCCTTTTCTCTTGAGGGCTTCGTATGGCACGCTGCATTCTGATCTCCGGTTGCTCCAGCGGTATTGGTGCCGCTCTGGCCAGCGAGTTGCACCGGCGGGGCCACACGGTGTATGCCACGGCCCGCCGCATCGATAGTCTGGAGCCACTCGCAAAGCTGGGCTTGCGCACGCTGGCGCTGGACGTCAATGACGACGCCAGCATCGCCGCCGCTTTGGCGGTGGTGCAACAGGAGCAGGGTCATCTGGACATGCTGGTGAACAACGCCGGCTATTCCCAGGTTGGCGCGGTGCTGGACCTGCAGCGTGACGATCTGCGCCGCCAGTACGAAACCAACGTCATTGCGCCCATGGCGGTGGCGCGTGCGGCATTCCCGCTGCTGCGGGCATCGGCCAGCCAGGGAGGCCGCCCGCTGATTGCCAATGTGGGCAGTATCGTGGGGTTGTTCACCACGCCCTTGGCCGGAGCGTATTGCTCCAGCAAAGCCGCCTTGCACGCGCTGACCGATGCGCTGCGCATGGAGGTGGCACCATTTGGCATTCAGGTGGTCACGATTCAACCCGGCGGTGTGAAGTCCAGCTTTGGCAACCACGCCGAAGAGTCCTTGCGCCTCCCCGCCGATTCGCCGTATAAGGGCATGGAACAAGGCATTCGAGCCCGCGCCCAGGCCGGTCAGGTGGGGGCGACGCCTGCCGCTGAGTTTGTCGTGCCGGTGGTCGACGCGCTGCTTCGGCCCAATCCACCGGTGTGGGTACGTGGCGGCAAAGGCAGCCTGCTTCTACCTCTCCTGAAGAAGCTGCTACCGGCGCGGCGTTTCGATGCCATCATGTCCAAACGCTTTGGCTTGAGTGTCTGGAAACCTTGAGGCAAAAAGTGGCTCCGGCGCCCGTCTGGCAAGCGTGAGGCGCTATGCCATTGATAGCAAATCTGTGACCGCCAGACAGACCTAGTGCGCCAGCCGAAACCGGCTGCCCCGGAAACTGAACACCGAGTGGTGCTCGCGGATTTCTTCCAGTGTGACCTCAGGCACTACCGGGCTGCCTTGCGGCAACACCTGGCCGTTGACCAGCAGCAGGCGTTGGCCGGGGTTGTTCGAATAGACAGCTCCGGTGATCGCCAGGGTGGCGATCTGGCGACGTGTCTCTTCGGGTAACTCTGCAAGCCAAGGCAAGGGCGCACTGGCAGCTGCGGCCGGTGCCTTCGGCGGGTCGTTTGGCATGGTTGTCGCCTTGTGCGGCGCAGCAGCGGGTGGAGTGACGGGTGAGGACACGGCAGCCACGGCAGCCACTGGGGCCGGTGGCATTGGGGTCACGACGGCGACTGTCGGCAACGGGGGTGGCGCAGCAGGCGGTGTGCCAAGGCGCACCGCTGGCGCCGGGGTCGTGGCCATCGGGCTCGTGCTGCCGCGTCCAAACCACCAGCCTGCCAGCAGGGCGGCAACGCTGCAGGCCACCAGCAATAGCATCCAGAGTGTGCTGCGCGGCCATCTGTCGCGCTGGCGCGTAGGGGCGGCAAGGGGTTGGGCGTGCAGGCCTGGCACCGTGCCGCGCTCACGTTCAGTATCGGCGCGTTGCAGTGCGTCAAGAATGTAGGACATGGTTCATTGGCTGGCTGTTCGCGCAGTGGGTGCGGGGGAGGAAGGCGTGGTCACACTGCTTTCCAGTTGCATAAATGTCATGGGGCCGGGTTGCCCGTCAGCCTTGAGCCCCTGTGCGCGCTGGAATGCACGCACCCGGCTACGCAGCGCATCGTCGAGCAGCACCGCGGCGGGGTTCGCCGCTGGCGGCACGCCTTCTGCAGCGGCCAGGTGCCGCTCCAGCCACTCGACTGCCGGCCCCCGGGTGAGCGCCGGCATTCCCACGATATAGCCCTCGGGCGGCTGCCAATAGGTTGCAAAGTCTCCCTGCCAGGCCCTGGCCAGCGACGCCAACCGAACATGGTGCTGCGTAGTTCCTACGAGGAGGGTGGCTGCCACCGAGCCCACATCCAGCAGCAGTGCATACCGCGGTGCTGCGCCAGCCTGCGGCAGGGTCAGGATGCCCGGGCGGCGCAGTTGTCGCAGTTGGGGCAGCGTGAGATCACTGGCGCGCACGCACTGGCTCTGTTGCACGGCCGTCAACGTGCAGGGGTCGGCGTCGTTGATCGAAAGCCTGTTGTGTTTTGCCAATGCTCGCCAGGCCACTTGCATGTCGTGGGGCAGGTCCGGCAGCAGGATTTCAAGTTCGACCAGCGGCGGCTCGATTGCGGCAGCGGGAACAGCCGGCGGCAATGCGCTGGCAAGGGCCGACGCAGCGGGGGTCGGCGGCACTGCAGGCGCTGCCTGCGGGGTCGTATTGCCCAGAAGCTTGTCGCTGCCGGGTTCGGAGTTCAACCAAAGCAAGGCGCCCGTCACGGTGCTTGCCGTCACCAGTATTCCTGCCAGTACCAACAGGCGTGTCGTCGGCCGATTTTTCAGTTCGGCCTGCGCTGGGCCAAAGACTTCCGCTGCCGCCTTGTGCACGATGGCGCGGTTCACGTGGTGCTGCCCGTTGGCCCAGGCTCCCAGCAGTGCGCGTCCACAGAGCAGGTTGATACGTCGTGGCACCCCCCGTGTCAGGCGGTGGATCTGCCGGAGTGCCGATTTGTCAAAGGGGAGTGGTCCGGCAAGCCCGGCGACGGCCAGTCGGTGCGCGATGTATTGCCCACTCTCATGGGCGTCCAGGGCGTCCAGGTGAAAGCGGGCAATCACCCGCTGCGCCAGTTGCTCGAGTTCGGGTCGCGCCAGCATGTGGCGCAGCTCGGGTTGCCCGATCAGCACAATCTGCAGCAACTTGCGCTCGCTGGTTTCCAGGTTGGTGAGCAGCCGCAGTTGCTCCAGCACATCGGGGGCGAGGTTTTGCGCTTCATCGATGATGAGCACGCAACTCTCGCCCCGGGCGTGGCTTTGCAGCAGGAACGCGTTGAGTGCATCGATGTAGTCCTTCACCGACAGCGCTGCTGACTGCAGGGGCGGCGTAGCTATGTGGAACTCTTCGCACACCGATTGCAGCAACTCAGTCACCGTGAGTTTCGGGTTGAAGATATAGGCCACATGGCACAGCGCCGGGATCTGTTCCAGAAAGCAGCGGCAGATGGTGGTCTTGCCGGTTCCAATGTCGCCGGTGAGCAGCACGAAGCCGCCGCCGGCCACCCGCCCGGAGCCCCCCACGCCATACAGAAGGTGCGCCAAAGCTTCCCGGTGGCGCTCGCTCATGAACAGATAGCGCGGGTCCGGTGCGATGGAAAACGGGTCTTGCGTCAGACCGAAGTGCTGCGAATACATAGGCCGCAAGCATAGCGGGCCCGCGGCCGGGCCGCCCGCTATAAAAAGTGTGCGTTCAGTTGAACAGCGCCACGGCCTGCTGGCTGCGGGCCTCGATTCTGCCGAACAGGCGGTGTGATTCATCGCCCCAATCCAGCCCCAGGGTCTCGCAGCAAGGGGTGGAGATGGTGCTGACGCGGTCGCAGCTGCTCTGGGTCAGGCCCAGCGCATTGCTCAGCACTTCGGCAACATGAACCACTGCCACCAGGGGTTGTGCTGCCACCGCGTCGGGCGCGTGGTGGTGTGCCACGGCAGCCGCGATTTCCGGGGTGAGCCCCCAACTTTCGGCAATCCATGCGCCAATCTCGCCGTGGTCGACGCCAAAAAGCGCGCGCTCGGCGGCCGTGATGTCCACACCGTTTTGCACGGCCTGCGCCCTGGCTTGTGCAAACTGGGTTGGCCGAAAGCGCTGCAACCAGAGTTGACCTACGTCGTGCAGCAATCCGGCAATCAGCGCGGCATCCACGTTTACCGGCGGCTTGGTCCAGTGGGCCAGTTCCATGCAGGTGACACCAACGGCCACACTGTGCCGCCAGAAATACGCCGGTCGCTGGGCGGGTGCAGGCTCATCGAGAACCTGTGACAGACTGACCAGCACGGCGACTTCCCTAACGCGCGCCAGCCCTACCAGCGAAATAGCCGTGAAGACATCGCTCACGGTGCGCCCGCGATGGCGCAGGTTGCTGGCCAGATTGGCCTGCGACAGCACCTGCCCGGCAATCACCGGGTCGCGCTCAATGTAGGAACCCAGCAGGTTCAGGTTGGCGTCGGGATCGTTCAGCGTTTCGAGAATGCGCGCGACGATACGAGGAAACGCCGGGAGCGACTGGCTGCCGGCGATGACCAACTCGCGGTTCACGGCTGTGTCCATCAGGCGCTCCGGTAGGTCAAGACCTGGTTGAACAGCGCGGCGGTCAGCGGATCCGACAGGTTCGCGGTCTGAAAGGTGTCCAGAACACGTTTGGCCATGATCGAGGCTTCGCTGGCCACTTCCTCGGCAATGCGGGCGTCTTCAAACACCACGCACAACAACTCCACCTGATGCGCCACCAGTTGGTGCAGGTTCTCTTCGGTCAATGTGTGGCCCGCAGGCAAAACACTGCTGAGCTGGCGGTCCTGTGCCGGCTCCGCCAGTGTCATTCCTACTTTGGCTTCAAAAGCCGGGACATATCTGATTCGATTGCGCATCAATGGACATCCTTGTTGGGGTGGGCCGATGGTATCCACATCGTGACCACGGTGCCAGTACCAAAACCGCTTTGCACATCGATTTGCCCACCGTGCAGTTCGATGATCTCCTTCACTATGCTCATGCCAAGACCGGTGCCCGGAATTTTCCCGGAGGCGTCGGCCCGGTAAAACCGTTCAAACACGCGTGCCAGTTGTTCGGGCGTCATGCCGATGCCATGGTCGGTGATGCGCAAACCCACGCAGTCAGGGTGCTCGGTGTTGCCGGATTCGACCAACGCCATTGCCACATCCCCTCCCACGGCCGAGTACTTGTACGCGTTTGACAGGACGTTACCGATGGCTTGCGCCAGCTTGCCGCGGTCGGCGCGAATCCAGCAGGCGCCGGCGTTTCCCTGGTATTGCGGCGCTGCGCGTTGCGGCGGCATCTTGTAGTTTTCGATCACTTCGTGGGCGAGTTCGTGCAGTTCAATGTCAGCGAGCTTGAAGTCTTTGCCACGGCGCGCCTCAATGCGTGCAAGATCGAGCAATTCGTTGAGGATCGTGACCATCAGCCCGGTTTGGCGGTGGATGATGTTGAGGTATTCGCGCCGCTCGTCTTCGGAGAATTCGAAGGACAGCAGGAGTTCGGAGAAACCAAAGATGCTCGACATGGGGGTGCGCAGTTCATGCGCAGCGGTAGACAGAAATTCACTCTTCATGCGGTCCACTTCGACCTGATGGGTGATGTCTCGGAAGTAGAGAATTTGCGACACTGTGTCGGCGTTCGACAGCCGCAGTCGCACCTCGATCACGCGCTGGCTGGCGCGGAGCTCGAAAACGCCTGCGGTGGAGGGAGCATCAACGGGCGCGCTGTTTGCATCATGGACGGCCACCCGTTTGCCCATGGCCCGAAGCGCATCCGTGCCAGGAAACGGCGCGGTACTTTTACTCAGAAGCACAAGGCAGTCCGAGAAAGCCACTTCATCGAGACCTACCACCGACGATTCGCTCAACCCGGTCATCTGCACGAACGCCGGACTGGCATATTTCACCTTGCGTTCGCGGTCAAAGGATACAAATCCATCGGGACTCAGAGAAAAGATGACGTTGAGCTGTTCCGTGCGGTCTTTCACGTGTACTTCGGCCGCGCGGCGTATCGAAATGTCGGTCAACGAACCCGCCATCCGGATTGGTGCGGCGTCGTCACCCAGCAGCGCCTGGCCACGATCGAGAACCCACTTGAAACCTCCATCGCTGCGGCGCAAGCGGTACTCGCACTGGTAGAACTCGGTTTGCCCTTGCAGATGCTGTTGCAGCGCTGCCATAACCGCGTTGAAATCTTCCGGGTGGACACGACTCTTCCACTCCTCCAGCGTATTGCCCACCTCATGCGCGGCGTAGCCCAGCATCGCCTTCCAGCGCTCCGAGAAGTACACGGTATTGGCCTGAATGTCCCAGTCCCAAATGCCGTCGTTGGCGCCCTTGACCGCCAGCGACCAGCGTTGCTCACTTTCGGCCAGCGCACGCACCGTCTGCTTGAGTTCGGTAATGTCAACCCGATTGCCTGCGATGTAGCCACTGGGCGTGCGAAACTCCGTGATCATCAGCCAGTGGCCGTTGCCCAGTTGCTGTTCGATGATCTCACCGTTGGCCAATTGGTGTTGTTGTACCCGCTCACGCACCCAGGCGTCGACGCGGCCATTCGCGCCAGGGTATTGACCACGCAGTGCGCCCTGGCGGACGATCTCTTCGAAGCTTGCACCCGGAACCAGCAGATCGCGACTGGTGTCGTAAATCGTCCGGTAGGCCTCGTTGCACAGCACCAAGCGGTCCTGGGCGTCGTAAATGGTGAAGCCCAGGGCGACATGGCTGATGGCTTCATGCAGCAGATTTTTCACGCGTTCGGCTTGTGCCTGCGCCGCCTGGCTGCGCTCAGTGGCTTCCAGCAGCGCCACCTCTGCCGTCTTGCGCTGCTTACGCATCGCGTCAAAAGCATGAATCAGCTGACCCATCTCGTCGTCGCGCAGGGTGGGTAAAGCCGCGCCGAAATCGTTTTCCGCCATGCGACCGGCGGCAAGGGCCAGTTGGCGTAACGGCCGTACCAGCAGCAGGTTTTGCAGCCACAGGAAGAACCCCGTGGTCACCAACGCCAGCGCCAGCAGGATCCTCTCCAGCTTCCAGATTCTGTGCGTTTCTGCGTGGAGGGCCTCGGACGGGTCGATGGCCACACGCAGTCGCCCCAGCGGCACGTTTTGGTAATCCAATGCGCTCTCCAGCCAGAGGATCTCGTTCGGGTTGGCCGGTGGCCGCTGTTCCACTGGGTACAGGCGTTTGCCCTGGGCATCTTCGAGTGCGATGTCGACCCACTGGGGAATGTCGCGAGCGGTCTGCGCCAACAGTGCGTGCACCTGCACCAGGTCATCGCTGAGCAGCATTCCGGTGAGGGCCGGCTTCATGACGATCAATCTGCCGTTCTGGTTGCGCAAAAAATCTTCCCGCACTTCGGCCAGTCGTGCCGGTAGCCAGATGAAATGCAGGCCCAGCGCGAAGACCAGCATGGCACCGACAAAAGGTGCCAGAAGTTTGTATTGCAGGCGCGTTGGCAGCCTAATTGGGAACATAGTACTTCTCAAGACCCATGCGCTTGAGAGGCAGGTAGTCGTCTGGATTCGCACGCCCGATGCGGTCGAATGGCACGCGCAGCAGCAGGGCGCGCCCGGCACTGGTTTCCCCCATCGCGATGAAGGCCGCGCGCACCTGTTCGCGTACTGCACGGCTCAGGTGCTTGCTGGCAATGACGGGGTGGGATGCCACCCCCACGGTCCGAAAGATCACCTTGAGCTGCTTGCGCACGGTGTCGGGCTGGTCTTCCAGGGTTTGCAGGACGCCGCCGCCTGCCTCAGCCTGCCCCAGCGCCACGTTCAGGTATACGGAAGTGTGGGTCTTGACGTAACGCACGCGCACCTTGATGCCGGCTTGGTCCAGTTGCGCACGCAGCATCAAGGATGCTGCCAGCGCGTTGGGAGCCGGAAAGTCCATGGTCTTGCCCTGCAAGCCTGCGAGATCCTGAATCGGACTGTTCTGGTGGACTACGGCAATACCTTGCAGGGGCGTTGCGATGTCGCGCACCAGCGGCAGGTAGTTGTCCGCCGCAACCAATCCCTGGTAGGGGTTGAGGTAGGCCAGATCAAACTCCTCCTGCCCGATGCGCTTCTCGAATTCCGGGATATTGGGTGAGCCCACCAACTGGAAGCGCAGACCACTGAGGTTCTCAAGGGCGGCAAGGATCGGGGTCCAGATGTCATAGGTGGTGCGACTGTCAAACTGGGGTACCACCCCGACGCGCAGCGCGGGTGCGTCGCCGAAGCCGCTTGCCCTCAGCGTTGCGGGCAGGCAAGCCAGCACGGTGAGCAGGTGTCGGCGTTGCAGCAGATGCAAGCCAGGCCGGGTGGGCGACGGGTTTTTCATGGGGCCTTCGGATCAGGTTCTGCGGTGCCCTCGGCACAAATGCGAAAGCCACTGCCGCCGGCAGTCTTGGCCTGGTACATCGCGGCATCGGCATGTTCCAGAAGGCTGCTTGCATCGGTGCCATGCTTAGGAAATTCGGCACAACCCATGCTGATTCCGATACTGAGCCGATGGCCGTTGGCATCCATGGGCTGGCACACCGTGGCAATGGTCTTGTGGCAACAGGCCGCAATGGCGGGTTGACCACTGAGCCCGCGGGCAATGATGACAAACTCATCACCCCCCAGGCGCGCCACGGTATCGGAATCGCGCACCGATGCCAGCAACCGCTGCGCGACTGTCTTGAGGACATGGTCGCCAGTGGCGTGGCCCAGGGCATCGTTGATTTTCTTGAATCCATCGAGGTCCATGAACATCAGCGTGAAGTTATCCTGCGGCCGGCGTGAGGGGGTCAGCAGCGCTTCGAGATGGGTGTTCAAGAGCAGACGGTTGGGCAGCCCCGTCAGCGCATCGTAGTGGGCCAACTGATCGAGTGCGTGGTAACGCGTCTCCAGGGCGCGCTCCTGGTCGAGCACTTGTTGCAGGTCTTGCGCGTACCGGAGTAACTGTGCTCTCAGTTGCGCGTGGCTGGGGCCGTGTGAGACTTTCATCGCGAAGTCCTTGTGCCCGTCGTGGTGGGCAGGCAATGATGGGTTGTCAGTGTCGTTAGGCTGGGCTGAGTGGCTCCAGCGGCTGTGCCAGGGTATCGACCGTCTGGCATACCGGCGCAGGCGACTCCTCGGAGAGCTGGTAGAACACCGCGGTGTAACAAATAACAGCGCCAGCCGCATCACGGGTGGAACTGATGCGCATCCATTCAGAGTAGATCTCACCGGATTTCTTGCGGTTGAAGACGTGGCCTTGCCAGGAGCCTGCGCTGTTGAGTTCCAGCCAAAAGTCGCGGTAGAACGCCTTGTCCTGCAATCCGGACTGGAGAAAGCGCGGGTTGCGCCCGATGCATTCCTGTGCCGGGTAGCCCGTGATTCGTGTAAACGCCGCGTTGACCGACACAATGTTGCCTTTGGGGTCGGTCATCATGACGCCTTCGGCGACGCGTTCAAACGCAACCAGTGGTTTGGAATAACGGGATGTCAGGTCGAGCAGGGGGCTCACATCGCGCAGCACCCAGTGCAAAGTCGCAACGGTTTGGCCAATGCGCACCGGCAGCACCTGCGCCGCCACGGCCATGGTGTGCGCGTCAGCGTCATCGCATTGCAATCGAAGCTCCCAGGTTTCGCCGTCGCTGTAGCCATCCCGGGCAGCCATGGCCTTGATGGTTTGAAAGTGCTCGCGGCTCGCGGCTTCGACCCAGTCCGCCAGGTTGCTTCCCAGCAGTCGATGGGTCGGCGCGATGGCGTCGGCGATGCGGTTGACCTGGACAATGCTGCCCTCCAGGTCGGTAATGACGTGAATATCGTGCAGCGTGCGCAACTGCTCGTCGAGCTCGGCGTGGCGCTTCATCAGGCAGGCGTAGGCGTGGCGCAGGCGTTCGTAGCGGGTCTCCAGTGACGTGTAAAGGTCAATGACCGACTCCATGATCGGTTGCGGGTTGTCGTCGGCGGGGTCAGCGGTCAGATTAGTCATGGCGAGGCCCCATGGCGAGTGTTTCCTGAATGCACGCCGTCAACTGCAGCGGACTGAACGGTTTGACGAAATACGAATCGGCGCCGCGGTCCATGCCGATCTGGGTGTCGCGCACCTGGCCCCGTGCGGTGACCATGATGACGCGCGTTGATTTGAGTTGCGGGTCGGCCCGCACCGCATCGAGCACCTGCAGTCCATCGAGTTCACCGGGCATCATGACGTCCAGCACGATCAGGTCGGGGCGTTCGGCACGTGCGCTGGCTAGTGCCGAAGCACCGTCTTCCGCTTCGATGATCTCAAAGGTCTTTCCGAGTGTGACGCGCATCAGGCGTCGAATGTCCGCATGGTCGTCGACGAGAAGTATTTTGCTCATGATGTGGTTTCTCCTGGGGTGGGTGGATGGGCCAGCTGCAATGCCAGCGCGCGCAATTCGTTGAAGGGGATGGGTTTGGGGAAAAGCGGTATGCCGGGCGGGATGCCCCCGCGCCGCTCGATCTCTTCCTGGTCCAGACCCGACACAACCGCGATGGCAGTGCGCCTTAAGTCGGGTGCATTGCGGATGGTCTGGAGCACCCGAAAGCCGTCGATACCGGGCATATGGAGGTCGAGGATCAGAAGGTCGGGGGCGGTCTGGCCTAACCGTATCAGCGCCTCGTAGCCATCGCTGGCGGTGGTTACGGATGGGTGCATGGGCCACTGCGCCAGGTTGATCTGGTACAGGCGCAGCAGACTGGCATCGTCTTCCACAACCAGAATGGAAAATGGTTTGCGCTGCGGTTCTTCCCTGGTTTCGTTCAAGCCCGGTGTCCGGTCGGAGGCACGCCGGCTCTGGCCGACCAGCAGGCGCTGGACCGACTCGCGGCTGATGCGGCGGTGCCCGCCGGCAGTCTTCCAGGCCTCCAGCATTCCCGATTCCACCCACAACTGCACCGTTCGCAGGGCCACGCCGAGCAATTGCGCCGCCTCGGACGAGGTGCAAAAGGTCTTCATCACTGCGGGTCTTGCAGTCATCGGCGGGCCCATTCTACGAGGTTGCACTGTCATGATGCGATTATCGTTTTTGCGCATTAAATCACTTTGGGTAAATTCCCCGCCCCTTGGGGCGGTATTCTTGGTGGATGAGCGAATACATTCACAAGGATCACAATGTTTCGGTGTTGCTGTATCACTTGGTGTTTCCGGCGAAGTACCGAAGGGTTGTGATCGACGAGCAGGTTGAGAAGGTGCTCAAGGAGTCATGTGTTGGACTTGAGTTGCGGTACGAGATAAAGTTTTTGGAGATCGGTACGGACAAGGATCACGTGCATTTTTTGGTGCAGTCGGTGCCAACGTATAGCGTGACAAAGATCGTGACGGTGATCAAGAGCATTACGGCCAGAGAGGTGTTCAAGAAATGCCCACAAGTGAAGAAGAAGTTGTGGGGAGGGGAGTTTTGGACCGACGGATATTTTGCGAGTACCGTAGGCAAGCACGGCGACGAAAAGAAGATAGGGAGCTACGTGCAGAGTCAGGGGCAGGACTACCAGCAGCACTATTTTCAGCCAGGGCTGTTCTGAATACCTCGCCCCTTGGGGCGAGGAAGAGTTTTATTATCAATTTTTATCAAATATTCATTGCGGCAGATCAACCATGATGAGCGAGATCCGATCAACAAACTCACACCCAATTCCCGCCTCAGCCTGCTTCTGCTGTGGGTTGCGGCGGGCATCCTGGTATTTGTTGCTTGGTGGCATGTGCTCCGAGGATGACCGGCTATTTCAGCCGTTTCAGCAAGTCGATTCCCGGCGTACGCGCCAAACCGCAGGCTCAGGTCTGGGCCTGGCCATTAGCCGCCAACTGGTAGGGCGCATGCATGGCCGCATCGGTGTAGACAGAGCTTCGGACGTGGGGTCGGTGTTTTGGTTTGAGCCTAGAAACGGCAGTTCACTGCTGATGTAGGCCTTCTGATCAAGCCCTGGCGCGGGTTCGCGGGGATTTGGCACACTCACCCGATGGGTGAACACAAACGCATGCCAATCAGAGCCCTTGCCAAGCTCAAAGAAGGAACCGATGAAAC
This sequence comes from Rhodoferax sp., assembly GCA_020048895.1. Lineage (GTDB taxonomy): Bacteria > Pseudomonadota > Gammaproteobacteria > Burkholderiales > Burkholderiaceae_C > Allorhodoferax. The sequence continues at coordinate 26,091 of JAIFLV010000049.1, read as the reverse complement.
CCAAGTGGTGGACACACTTGGCGGGCGAATGCACATACGCTGGGATGAAGGTGCGGCGGCCACGCCGCACGGCCAGTTGGTGTTCTTTGCCGAGTTCCTGGCGACCACCGGGGTGTTCGAGCGCTGGGTGTCGTCGTGCCCTTTGGAATACCGCAGTGGCAACGCCCCCGACAAACGCGACGTGCTGGGCACCTTGATGCTTGGCCTGCTGGCCGGGTACCGGCGCTACGCCCATATCACCGCGCTGCGAGGCGACGCGGTGGCCGCGCAGGCGCTGGGCATGAACAAAATCGTCAGCGAAGACGCGCTACGCCGTGCCCTGGAGCGCATCGATGAAGCGTCAAGCACGGCGTGGATGCGCCCGGCGCTCATGCATTCCGTACGCCAAGCGCTGGACAAACCCTGGGTGCTGGACATCGATGCCACCGTCAAGCCGCTGTACGGACGCCAAGAAGGTGCTGAGCTGGGCTACAACCCGGCCAAGCCCGGGCGACCTAGCCATGTGTTGCATACCTTCTGGGTGGGCAACCTGCGTCTGGTGCTGGACGTGCAGGTCAACTCGGGCAAGCAGCACACCAGCGTGCACGCCAAGGCTGCACTGGGTCGCTTGCTCGACGAGTTGGGTGATAAACGTCCGGCCCTGGTTCGGGGCGACTCGGGCTACGGCAATGAAGGCATTTTGCTGGAGTTGGAACGCCGCGACCAACCCTACCTGCTACGCCTGCGCCAGACGGCCAATGTGCAGCGCCTGGTGGCCCAGCAGTTCGCCCGGACTGACTGGAGTCGCGCCGATAACCAGGGCTGCCAGATGGCTGAAGACTGGCTACAACTGCATGGTTGGAGTAAGAAGCGCCGAGTGGTCATCGTGCGCCAACGCCTGCGAGGTGGCATCGCACGCGAAAGGCGCGTTGATGGCAAACAGTTGCAACTGGACTTGGCTAGCCCCGGTGTGCTTGAGGGCGAGCGCTTGTGGGAGTACGCGGTGATGGTCACTGATGTGAAGTACCCCTTGGAGTCCATTGGGCAGCTCTACCGGGATCGTGCCGACTGCGAGAACGGTTTCGATGAGCTCAAAAACCAGTGGGGCCTGTCAGGCTTTACCACGCAGGACATCAACCGTTGCCAGACCACGGCACGGGCTTGTGCGCTGGTTTACAACTGGTGGAGTTGGTACTGCAGGACAGCCAACCCGAGTGCACGCATGGAGGCCATCACAAGCCGTCCACTGCTGTTGGCCGCGGTGGGCACGGTGGCCAATCACGCCGGGCAGACCACGCTGTACCTGACTCCCTTACATGGCAAGGCCAACATCCTCAAACCGTTGATCGCCAACATCCGTGCGGCTTTGCAGCATGTTAAGGACACTGCGGAGCAGTTCAAATCGATAGACCGTTGGGCGGTGCTACTGCGCTATGTGAGCGACAAAATCGCACCAGTCCTTGGACCATTCAGGCCGCCAGATGTCTTGCCGGCAACTGGGTAACTGCTGGATTTAGGTTGAGTCACCGGTGGACGTCGCCTCCGATCCCGCAATGAAGGAAGCATGATGGAGCAGTACCTGGCGCGTTTCGAGCGGCTCAACATCGGTGGCAAACCACCATTGGCATGGGATTCATGCTGCAGTTGGTAACTGCCCTCGGCAGCGCCGCCCCGAGGCGCGCGCGATGTATAAGAAATAGTGCCCCAGCGCTTATCTGGCAAGCGCGGGCAGCTATTCTTTGTATAGCATACTGGGGTTCAAATGTACGCCGGGTAGTGCGGGTCGTACACGTGGGCGCGCACCAGCGACAGCATGTCTTCGGGGCGTGACTTGGAAGCCAGGCCACGCTCAAACGCCACTTCGGCCACCGCCACGGCAATCTGCGCCGACACTTCGCGGGTGTTGGACAGGGGCGGGAACAGGCTGCCCTGTTCCAGGTCGGCAGGCGTCACATGGTCTGCCAGCGTTTGCGCGGCGGCCAGGAACATCTCGTCAGTGACACGGGTGGCGCCGCAGGCGATGGCACCCAGACCCACGCCGGGGAAGATGTAGGAGTTGTTGCCCTGGCGCGGCACCATGGTCTTGCCCTTGTACTGCAGTGGCAGGAACGGGCTGCCGCTGGCAAACAGCGCGCGGCCGTCGGTCCCCGCATACGCTTGCTCGGCGGTGCACTCGGCTTTGGAAGTGGGGTTGGACAGCGCAAACACGATCGGACGCTCATTGAGGTCGGCCATGGCGCGCAGCACTTCGGGGGTGAATGTGCCGCCGACCGCCGCCACGCCAATGATGCCGGTGGGCTTGAGCGTGTTCAGTGCGGAGAGGAAATCGGTCACCGGCGGATGGTCGTGGGCGTAAGGCAGTTTTTGTGCGGCCAGACCTTCACGCGACTTGACGACCAGGCCCTTGGAGTCGACCAGCCAGCAGCGTTGGCGTGCCACTTCCTGGTCGACACCTTGCGCCACCATGGATGCCACGATCAGATCGGCAATGCCGGTGGCAGCTTCGCCTGCGCCGAGGAACAGGAACTTCTCGTCGACCAGTTTGGTGTCCTTGACGCGCAGGGCGGAGAACACGCCGGCGAGCGCGACCGATGCTGTGCCTTGAATGTCATCGTTGAACGTGCAAATCTTGTTGCGATAGCGCTCCAGCAGGCGGAACGCATTGTGGTTGGCAAAGTCTTCAAACTGGATGATGACGTCGGGAAAAACCTCCAGCGCGGCGTTGATGAACTCGTCAATCAGTTCGTCGTAGGCCGGGCCGGTGACACGGTGGCGGCGCAAGCCCACGTAGTAGGGGTCGGCCAGCAGGGTTTCGTTATTTGTACCCATGTCGAGGGTGACAGGCAGGCAGATGGCCGGATCGACGCCGGCGCAAGCGGTGTACAAGGAGAGCTTGCCGACCGGGATGCCCATGCCATTGGCGCCCTGATCACCCAGACCGAGAATGCGCTCGCCATCGGTCACCACGATGATGCCCGCCTTGTGTGGCCAGTTGCGCAGAATGTCGGCGATGCGGCCGCGGTCGTTGATGCTTATGAACATGCCACGCGGCCTTTGGAAGATGTGGCCAAAGCGCTGGCAGGCCAGGCCCACGGTGGGGGTGTAGATCAGCGGCATGATCTCGTCCACGTTGTCGCAGACTACGCGGAAGAACAGCGCCTCGTTGCGGTCGTGCAGGGCGCTCAGGGCCATGAATTTTTCCAGCGGGTCGCTGAGGTTGCGCATGTTGTGCAGAAAACGCTCCATCTGCTCGTCCTGGGTATGGATGTGCGGGGGCAACAGGCCGCGCAATCCCAAAGCGTCGCGCTCGACTTCCGTGAACGCGGTCCCCTTGTTGCGCAGCGGGTCGTGCAGCAAGGTAACGCCGTGGGCGATGGAGTTCTGACTGACTTTCATGGTGAATTCCTTTGAGAGTTGATGAATTGAAATGGCATTGCAAACCGCAATGCCGACTTGGGCTCACGTTCCCGTAAATCGTGGCTTGCGCTTTTCCTTGAGCGCCTCAATCACGTCCATCACCAGGGTGTGGCTTAGCGCGTTGTGTTTCCTGCCGTTGTCCAGCGTGATGACACCGACTGGGCCGTCCTGGGTCAGCGTGTTCAGTTTCATGGCAAGCAGACGATTCTCAATAAAGGCCAGAATGGTAGCGCTGCCCTTGCTATTTCTCTTGTCTTATGTCAAGTGCCGCCTGATAAAGCGCATTGCGTGGCTCGCCGGTGATGTCCGCCGCCAGTTTGACGGCTGTTCTTAGCGGCAAGTGTTCGAGTAGCAACAAGAGGACGCGGGTATCGGGGCCATCGCTGACTGCTGTGAGCGCGGGGTGCACGACCAGCGCGAACTCCCCGCGCAAGCGATTGCTGTCGTGTGCCAGCCAGGCGGGCAGTTGGTCCGCTTGCACGGTAGTGATCTCTTCAAACTGTTTCGTCAACTCCCGCCCGACCGTGATCCGGCGCTCGCCCAGAACCGCCAGTGCCTGCGCCAGCGCTTCGATGCGGTGCGGTGCTTCGAGCAGTACGGCCGCGCGCGGCTCGTTAGCCAGTGCCTGGACGGCAACCTCGCGCTCCTGCGATTTGCTCGGCAGGAAACCCACAAACACAAAACCGCCAGGCGCATCGTCCGCGATTCCCGCCACAGACAGCAACGTGGTGACGCTGCTGGGTCCGGGCAGGGGAACTGCCCGCAAGCCTGCCGCATGGACCGCTGCGACCAGACGCGCCCCGGGATCACTGATGCCCGGGGTGCCTGCATCGCTGACATAGGCCAGGCGCCTGCCCTGGCGCAGTTGGTCGATCACCGCATTCGCGGCCTGGGACTCGTTGTGCTGGTGTACCGCGATCAATTGGCCCGCCGACTTGTCGATGCCGTAGGCGCGCAACATGGACTGCGTGTGGCGTGTGTCTTCGCAGGCGATCGCATCGACCAACCCGAGCAGGTGCACGGCGCGCAGGCTGATATCGGCCAGGTTGCCAATGGGCGTGGCGACGACATACAGCGTGCCCTGGGGATAATGTTGTCCGGCGGCGGCCTCGGTCGAGGCGGCCAGAGCGGCGGAAAATAGAGCACTCACATGGGTTTCCTTGTACCGAAATCACCAGCATTGAAGGCAACCACCAAGCGCCTCGGCGACGTCGCCGAAGATGAGGCACTGCAGTACTTGCAAGACAAGGGGCTGCGTCTGGTGGTGCGCAATTATCGGACGCCCGGTCGAGGCGGCGGAGAAATTGACCTGATCATGCGCGCGCCGGATGGTACGCTGGTGTTTGTCGAAGTGCGCAAACGCTCCACTGCGCGCCACGGCGGAGCTGGTGCCAGTGTCGGCGCCACCAAGCAGCGGCGCATCGTATTTGCGGCACGCCACTACCTGATGCGCCTGGGCGCGCCACCCCCCTGCAGGTTTGACGTGGTATTGCTGGAACCGGGCGCTACGCAGTGGTTGCAAGCGGCATTTGACGCCGGATGAGACTTACGACTTGCGGCCAAAAAGACGTGCGAAAAACCCCACTGTCTTTTGGGGTGCCGGCGGGGTCACGGACGGACTGCTAGTGCCATGGGCGGCGTGCCATTTTCCAAATCGCAGGTCGTGCGTCATGATGTGGCCGATCAGCCATTTGTTCAAAAAACGTCGTAGTTCTTGCACCCGCTCTTCGTCCCAGGCGCCGCCGTTGCCCAGAAAATCGGCCACTTGGGCACCGAACTCCTCATGCAGTTTCAGGTGTTGTTCAAAAGCGGGGTAACCGCTTTTCTCCATCAGATCCTGCTCGTTGGTGAAATGGGTTACCACGTATTCCAGCAATTCTTCAACGGTGGAGTCGACGGTCTGGAGGTTGAGTGCCCGTACCAGCGTAAACAGGTGGCGGTGCTCCATGTCAACCTGGGCAATACCGATTTTGAAGCCATCGCGCCATTCGATGACGAAGGGTGACTTCTTTTCATTTGTTTCTGAGGTCATGGGGCTCCTATTGGGTCGCAGCGGGATACAGATTTCGTGAAGTATCCGCGCCTGGGATGGGCGCATATTGCTGATGATCAAGTAAATGCTACTTTTTGGATTGCGCGCAGCGGGCAATTGTTTCCGCGCGGCATTATGCGGCGCTTACAGCAGCCATAAGTCCCACGCGGTATCATCCGCCCATGCTGGAACAACGAATTGAACAACACTTTATAGACAGCGCAGACCTCAAGTACCAGGCAGCGCAGACGCTTAGCAAACCCATCGCAGCGGCCGTGCAGGCGATGATGGCATGCGTGACTAGCGGGGGCAAAGTGCTAGCCTGCGGGAATGGCGGCTCGGCCGCCGATGCGCAGCATTTTGCGGCCGAATTTGTAGGGAGGTTCGAGCGTGAGCGGCCTGAATTGGGTGCCATCGCGCTCACCACCGACAGTTCCATCCTCACCGCGATTGCCAACGATTACGACTTCAATGTGATCTTCTCGCGGCAGGTGCGCGCTTTGGGTTCTCCCGGCGACGTGCTGTTGGCTATCTCTACCAGCGGCAACTCGGCCAACGTGCTGGCGGCCATTGAGGCAGCCCATGAGCGGGAAATGGTGGTGGTGGGCTTGACGGGCCGCGGTGGCGGCAAAATGACACACGCCTTGCGTGACACCGACGTGCACATCTGCGTGCCGCACGAGCGCACCGCGCGCATCCAGGAAGTCCATATTTTGGCGTTGCATTGCATTTGTGACGCGGTCGATGCCCAGTTGCTGGGTGAACAGGAATCTCCAACATGAACTCGATTTTTCGTCGTGCCAGCCTGTCTGCGCTGGTTGTAGCCGGTGCGTTGTGGCCATTGGCTGGTTGCGCTCCGTTGATCGTCGGTGGTGTCGCGGTGATGGGCGGCATGGTTGCCTCTGACCGGCGTACTCCGGGGACTGTGGTGGAGGACGAAGGCATCGAGATCAAGGCGGCGTCGCGCATCCGCGACAGCTTGTTCGAACGTGCCCATGTCAATGTGACCAGTTACAACCGCCAGGTCCTGTTGACGGGCGAAGTGCCATCAGCCCAGGACAAGCAACTGGTCGAAAAAATTGTGGCGGGTGTGGAGAACGTGCGCAATATCGTCAATGAGCTTGAAGTATTGGGCAACTCGACGTTGACCCAGCGCTCCAGTGATTCATTGGTGACCGGGCGGGCCAAGGCGGCGCTGGTGGACGCTTCCGATCTGTACGCCAACGCCTTCAAGATCATTACCGAGCGGGGCACCACCTACATGATGGGGCGTGTCACGCAGCGCGAAGCCAAGCGTGCGACCGACATCATCAGTGGCACCTCGGGTGTGCAGCGTGTGGTGCGGGTGCTGGAGATCATCAGCGAAGACGAACTGATTCGTTTGCAGCCACCGCCGGCCGCCAAGAAATAAAAAACCGCCCGGTTTTGACTTCGGGCGGTTGCGTCAAGGGCCGAGACCCTTGGCGATATTAGAAGCGCCAGCCGACGCCCACGCCTACCAGTAAGGGGTCCACCTTGAAGGTGCCAGCCTTCTTGCCGGCTGCGGAAACGTCGGTTCCAATGAAGGCTTTCTTGACGTCAATGTTGAAATACATGCCCGAACCCATGGGAATGTCCACACCCAATTGCAACGCGCCACCAAAACTGTCGCGGCTGATGTCAACGCCTGCGGGCAGGCTTGCATCGGTAAAGCGGGTGTAGTTCAGGCCGGCGCCGACATAGGGCTTGAAGCCGCCCGCATCAAAGTGGTATTGCACCAGCACGGTCGGTGGCAGATGGGTGACGGTGCCGATCTTGGCGCCGCTTGCCTTCAGGTCATGCTCCTGGGGCACGGTCAGAATGAGTTCAACCGCCAGGTTCTTGGTGTAGAAATAGGTGAAATCCACTTCGGGGATGGTCTTGTCGTTCACGCTCAGGTTCAATCCTGTGGAGTCAGAATTGGCGCTTTGCAGATTGACAGCGCGCACGCGCACCATCCATTGGCCATCATTGGCTTGCGCAAATGCGGTTCCGGAAACCAGGGTGGCTGCGGCGAGGGCGACGGCAGTGATAATTTTTTTGCTCATAATTGAATGCCTTAAAGAATAGGAATATTCCCACCCAGCATTGCACAATAACGTTGGGGAAAGACTTTTGCTTTAAATCAAACCCACTTGCTGCGCGCAAAAAAGAACGTAGAATTTCTTGAGTCAAGTCAAGAACGCAGGCTTCAAGTGTGGGTTATTTGAGTCGTTTGATCAGACTCGAAGTATCCCAGCGCTGCCCGCCCATGGCCTGCACGTCGGCGTAAAACTGGTCGACCAGGGCGGTCACGGGCAGACGGGCGCCATTGCGTTTGCCCTCGTCGAGGACCAGACCCAGGTCCTTGCGCATCCAGTCGACGGCAAAACCAAAATCAAACTTGTCGGCCACCATGGTCTTGCCTCGGTTGTCGAGTTGCCAACTTTGCGCCGCGCCCTTTCCGATGACATCGAGCACCTGGTTCATATCCAATCCGGCGCGTTGCCCAAAAGCCACGGCTTCACTGAGACCCTGCACCAATCCGGCAATGCAAATCTGGTTGACCATTTTGGCCAACTGTCCAGCGCCGTTGTCGCCCACCAAGGTGACGGCCTTGGAGAACGCAAGGGCGGTGGGCTTGATGCACTCAAATGCATCTGTATCGCCGCCGCACATGACGGTCAGCATCCCGTTTTGCGCACCCGCCTGACCACCCGACACCGGCGCGTCGATGAACTGCAGGCCCCGGGCACGTGCTGCCGCACCGAGTTCACGGGCGATATTGGCCGAGGCGGTTGTATGGTCGACAAAAATGGCGCCACGCTTCATGCCGTCGAATGCGCCCTGCGGACCCAGTGTGACGCTGCGCAGATCGTCATCGTTGCCAACGCAGCAGAACACCACATCGGCATTGTGGGCGGCGAGTTGGGGTGTTGCGGCATGGGTGCAATTTTCGCCTGTAGCGCCCGCAAACTCTGCGCACCAAGCTACAGATTTGGTAGCGGTACGGTTGTAGACAGTGACCTGGTGGCCGGCACGGGCGAGGTGACCTGCCATGGGGTAACCCATGACCCCCAGCCCCAAAAAGGCCACGCGGGCGGGGGAGCAAGGTTCGTAATTCTTTGTATTGATGCTTGACATAGCCAATCCTTTCGAAGGCGAAGGGCAATTTTGCGCCGGGCCGCCCCAAGCAAAATTAGCCCCCTTGGGGGGCAACGACCCGCGCAGCGGCGGAGTGTGGGGGCCAGTTTACAGCGCCGGGCCGCCCCAAGCAAAATTAGCCCCCTTGGGGGGCAGCGAAGTACACGCAGTGACGAGCGTGGGGCAATATCTACATGATCGCGAAGCCTTCGGTGCCGGCGGACAGGTCGTTGGACTTGCCGCGCTGGCTGTTGAGTTTGATTTGCAGGCGCAGGTCATTGAGCGAATCGGCATTGCGCAGCGCGTCTTCGTAGGTGATGGCATTGGCCTCGTACAGGTCAAACAGCGCTTGGTCGAAGGTCTGCATGCCGGCCTGGCGGCTCTTCTTCATGATCTCCTTGACCTCAGCGACGTCGCCCTTGAAGATCAGGTCGGAGATCAGCGGCGAATTGATCAGGATCTCCACCGCTGCAGAGCGGCCCTTGCCATCCTGCTTGGGGATAAGGCGCTGCGACACGATGGCCTTGAGGTTGAGTGACAGGTCCATCAGCAACTGGCTGCGCCGCTCTTCGGGGAAGAAATTGATGATGCGGTCGAGCGCCTGGTTGGCACTGTTGGCGTGCAACGTGGCCAGGCACAGGTGCCCTGTCTCGGCAAAAGCCACGGCGTGCTCCATGGTTTCGCGGTCCCGGATTTCCCCCATCAGAATCACATCCGGTGCCTGGCGCAGGGTGTTCTTGAGTGCCGACTCCCAAGTGTCGGTGTCCAGCCCCACTTCGCGCTGGGTGACTACGCAATTCTTGTGCATATGCACAAACTCCACCGGGTCCTCGATCGTGATGATGTGACCGTAAGAGTTGTCGTTGCGCCAGTCCACCATGGCGGCCAGCGTGGTGGATTTGCCCGAGCCGGTGGCACCCACCATGATGCATAAGCCGCGCTTGGACAGAACAATTTCCTTCAGTATCTGCGGCACACCCAGGCCATCAATGGTAGGCAGCACTTGCGGAATGACCCGCAGCACCATGCCAACCTTGCCCTGTTGTATGAACGCATTGACCCGAAAGCGCCCAATGCCCGGCGGCGAGATGGCAAAGTTGCCTTCCTTGGTCTTTTCGAACTCGGCCACCTGCTTGTCGTTCATGATCGAGCGCGCCAACGCCAGCGTATGGGCGGCGTTGAGCGGCTGTGGCGATACCTTGGTCACCTTGCCATCGACCTTGATCGCCGGTGGGAAGTCGCCGGTAATAAACAGGTCGCTCCCATTGCGGCTGACCATCAGCTTCAAGAGGTCATTGATAAATTTGGTGGCTTGATCGCGCTCCATGAGAGCTCCCTTCAAAAATAGTTTGAGGCAGAGGAACGAAGGGTTCCCCCAAACCAGGAACACCGCGGGACCGGCTTCGCCGGACAGATGGTGTTGCCCCCTGCAAGGGGGAGAGCGTAGCGCAGCGAAGCCGGGGGGTGTGCCATATCTAGCCGGGGAAATTCTCGGGAATCTTGGCTTTTGCACGGGCCTCGGACGGGCTGATGACGTTGCGCTTGACAAGTTCTGTCAGGTCCTGATCGAGTGTTTTCATGCCCACGCTGTTGCCGGTCTGAATACTGGAATACATCTGCGCCACCTTGGCTTCGCGGATCAGGTTACGAATGGCACTGGTGCCGAGCATGATCTCGTGTGCGGCTACGCGGCCCTGTCCATCCTTGGTCTTGCACAGGGTTTGCGAGATCACTGCCTGTAGCGATTCGGAGAGCATGGCGCGTACCATTTCCTTTTCGTCGGCGGGGAACACGTCGATGATCCGGTCAATCGTTTTGGCCGCGCTGGAGGTGTGCAGCGTGCCAAACACCAGGTGTCCGGTTTCTGCCGCGGTCATGGCCAGACGGATGGTTTCCAGGTCGCGCATTTCGCCCACCAGAATGCAGTCCGGGTCTTCGCGCAGGGCAGAGCGCAGGGCGGCGGCAAAGGAGAGGGTGTGGGGTCCGACTTCGCGTTGGTTCACCAGGCATTTCTTGGACTCGTGCACAAATTCGATCGGGTCTTCCACGGTGAGGATGTGGCCAAACTCAGTCTCATTGAGGTAGTTGACCATGGCCGCCAGCGTGGTGGACTTGCCGGAGCCGGTGGGGCCGGTCACCAGCACCATGCCGCGGGGTTTGAGGGCGAGGTCACCAAAAATCTTGGGGGCGTTGAGTTGCTCGAGCGACAGGATCTTGCTTGGAATGGTCCGAAACACCGCGCCTGCCCCGCGGTTGTGGTTGAAGGCATTGACCCGGAATCGCGCCAAGCCGTCGATCTCGAATGAAAAGTCGATTTCCAGGAACTCTTCAAAGTGCTTGCGCTGGCCATCGTTCATGATGTCGTAGACCATGCCGTGCACCTGCTTGTGGTCCAGCGCCTCGACGTTGATGCGGCGCACATCGCCGTGCACCCGGATCATCGGCGGCAAACCGGCCGAGAGGTGCAGGTCAGATGCCTTGTTCTTCACGCTGAATGCCAGCAATTGGGTAATGTCCACGAAGTTTCCCCTAGTCAGTTGGGGACCGATCCAAAGGTCTGTCCCGCAAGGTCTTTGTTTGTTACGCTTGGCAGATTATGACCATGATTGCCGAAAATATTAAGACGGTGCAAAACCGCATTGCCCAAGCCTGTCGGCAAGCGAGGCGACCGACCGATGCGGTGACGCTATTGGCGGTGTCCAAAACCTTCGGTGCCGACGCGGTAGAAGCCGCTTTTGCCGCGGGGCAAACGGCGTTTGGCGAAAACTATATTCAGGAAGCGGTTGAGAAAATCGCGTTGCTGCGGCACCTGCCGCTGCAGTGGCACTGCATTGGCCCGGTTCAGAGCAACAAGACGCGCCTGGTGGCCGAGCATTTCGATTGGGTGCATACCGTTGATCGCCTGAAAATTGCCCAGCGACTGCATGAACAGCGGCCGCTCACGTTGTTGCCCCTGCAACTCTGCATTCAGGTGAATGTGGACGGTGGTGCCACCAAGTCGGGCGTGGCGCCGCAGGATGTGCTGCCACTGGCACGCGAAGTGGCAGAACTGCCCAGGTTGCGCCTGCGTGGTCTGATGTGCATCCCTGAGCCTGCTCATGATTTTGTAGCTGCCTGCGCAGTGTTTGAAAGCGCCAGGGCCATTTTTGATGCAGTAAATGCAGCAGGAATTGCGCTGGATACACTGTCCATGGGCATGAGCGCTGATCTGGAAGCGGCGGTTGCTTCGGGGAGCACGATGGTGCGGGTGGGTGGCGCCATTTTTGGAGGCCGTGCACCAAGGGCCTGAGACGCACGGTCGGTGCTTCAGCGAACCAGTCGAACCGCGGCGATGGCCAGCCAGCCCAACGTGAAGTTGGTGACCATCAACAGATGCACTTGCGCTGCCGCCTGGCCCGCCAGCGGCCAATCCAGGGAGGTCATCGCACGCTTGAACTTCGGGTAGGTGACACCGTAGATGTAGGCGAATATCACCATCATCAACAGCCCCAGCACCAGCATGAGGTTCCACCCCAATGGCACGGAGCCCTGACCAGTGGCCTCCTTGATTGCCCGAAACAGCGTGGTGTACAAATTGGCACCGGTCGCGAACAGGGCGATGGCAGATACAAGGACAACCGGGAAAAATCGTTTCCACACGGCCCCCATCAACATCAGACGTTCAGGTGGCTGCATCAACGCGATGGCCGCAGGTCGCAGCGCCATCAGCATGAATGCCATACCGCCCATCCAGAAGATGGCGGCCACAAGGTGCAACAGTTTCACGAGATCAGTCATATTTTTCCAGAATGTATCGGACGCAACCAGGTCCAAGAAGATGCAAATGCCGACATAGACACTGTTTCGTTTTCATCGGTTCGAGCGACGCGTGCGCAACGCGATCCAGATGCGCAAGCGCCACAGAAGCTTGACACCTACATAACCGAGGGACGCGCCGCCCACTGCGAACATGCCCATGCCCAGCACGGTGGGCCAGCCAAACTCGCCCAACCACGACTGTGGGCCTTCGACCAGGGGAATGCTGGAGCCCACAGGTGCACCTAAAACCAGCGTACCCAGTTGGTATGCCAGCCAGAGCCAGAAGCCAATCGTCAGCGGGTTGGTGACCATCGTCATCGCTGCGGCGGCCGGAATATTGGCGCGCCACAAGGTGCAATGGGCAGCGGCCACGACGATCTGCCCGACCGGAATGACGAAGGCCCAAAAGGTGCCAACGGCTACGCCGCGTGCAACCGCCTCATGCTGAAATCTCCAGAGCTGCGGATGGAGCAAACGGTCTGCAACCGGTCGCAACCACGGGTGGGCAGACAAAACATCCCGGGTTGGCAGCGACTTGTTGATCTGTTCCCACCAGGGGGTACTGCTACGCTTCATCAGGCAGTGGCTCGACGCGACATTGAAATCAGTGCATGCAGCAACGCCGCGCCCACCGCAAGAATCACAAACCCGATTCCCCACACCGTCCAGGCCAGAGGCGAGAGCCAACTGCCCACCGACGGCAGTGCATTGAGCGCAGACTCAACCCATGGCAAAGCGCTTGCAGCGGTTGCCTTGAGTGCCAAAACAAGATCAGGCGGTATCCAGGCTGCAATCCAGTCGGGAAAGGGTTGGCGATCAATCTGCTGTGTCTGCCCCACCACCGACCCAATGCCCGTCAATGACCAGCTCGCAAGGGAGTGCGCGATCCAGATGCACGCAGACCAGACGGCGAGAAGCGTCAGAACAAAAAACCATGAAACAACGTAGAGCACGGGAATCCTTTCACTTCTTGGTGTGATCAAGCGGCAATGATGCTGTTTCGGCTCTGCCTGTTGAAGCAGGCAAATGTGTGCTGACTATCCATTTTTTCCGAACCAAATATCCGATTAACTCAGCATAAATAGGGTTTCACAACGCTAAACTTGGGCATCACCGTGCTTTGGCGTGTTAGGCCACGGCACAAGCAAAGCGCCCCAGGCGGGTAGCTGTTCTCCAACTTGTAAGGGTTTTCTATGCAAACCATCGCGCCCTTGTGGCTGTGGGTCACTTTTTGCGGCATCGTGCTGGTGTCGCTGTTCATCGATTTTGTCGTGCTCAAAAAGCAGGGCTCGCACGATATTGGCGTCAAGGAAGCACTCAACTGGTCGCTGGTGTGGGTTGGCTTGAGCTTTTTGTTCAACGCGCTCTTCTGGTGGGCGGTGAAAGACGGCACCGGCTCGACCGAGATTGCCAACACCAAGTCGCTCGAGTTCCTGACGGGCTACCTGATCGAAAAATCCCTGGCGGTGGACAACATTTTTGTCTTCCTGATGATTTTTACCTACTTCGCAGTGCCTTCGCACTTTCAGAAGCGGGTGTTGATGATCGGCATCATCGGAGCCATTGTCTTGCGCACGGTGATGATTCTGGTGGGCGGCTGGCTGCTGGCCCAATTCCACTGGATCTTGTATGTGTTCGGTGCCTTCTTGATTCTCACCGGTGTGAAGATGTGGTGGGCCGCGGGCAAGGAGCCCGATCTCGAGGACAACCCCGCGCTCAAGCTGCTGCGCAAACTGCTGCCGGTGAGCAAGAACTACGACGGTGAAAAGTTCTGGACGGTGGAGAATGGCAAGAAGATCGCCACGCCGCTGTTCATGGTGATCTGTCTGATTGCGCTCACCGACGTGATCTTTGCCGTGGACTCGATCCCCGCCATCTTCGCCATCACCAGCGATCCGTTTATCGTGCTCACCAGCAACGTGTTTGCCATATTGGGTTTGCGTGCCATGTATTTCCTGCTGGCAGCAGTGGCCAACAAGTTCCACTTGCTCAACTATGGGCTGGCGGTGATTCTGGTGTTCATTGGTACCAAGATGTGCCTGATCGACATCTACAAGATTCCAGTGCTGTTCTCACTCGGAGTCGTGATTGGCATTTTGGCGCTCACGATGCTGCTGAGCGTGCGCAGTGCGCCGACGCAGGCCAAAGGTTGAACACCCAACGACACTTACCCAACGACACTCACTAAAGGACACACACCATGAACGACATCATCGCACCTGACCTCGCCATCGGCGCCCTGGGATTGGCGCTTGCCGTACTCTACGCCGCGTGGCATGAAGCCAGAGCAAAAAATGCGCGCGATGCCCGTTTGCTGGCCGCCGTGGGTGCAGCCAGCCTGTTGGGCGGCGCGGTGGCCTGGCTGTAATGGGATCTCTGCTGCAATTAGCCCGACTTACAAGACCCGGACTACCGTCGGGGCCAGCGTTACCAGCGGGAACGCAAGATGGCGTGGCTGCACCAGATTTTGAACGGATGCCTGAGTAATACTGATGCAAAGTTTCTTCGACCCCGCGATCTTGTTTTTTGTATTTGGCATCCTGGCGGGGTCGCTGAAATCGAATTTGGAGATACCTGCGCCGATATCGCGGTTTCTGTCGCTGTATTTGCTGATGGCCCTGGGTTTGAAGGGCGGCTTTGCCCTCGCAGGATCAGGTTTAACAACTGAGGTTCTCATCAGTTTGGGTGCTGCGCTTGGCATGGCTATTCTGGTGCCGGTGCTGGGCTACCTGACGCTGCGCCGCTTTCTCAACGGCTTTGATGCAGCCGCCATCGCTGCGACGTATGGCTCCGTCAGCGCTGTGACCTTCATCACCGCCGTTCAGTACCTGGACAACCAGGGCATCGGCTTTGGCGGCCACATGGCAGCGGCCATGGCGCTGATGGAGTCACCCGCCATCGTGCTGGCGGTCGTGCTGGCCAACCACGCACGGCAAAAGGCGCCGGCCAATCCGCAGGACGCCAACCGGTCAGTCAACCCGCCGCTGGGACGCATCCTGCACGAAGCGCTGACCGATGGCGCGCAACTCCTGCTGCTGGGCGCGATGGTGATCGGTGTGCTGACGGGTGATTCCGGGCAGGCCGCCATGAAGCCCTTCTCAGTGGACTTGTTCAAGGGCATGCTGGCGTTCTTTTTGCTCGACATGGGGCTGCTCGCCGCGCGCAATATGGGGCAGTTGCGCGGGCAGTCGGGCTGGCTCCTGGTGTATGCGATCGCCGGGCCGCTGGTGCATGCGGGCATTGCGCTGGGGTTGGGCACGCTGTTGGGTATGTCAACCGGCAACGTGGCGCTGCTGATGGTGCTGGCGGCCAGTGCCTCCTACATCGCCGTGCCGGCCGTCATTCGCCATGCGATTCCCGAAGCCAACCCGTCGCTGTACTTTGGCATGTCGCTGGGACTGACGTTTCCTTTCAACATCTTGATCGGTATCCCGCTGTATGTGCACATCGCCCAACTCCTGCAATGAGGCACAGGTTTTTGCGAAGTTTGGCTTCTCGAAAATCTACTTTTTCAAATGGCTGGAACGGCAAACAATGTGCTTCCATTTTGAAGACCGACATCTACACCCAACCAGGAGTGAGAAAAGAGAAATGCGTAAATATGCCCAGAACAGTCCGCAGGCCGCAGCGAGAATTGTTGCCTTGACCCTGGTCGCAGATGGCGATGTGGGCAAGGCGGAGTTTGCATTGCTGGATGAACTCGCCGTCCACCAGCAGCTGGGGTTGGAGCGCGAAGCCTTGCATGAAGTGGTCGACGCTTTTTGCGAGGATCTGCTGTCGAGCAAGCAACTGGCCTGGGCTGACTCCTGCCCGGTTGATGATTACACCCTGGCCGCACTGCTGGAAGAGATTGATGACCCCGCGTTGCGCCGCAAGGTGCTGGACCTGTGTGTCAAGCTGGCCGCCGTGGACGGACACGTGGCATTGGGCGAATCAATTGTGCTGGTGTCGGCCGTGGAACATTGGGATCTGCACCACCACATGCTGCGTGCGTCCGAACTCCCGCCGTCGCTGCAAGCCAATTAAATGCGTGCGGGCAGGCTGATATGGGTACATCGACTTCATCCAACTGCGCAAACCGCAGCCGCATCGCCCGTGGTTTGCTGGCAGCAGCGCTGGCATTTCCCCTGGGTGTGATGGCCCAGGAGAGCGACTGGAGCATGGGGGTCTACGCCGGCAAGTATTACGACACCGAGCCCGCCGGATTCACGCAAGGGCGGGCCAACTTTCTGGAACACTACCTGGTCGCGCTCACCGCCAAGAAGACGGTGTGGCGCTCGAGTTCACTGCCCCTGACGCTGGAACTCGACGGCATGGTGGGCCTGCAAAATGGTGTGGCCACCCTGGGTGAAGTGGCGGTCGCACCGGCACTGCGCTGGAGTGGTTTCCCCTGGAACGATACGGTGCACACCAGCTTCAGCGCCGCGCCGCTGGGCATCTCGTACACCACCTCGGTGAGCCCGCTCGAACGAGGCCAGGACGGCAAAGGCAGTCGCGTGCTCAACTGGCTGTTCCTGGAAGTTGCGCTGTCCAAACCCGGTAATCGTTCCACCGAGCTATTCGCACGCTTGCATCACCGCTGCTCGGTGTATGACTTGTTGAATAACTACGGCGCCAACGGCGAAGACTTTTTTGCTGTGGGGCTGCGGCGGCGGCTTTAGGTGCAGCACAAGCGCAAAAGAGTGTTGCGCGACCCCGTTGTTTGTGTCAATATGCGTTTCAGTGCAGGCGTTTGTCACCGCGCTTGCACTGATCGAAACTTAGGGAGTCAATATGAAATACATGGCACAAGCCACAGGTGCGTCCAGCACATCCAGATCGGTATTGGTCGTTGACGACGACACGTTCAGCCAGGATTTCTTCTGCGAGATGTTGTCGGAACTCGGGTTCGCCGATGTCCACTGCGCCAGCAACGGAAGGGCCGGGTTGAGCGCCCTGGCCGAACTGCCACGACCTCCCGATTTTCTGATTTGCGACGTCTATATGCCTGACATGGATGGCATTGAACTGCTCGACGAGTTGGCCCGCAGAGAGTACCGGGGCGGCATTGTTCTGGTCAGCGGTCTGGACATCAGCATGATGGCCATCGCCGTGAAGCTCGCGGTTGCCAATGGTCTGAAGCTGCTGGGTGCACATAGCAAGCCGGTGTCCTTGGCCACGCTGGCGGCAACGCTCAATCGGACGCCTGTAGCGGCCTAAGCATTTGCCGCTCCAGCGGTTGAAAATACTGCGGGAGCAGCTACAAAAATGCTAGCAAAGCCATGCGCACGCTCTATCATGGGAAGTCACCGCGGTTCTGGTCCGCGCTGCTGTTGATCGGCGGTCTGGCGCTGACAGGCTTGCTTTGGGTGCAGGCCAAACACACTGCGCAGGAGCAACTGCGGTCTGCTCTGGAAGACCAGGCCGACCAAATTACGGGTCGCATTGAAGGCGTACTGATGCACCATGCGCTCGTGCTCCAGGGATTTGAAGCACTGTTTAACGCCACTGGCAAGCCCACGCGCAGCGAGTTTCGTGCGTATTTTGAAGCCCTGTACAGGAGCAGCCTCACCAGAAACCTGACTGCCGTGGCCTACCATGAAGTAGTGCCTGCTGCCGGTCTGGAGCGCCATATCGGTGACCTCAGAAAAGAAGGCTTTGCCGACTACCGCGTCTCTCCCGAAGGCCGGCGTGAGGTCTACGGCCCCGAGGTGTACGTCGAACCTTTTACCGGTGACAACACCCGGGCCCTGGGTTTTGATCCGCTCGCAGTGCCTGCCGAGCGCAGCGCCATCGAGCGTGCCCGCGACAGTGGAGCGGTGACCATGTCAGCCAAACTCACGCTGGTGCAGGACAGTGGCACTCCGGTGCCGGGGATTGTCATGTACCAGCCCATCTACCAGCGTGGCCGCGTCCCGGATGACGTGGCTTCCCGCAGGGCAAACTTTATCGGTTGGGTTGACGTGCCATTTCATATCCACGATCTCTTGGCACAAGCACTGCCCCATGGGCTGGAGTCCATCGACCTGGACGTCTACGACGGCACGCAGGCCTCAGCCGACACCCTGATCTTTGACGCCGATGCCGCCGGGCGAACGCCCGGACAGACAACGGGGCTGATCTCGCAGCGGATTGTGTTTGGCGGGCGCACCTGGACGCTGGCCTACAGTGCGCTGCCCGGCTTTGGCGGAGCCGCCGTGCGCGAGCGCCCCGGCTATATCGCGATCAGCGGCACCCTGGCGAGCGTGTTGTTGAGCATGGCGATGTACGTGTTGCTGCGCTTGCAACAGCTGCGCACACGCGCGCAGGAGCGACGGGCTGAGGAACTGGAGCGTCAGGAGCGCGAAGCAGTATTCAACACCCACAAGCTGGAACTCGAGTCCAACCTGTGGGCCATGAACGAGGCCCAGCGCATCGGGCGCGTCGGCACCTATGTCACCGACATTACGACCGGGCACTGGCAGGGCTCGCCAGTGCTGGATGAAATCTTTGGCATTGATGCCACGTTCGAGCGGAACATTCACAACTGGCACCTGCTGATTGCGCCTGAATTTCAGCAGGACCTGTTCGCTTATTACCACCAGGTGATTGGGGGCGACGGCAAGTTCCACAAAGAGTATGAGGTGATTCGCCCGGTGGATGGCCAGCGGCGCTGGGTGGAAGCGCAGGGCAGATTTTCATTTGACGAAGCCGGCAAACCGACCCACCTGCGCGGCACCATCACCGACATCCACCAACGCAAGACGGCGCAGCTGGCGCTCAAGCAATACCAGGACCATCTGGAAGAGCTGGTGCGTGACAAGACCCATGACTTGCAGCAAAGCGAGGAGACGTTCCGAAAGCTGTTTGAGGCTTCTGCCAATCCCATCATCATCATCGATGGCGCGGGCAATTTCGTGCAATGCAACCAAGCGGCACTCGACATCCTGAAGGTGACGCAGGAACAATTCCTGCACCTGTCGCCGGCCCGGATTTCGCCGCAATTCCAGCCCGACGGACGATGCTCTGACGAAGCATCGTCCGAGATGATGGCCTTGGCCCATCGCATGGGGCCGCATCGTTTTGACTGGACCCACATCGATACGCAGGGACAGGAGTTCATTGTGGATGTGTCGCTGGTGCCGGTGGTGATCAATGGGAAGACGGCGCTGCACACCACCTGGCACGACATCACCGAGCGCAAACACAGCGAGGTGGCGGCACAGGCGGCCAACCGCGCCAAATCGGAGTTCCTGGCCAACATGAGCCACGAAATCCGCACGCCCATGAGCGGCGTCATTGGCATGGTGGACATTTTGCTGCAAACCCCCTTGTCGCCGCGCCAGCAGCGCATGCTGAACACCATCGCCAACTCGTCGCAAGCCCTGCTGCACATCCTCAACGACGTGCTGGACTTTTCCAAGATCGAAGCCGGCAAGCTGACTGTCGAGCGCATCCCCACCGCGCTCAAGGAAGTGGCCCACAGTGTGCTGCAACTGATGCAGGGCGTGGCCAGCGGCAAGGGGATTGCGTTGTCGATGTCGATTGCGCCCGATTTGCCTGCGGGCATCTACGCTGATCCGACGCGCTTGCGCCAGGTGCTGCTGAACCTGCTGGGCAACGCCATCAAGTTCACATCGATCAATGCCACCACGCCCAATAAAGTGACATTGACACTCGAGTCCGGCACGCTGCCAGATGGTCAGCCGGCCGTGCTGCTGCGCGCGCGCGACAGCGGCATCGGCATGAGCGCCGAGGTGCAAGCCAGGCTGTTCACACCCTTCACGCAGGCGGACAGCAGCACCTCGCGCCAGTTTGGCGGCACCGGCCTGGGTTTGTCCATTTCGCACCGGCTGGTGGTGCTGATGGGCGGGCAGATTTCGGTGCAGTCAGTGCCCGGCCAGGGCTCGGAATTCACGGTGGCGTTGCCGCTGCAGGAAGCAGCGCTGCCTGTCGCCGCGGGGCGCACCGAGTGGCGCAATCAGCTGCGCTCGTATGCCCCCACGACTGAAGAGGCCGCCGCGCGCGGGCAACTGATTTTGCTGGCCGAAGACAACGAGACCACCCGTGAAGTGCTGGGCGAGCAGTTGCGCCTGCTGGGTTATTGCGCCGACATGGCAGAGGACGGGCGCATCGCGCTCGAAAAATGGCGCACGGGACGGTATGCGCTGTTATTGACCGATTGCCATATGCCGCACATGGATGGCTTTGCCCTGACCGAGGCGATTCGCGCTGCCGAACCGGCCGGCAAACGCCTGACCATCGTCGCCATCACCGCCAATGCCATGCAGGGCGAAGCGCGCCGCTGCCTGCAAAGTGGCATGGACGACTACCTGAGCAAACCCATGCGCCTGCAGCAACTCGCCGCCATGCTGCACAAATGGCTGCCCCTTGCCGAGGACAACGACCGCGATATACCCGCCGCGCCGCCAACGCTGGCACCGCAACAGCCCGAGTCAAACCTCCCGATCTGGAACCCCGCAACCCTGGGTGAACTGGTGGGCGACAACGCGGCAATGCACCGGCGCCTGCTGGAGAAGTTCCTGCGCAACGCGCAGGTGTCGGTGGTCGATATCGCGGCAGCAGTCAGCGCCGACGACACCGCGACACAGGCCAATCTGGCCCATGCGCTCAAGAGCGCAGCGCGCAGTGTCGGTGCCTTGCACCTGGGTGAACTGTGTCAGACGTTGGAGAGCGCTGCGCAAGCCGGTGACGTACCGCCGTGCCGGACCTTGGCCGCGCAAGTGGCCCAAGCCCTTCATGAAGTCAACCCGGTCATGCATGCCCATTTGTCTCGTTAACGCTGACTCCCGCAGCACTGGTTCGCCATGTCGCCTTTGATGGCGTAGGGATTACACTTTGTGTCATCATCATCATCGCCGCCGCCGTTACAGGCGTGTGTCACCGCGGCTGGATGCATCGGACATTAGGGAGTCAGTATGAACAATATAGCGCTCACCACGCGCTTGATTCGGCGGCAGATACTGTGAATTCGGAAGTTTGCATGATGGATGCGGCAGCACCCGACAACGCCTGGCAGCGTATGCATCATCAGGTGAGTGAGGCGCTGCAGTCCCCCGGCGTTCCGATTCCGGCAAACCTGCAACAGGACTTCCTGCAGTTCCAGTACGACAACAACCTGGGTCAGTTGCGTCGGCTCAACATCGTCACCTTTACCGCGTTCCTGCTATTCTTTATCCCGGATGGGCTGATCGTGCCCGATATGCTGGTCCCGTCATTGTTGGGGCGCTGCATTCTGTTTGTGACCCTGTTGCCGCTGGCCTTGCTGCTGATGCGCCGCCTTCGGGATATCCGAAGAATCGAACTCCTGCTGCCCGCGCTGGCGCTACTGGCTTCGATCTTCTGGCACCAGATCCTGGACCACAGCGAAAGTATTTATGCACCCCAGTACTTCTTCGCTGGCGTGGTTTTCGTGATCGTGCCTAGTCTGGGGATGCGCACTGATTTTTCGGCCGGGGTCTGGTTCTCCGGCCTGCTCTCGGCGTTATTGGTGTATTTCGCGTTTGACCTCAACCACCATGACGCGATGTGGACGCTGATTTATCTTTCGGTCTATTTGCCGGTGCTGGCGTTTACGCTGTTTTTCGTCTGGCACAACTGTCAAGATGACAGGCGCATGTTCCTGCTGACATTACTCGAGAAGACCGATGCCGCAGAGTTGCAGGAGGCTAACGCCAAACTCTGGCTGCAGTCGCATACCGACACGCTTACGGGATTGTCAAACCGCTCCTTGCTGGAAGACCGGGTGCAACAAGGTGTCGCGCTGGCCCGACGCAGCCGGACAAAAATGGCAGTGATCTATCTGGATCTGGATCACTTCAAGCCGGTCAACGATAGCCACGGCCATGTTGCCGGTGACCAGTTGCTGCAGGAGGTGGCGCAGCGCATGAAGGGCTGTGTGCGCGATTCGGATACGGTGGCGCGCATTGGTGGCGATGAATTCGTATTGGTGCTGTCCACCGTGCAGGACCTCGCTGACGCAATTGCAGTGGCGCAAAAGGTACGCCTGGCGCTGAGTGAGCCGTTTGTTGTTCTTTCCGAGACTACGGTGGAGGTGGGCTGCAGCCTGGGTGTGGCAATGTTTCCGGACCACGCTGCAAATTCGGAAAGTCTGATCGACCAGGCCGACGCAGCGATGTACCGGGCAAAGCAATCCGGGCGCAACCGGGTGGAGGCCGCACGCCAGTGACCGGCGCTGCCACCTGGCTTCGTGGCAGGGGCGGTAGCTGATTCCCGGCTGTTTGATCGCCTCAGCGCGGCATGGTGTACTGCCCTTGCATGGCTTGCACGTGCTGGCTCCAAACGGTCTCGTAACGCGCTGCATCCACGACGGGCTTCCTGATCATCTTCAGGCACTGCGCCATCTGGCCTTCCGAACTGCTGGGCTTGGAATACAACTGAAGGGCGAACTTGGAAAAGTCGCGCACCATGAAGTCAAAGATCTGGTCGACCAATGCCGCGTCCATGCCGTAGATTTTCGCGTTTTCCAGGATCAACTGACCGTAGACCACCAGCGTAAACATCTCTCCAGCAGTGAGCAGGAAGTCGATGTCCTTGGCCTGCTCCTTGCTCGGTGGCGCCTTCATCGCCATTTCCTTGAATAGGGCGATCTGCTCCTTGAAAACGGTGAGGTTGGGCAGATCGAAACTGTTGTAGGCCAACTGGTAGTCGTGGAACTGGATGCTTCCCAGACCCTTGGTCGGTCCCTGATTGAACAGGAAGTCGTCGTTGGAGCCCTCATCGCGGCGAGGTACTTCGGCGTAGGCCTTGGGGTTGAAGAAGTAGTTGGCCATGAACTTGATGATCAGCGCCATATTGACGTGCACCGTACCTTCGAGCTTGGGCAGGCAGCGGATGTCGGCGGCAGCCATCGAGAAGAACGGCTCCTTCTCAAAGCCCTTGGCGGCAATCACATCCCACAGCAAGTTGATGACCTCTTCGCCCTGGGTGGTGACCTTCATCTTCACCATCGGGTTGAACAGCAGGTAGCGGCGATCCTCTGCGTTTGCGGTTTTCATGTAGTCGGCGGCGCGCAGGGCAAACAGCTTCATCGCCACCAGGCGCGTGTAGGCATCGGTGAAGAGTTGCTTGACGTGCGGGAAATCGGTGACGGTCTTGCCGTACAGGTGGCGATTGGAGGCGTGGTCAATGGCCTCGTAAAACGCATGCGTGCACATGCCAATGGAGGCCCAGCCCAGGTTGTACTTGCCCACGTTGATGGTGTTGAGCGCCGCGTTCCAGGCATCGTCGCCGTGGTGCAGAACTTCGGCCTCGGTGAAGGGGTAGGCGTTGAGCCGGT
The DNA here is from genome assembly GCA_020048895.1 of Rhodoferax sp. Classification (GTDB taxonomy): domain Bacteria; phylum Pseudomonadota; class Gammaproteobacteria; order Burkholderiales; family Burkholderiaceae_C; genus Allorhodoferax. Next base: position 2,446 of record JAIFLV010000049.1, on the reverse strand, counting down.
ATTCGGCCACGAAGTTCTGGCTATACACCGTGTTCTTCACCAACTCGTAGTTGGGGTGCTGCGAGTTGGCGACAAAAAAGATGTACTCACCGGCGTTCTCACCACCCTCGGCCATCTTGCCAAAGGTGGACACCATGGCCGCCTTGTTGGCGTTGCCAATGTAGTACTTGCCGCCGTTGGCCTGGTAGCTGCCATCGACCAGTTTGGTCACGATCATGTCCGACGAGTAAATGTCCGCGCCATGCTCTTTCTCCGAGAGGCCAAAGGCAAAGATCTCGCCCTGATCCAGCAGCGCTTTTGCCTTGGCTTGCAGGGCAGTGTTTTTGCTCATCCAGATCGGGCCGATACCCAAGACGGAAACTTGGTAGGTGTACCAGTAGCACAGGCCAAAAAAGCCCAGCACTTCGGCAAAACCACAGACGCGCCAGCTATCCCACACCGCGCCCTCGCCGGGCTTGCCGTGCTGCGCGGGTGTCATCACCGAACTCAAAATGCCTTCGGCCTTGCAGAACTCCAGAAAGTCGGCGTACCAGACGGCGCCGTTGTAGTCTTCCTTGAGCTTGTCCAGGCCCTTCTTTTCGAAGAAGGCAATGGTCTTGGTCATGATCTCGCGGGAACGGGCATCAGGGTAGTGGCGGTCGTTGTGGCGGGGGTTGAGCAGAAACATGAGGGGGACTCCTTGCTGTTATGGGGAAACTGTGACGGCAACAGTTGCGTGCTGCAGTTTCGCCGGGCAGTGTGCCACGAAGGGGTTTGCGTGATTGGAGCGCGGGGCCTAAAGCGAAGGGGCTAACGCAGTGGCAAATGGGTGGTGTCTTTCACTTCTTCCATCACCGCGTACGTGCGCGTTTCGCGCACGCCGGGCAACTGCCATAGCACTGTGCCGGCAAAGTGCCGATACGCGGCCATATCGGCCATGCGGGTCTTGAGCAGGTAATCAAAACCGCCAGCGACCATGTGGCACTCCATGATTTCGGCGCGCACCTGCACGGCGGCGTTGAAGGCGTCAAACACGTTGGGCGTGGTGCGGTCGAGCAGGATTTCCACAAATACCATCATCCCGGCACCCAGTTTCAACGGGTTGAGCCGAGCCTCGTAGCCGAGGATGTAGCCGTCCTTGGTGAGCCGCTGCACTCTGGCCAGAACGGCGGTGGGGGAGAGGGATACCGTTTCCGCCAGTTTGAGGTTGGAGATGCGGCCGTCTTCTTGCAGGGATTGGAGGATTTTGATGTCGATTCGGTCCAGGGCGGTGGTCATCTCTTCCATTCTCCTTCTTGATTGCAAATTACCTTTAACTTCCAAACTTCCAAACTTCCTTTGACTCCCCACTCCCCCCGCCCCTCGCCCCCGTCGGGCGAGGGGAGCTTTTAACAGCCGATTTGGTTTCCTCTATCAGTGAGGGCCTTACGGTCGAGGCGATCAAATCGTTGCGTGACGAGCCGGCCGGCAAAACCACGCGAACACGACTAGACACATGCTTCACAAAAATGGCGACCGTAAGGCCCTCTCTGCAACCGCGCGGTCAAATCGGCTGTTAAAGGCTCCCCTCGCCCGACGGGGGCGAGGGGCGGGGGGAGTGGGGAGTCAAAAGCAAGCAGAGCGTTAAACAATAATCTATAAGAAGCACAAAGTTTAGTGAAAAATAAGTTATGAGATAGAAGAATATAGCGACTTAGTCCAAAAATCAGTCCGGAGATAACTATGCCCGTCGCCCAACGCCTCCCCTTCCCCTACCGCCCCGAAGCCCAGGTCGTCGCCAACTGCCTGCAAAGTGTCCACCAGGCACTCGACTGGGCCGCCGCAGCCCGAATGGCCACCCCATGGGTGCAGTCGGTGCGCGACAACCCGCCGCCGTTCTGGGCGATGGAAAGCCTTTTGCGCGAGTACCCCATTTCCAGCGCAGAAGGGTTGGCGCTGATGCGCCTGGCCGAGGCATTGCTGCGTGTGCCCGACGCCGAAACCGCAATTGCGCTGACTGCCGACCAACTGGGCCGGGCCGACTTTGAGAGCAGCGGCGACAAGGTGTTGTCGCGCCTGTCCAGCACTGCCATTGCCATGTCCAAGCACTTTCTGCCCGACCCGCAGACCGGCGCCGGGCCGCAGTCTGAGCCGGGTCTGATGGCCAAGCTGGGTGCGAAGACGGTGGTGGCTGCCACCCTGCGCGCGGTGCAGCTGCTGGGCCGCCAGTTTGTGCTGGGGCAGAACATGAAAGAGGCGCAGGCTGAGGCCGATGTGGCGCGCAAGCGTGACAAGGTGCGCTTCTCTTACGACATGCTGGGTGAAGGTGCGCGGACGGATGAAGACGCACTGCGGTATCTGGCAAGCTACACCGCTGCTATTGAATCAATAGCTGCTTACGCAAGCAGCACGGGCGCCATGGAGGATAACGATGGCATCTCCATCAAGCTCAGCGCCTTGCATCCACGGTTTGAGGATGCGCAAAGCC
>JAIFLV010000018.1 GCA_020048895.1 Rhodoferax sp. | reverse complement strand
TCGGTACAACTGCGTCTGGCCACCTCCAGCGATACCATCTCCGAAGGCAACGAGACTTTCACGCTCACCGCCACCCCGGTCTCCGGCTCCACTACAGCCGTGGCCACCGGCACGGCCACGATTAACGACGCCTCTGCAGCGCCAGCCTTCTCCATCGATGACGTCACCGTCAACGAAGCGGCCGGTACGGCCACCTTCACGGTCACCCGCACCGGCGGCACCACTCAGACCTCTACGGTGGACTACGCCACCGCCGGTGACACAGCCACCACGACAGATGACTTCACCGCCACCAGTGGCAAGTTGACTTTCAACCCTGGCGTGAGCAGCATGACCTTGACGGTGCCTGTGGGCATCATCAACGACGCAACCTTTGAGCGCAGTGAGCAGTTCTTTGTGAACCTCACCAACGCCACCAACGCCACCATCTCCGACAACCAGGGTATTGGCACCATCAAGGACGACGGCACAGGCTTTGTGCCACCGGGCACAACGCTGGACAACGACACCCCGGTCTTGTCCATTGGCAACATCAGCGTCAACGAAGGTGCACCTGCAGTCTTTACCGTCAGCATCTCCAACGCCAGCACCAGCGCGGTGGTCTTTAAGCCAACGCTGAACTCTGGAGCGGGCACCACAGGTGCCCTCTTGGGTACCGATACTGCTGCTGCTGGTACGCTGGAGTTCAACAGCGGCACCGTTGCAGCCCCCGTGTGGACCACTGTTACAGGCAATGTGACCATTCCCGCAGGAGCCACCTCGGTACAACTGCGTCTGGCCACTCGGTACAACTGCGTCTGGCCACCTCCAGCGATACCATCTCCGAAGGCAACGAGACTTTCACGCTCACCGCCACCCCGGTCTCCGGCTCCAGCATGACCGCAGCTACTGGGATTGGGACCATCAACGACGTAATCCCGGCTCCCACTAGCGTGACTTTGAGTGCCACGGTCGGCTCCACGGTTACCGGGCTTGGTTTGACGGGTGAGTACTACGGTTACAACGACAATCGCACTGGCATCGCCGCAGACGACACAACCAAGTTCAATGGCGTGATGCGCATCCATTCGGATGATGGAAATATTGCCACTGCCACACCAACTGCGCCAGCCAACGCGAATCTAAGTAATCTCGCCGAAGTTGAGAAAATAGTCGAAGGTCGGGCTGGCAATACGGCTCTTATTGGATCGGCCGGCGCTGCCCTTACTGGGTCGGATGCCTCTTTCACCATCAACAAGATGGAATTTGGCGTGCTGAGTGGTGTGCAGAACCCCACTAGCAGCAATGCGTTGTTCAGCAATGACCTTGGGCAAAGTGCTGCAAAGTTCACCACCGGCCAGACCGTCTCTGGCAATAACCTCGAAAAATTTCTGCAAGTCAGCAAGGGAAATACCAGTTCGATTGTGGCAACCGGTGGGGTCGGCGACACTACTGATGCAGCAATCCGCGCGGTCGGCTACATCTACATTCCAACTGCGGGCAACTACGACTTCCGTGTTTCGGGCGACGATGGATACCGTGTGTTGATCAATGGGGTTAACTTGACCGAGGTCGATGCAATTCAACCACCAACCACGGCTACCTTTGCCAACAAGGCACTAGTAGCTGGACTGCAACCCATCGAAATCCTTTATTGGGATCAGGCGGGTCATGCGATGCTGCGGGTTGAAGTCAAGCCCAGTGGCGCGGCAGATAGCGCCTACGAGGTACTTGGTACGAACTCGTTTGCACTGTTTGGAGCGGGGAATGTGCCAAGTCTGGGAGCAAATCAGGAACTTGTTGAGACCAGCAATGGGGTATGGGCTGTGCGTACTGGCGGTACACATACCTCTGATTCAGGTATCCAAAACGTAACAGGCAGCGACGGCAACGACTCAATTAGCACAGGAGCTGGCGACGATGTACTTTTTGGCGGTGCAGGTAACGACTTGCTCACGGGCGGCGCTGGCAAGGACGCCCTCACAGGGGGCTCTGGAGCGGACACGTTCGTATGGAAATTGGCGGATGCAGGAACTACTGCCAGTCCTGCCCTGGACACGATCTCGGACTTTGACAAGTCAACTGCCTACTCTGCTGGTGGCGACAGGCTTGATCTGAGCGATCTGTTACAGGGTGAGCATGGGACTGCGTCGTCTTTGGACAATTACCTGCACTTCGAGCAGTCGGGTTCCAACACGATAGTCCACATCAGCTCCACAGGCGGGTTCGCAGGCGGCTTCAATGCCGCGGCAGATGACCAACGCATTACGCTTAGCGGCGTCGATCTAACCACCATCGGTAACGATCAGGCGATCATCAATGAACTCTTGAACAAGGGCAAACTGGTAGTTGATCCCTGATCCAAACTAAGGTACATCTCGAAAAGGCGGACCGTGCAAACGGTCCGCCTTTTTTTATACAGCCACCGGTTCTTTCACCGCTGGCCCAGTCGCCCCATCAAATCCGACTGCAGACAAAGCAAACAGTTCGGCCTCGCTTGCCACGCCCTCTGCAATAACCTGCAAACCAATGCCATGCGCAATGGTCGACAGGCCCTTGAGAAATGCTTGGTTACCAGGGTTTCCATCCAGCCCGCGAATGAAGCTGGCATCCACCTTGAGGTAATCAAGCCCCAAGTTGTGCAATCGCCCGATTTCACTAAACTGTCGGCCAAAGTGCTCCACGCCCAGTTTGCAGCCCAGATCGCGCAAGTCTCCGCACAGCGCGGTGAATGCTTCGAAATGCGTCAAAACGCCAGACTCCGCCACTTCCAGCCACAACCTCGACGTTCCAGGGCGCTGCTTCAGCAGTTGGGTGAGTTGGGTCCTGAATTCAGGCAACCCAAGTGAACTTGCCGACAAGTTAATGGCTAGTCCAGCCATCGCCGGCTTTGCTTCCAGTTCATCGAGTCCAAGCGCCACAGCAGCCAAGTCGAGTTGCGGAGTCAGCCGAAGCCGCTCAGCTTGCGGCAAGAATCGTCCAGCGGGCTGCCACTCACCGTTTTCATCAAACATCAGCCGCAACGGACACTCGCGGTGAATGAGTGCGCCCTGCAGCGAGGCCACCGGGAACGACACCAATCGCACCCACCGTTGCTCCAGCGCCCTTTGAATCAGTTTGGTCCACTCTTCCGATGTCTTGGGCGCATCGTCACCGTGGCGCATATCCACAATGCGCAGTCCATTGCGTCCCTCCGACTCCACCCCGGCCAGGGCCGCATCCACCTGCGCCAGAATCGTACCCACCTCGATACCGCGAGGAAAATGTCCGCAACCCAGCCAGGTACTAGCTTGATCGGGCATGAAGCGGGCCGCAACCTCGGTGAGTGCTTGCAGCAACTTCTCTGCTGCCTCCTGTGGCGCCGCAAGCGCAGGCACCAATAGCGCAAAGTCAGCACCATTCAAGCGCGCTGCCATGGCTTCTGGAAACTGGTCCGCCGCCTTGGTCAGTGCAGCCCCATAGGTTCGCAGCAGATCGTCGGTTGCATTGCGTCCCAACGCTTGATTGACCGTCGCCAGATTGGCCAACCGTGCAATGAAAACTGCACCGCCCGTAGATTCATCGGCATCCACTGTCTCCCGCAACCGGGCCATGAAATACGTCCGATTGGCCAAACCAGTCAAGGTATCGCAATTGGCCTGGCGACGCACCGTCTCGAGCCGCTCTGCTTCCTCATCAAACATCGACTTCAACCGTCCCACCGTCGCGTTCATTGCGATGGCCAGCTGCCGCAACTCAGGCACTTTTGGCACTTCAATGGTCACAAAACGACGTTGAGTGATGGCCTTGGCCTGCTCGATCACCGAATTGAGCGGGCGCCGCAGCCTGCGCAACACCAATGACCCCAGGTACCCACCCACCATCCCAGCCAAAGACAGCGCAAGTACCATTTCATAAGCGCTTTTCCACAGCGCACCATACGCAAACCGACTGTGACTCACCAGGGTCACTGTGCCAAATTGTTTCCAGCCACTGCTGATCTGTGCTTGACCCGGGTCGGCAACAATGGGTAGCGCATTCGCAAACCACGCGGGTGCGTCCAAATTGCCCGGCTCCGCAATGCGCTCGGTAATCAACTGGCCTTTGGGGTCCGTCACGCGAATCAGTTCGTAATGGCCTGCATCAAATAGGGATGCGACCACCAGGTCCACCATGACCGCATCCGGATTGCCTTGGCTTAAAGACAATGCCAATGCAGTTGCGTTATCCGTGTTCTTGATGGCAAGCTGGGACTCCAGATAGCTTCTCGCGCTCAGGAGCGACGCGACCAAGCTACCGGCCAATGCCAGCAGCATACTGATGATGATGGCCAGCCAAAGCTGTCGGTACATGGACATGTTCAGTTCCTCTCGTTACAGCAGTTCATTCAAAACCCTCGGCACGTGCCCGTTTTAGCAAATCTTCCCAGCGTGAAAGCCTGCCAACGCCACTGGCCGGGGTTGCATCCTTGGCAGAAGCACCGGCGAAGACACCCTCACTGTTGAAGCTATACACCGGGGCCAGGTCGGGGCGGCGCGACGCTGGCCGGATATCGCCCACCACGTTGTCCATGATCAGCGGTTCTGCATCGGGTTGTGCGTAGTAGGCCAGCACCATGTGGGGTTGACCTGCGGCCCCATCGGCAGATCCGGTCTTGAGCAAAACATAGACCAACCGCAGTTTTCCCGACGCAACACCCATTTCCTTGAGCGTGTAGTACTTGGCAATCGCAAAGTCCTCGCAGTCGCCCAATCCTTTGCCGATGGACTCCATCGGCGTCGCCCAATAGTCTGGCTGACCCCAAACCACCGCATCGTCCCCAAAATGCACCTGCCGATTGAAGAACTCATTGGTCTTCTTGAGCCGGTCGTTGTCTTGTGCGTTGGAAAAGTTGGCAATCAATGCGCGCCAGCTATTGAACTTGGGGGTCACTCCTGCACCCCAGCGCTCGGTCAACGTTGCCAGCAAACGGTCGAAGTTAGCGGCACCGTGTGAAGCAAGAGCCAAGCACAACCCCACAACCAATAGTCCAATGGACACCTTACAGAGGCGCCACATCGCACAGCCCTGCATGGTCAGCAAACCAGCTCCATTCGCGACAATCCATTCTCACTTTCAAAACCTTCTCCACAGCGTCAACAACAGTACACACTATCAGCACTGGCGACTGAGGTGCCCCTTCGCAACGCGCTAACCTCTTCACCAGATTAGCATACTGCGCACATTCCGGGAAAATCTTTCAAAAGCATCCCGGATGGTCATTGCGGCGCCTTGACTCCATCGCTGCCAGGCTGCATATTCCAGCCCAGCTCACCTTGCGGAGTCACTTTCCACTACGCTGGCGACAGCGGTCGCTAGCCTGCTGCAAGGTAGCCATGACGCTGGTGCAATCTGAAGTGCTTTACCGTGCAGCGCGGGAGTAGTCACTCTCCTCTGCGACAATACCGCCATTTTGGATCATTGTGACCATGATGGTCGGGCGCATTTACCTTGGTGAGGATGGTTAGTTCAACATGACTTTCAGGCAACAGAAACTGAAAACCCAGCGCATGCTCGCTGTGCTCATTGCCGTGGGCATTTGCGGGACGTCGGCGGTATACGCGCAGTCCCCCACCACCCTTAAAGATGCGGTAGAGCGAGCCATTCTGCAAAACCCCGAAGTCAAGTTGCGATTTCATAATCTGCAGGCTGCAGGGCACGAGCGGCGTGTTGCCGAGGGGGGCTGGTTGCCCCGGGTTGACATGGAGGTCGGTGCGGGAGGTTACCAGCGCCTCAGTCCGACCATTCCATCGACATTCGGCTACGACGGCAACCGCGCCAATTTGCAGCTGCGCCAATTGGTGTTCGATGGATTCGCCACCAGCAACGAGATTCGCCGCCTGAGCTATGCCGAGCAGGCCAGTTTTTTTGAACTGCTGTCCATTAGCAACCAGACTGGGCTTGAGGCAGTGCGCGCCTACATTGACGTGCTGCGTTTTCGGGAATTACTCTCTCTGGCGTCCGACAATTTCACCACGCACCTTGAAGTACACGACAAAATCGCCGAAAAGGTCAAGGCGGGTGTCGGGCGGCGCGTGGATCTGGAGCAGGCCGCAGGGCGTCTGGCCTTGGCAGAGTCCAACTGGCTCACCGAAGTGAGCAACCTGCACGACGTGTCAGCGCGCTACCAACGCCTGATTGGCGATACACCTTCGGAGTCCCTCGCCCGCATGGACCCCTTGGATTCGTTCATGCCACTGGGCACCGAGTTCCTGAATGAAGCCGTGCTGAAGAATCCGGACTTTATGGGGGCCGTGGCGACCATTCGGGCCTATCGGGCAGACCAGAAAACCCGCCGAGCCGCCTTCTCACCCACGGTGGAGTTACGCGCGCGCCAAAGTTACGAGACCAACCAGAGCGGGGTCGTAGGCACCTACCGTGACTCTGCGCTCGAGTTGGTACTTAATTACAACCTGTATCGTGGTGGCTCAGACTCGGCACGGACCAAACTCGCAGCGGCAAAACTTGAAAGCGCCTTTGACTTGCGCGACAAGGCCTGCCGTGACATCTGGCAAACGGGACAGATCGCCTTTAATGATTCGATTCGACTTGGCAGCCAGCTCAAGTTACTGAGCCAACATGAGTTGTCAACCTCCAAAGCCAAGCAGGCCTACCAGCAGCAGTTCGACATTGGGCAACGCACCCTGCTCGACTTGCTCGATACCGAAAACGAGTTGTACCAGGCACGGCGCGCACTCGCCAACGCGGAGTTTGACCTGCAACTGGCCGAGGTGCGTGTGCTGGCTACTTCTGGAGCATTGCTGCGCGCCCTGAAGCTGCAACCGCTCGCGACTTCGGTGCCCGCAGCAGGTACTGACACCATCGACAAAGACGACGAGTTGATGCGCTGCAGCACGCGCATCATTCCGACGCAGACCCTCAGCAGAACCTTCTCTGCCAACGCGGAAGCGCCCTCTTCACCACCGCCGGCGCAACCCGCGCCAGTGGCTGCTCCGGTGGTGATTCCAACACCAGTGGTGGCCAAACCCGACCCTACCGCTGCCCAGTGCGCACAAATTCCGACCATGGTGCAGGGTTGGCTGGCCTCCTGGAACGGCAAGCAGACGGCAAATTACCTCGGCTATTACGCCGAGAACTTCACACCCGCACTGGGCATGACCCGCACGGCTTGGGAGAGTCTGCGCAAGAAGCGCATTACCAAGCAAGGCGAAATCGTCACCCGAGTCGACAAGGTCAGCCCGCAGAAATGTGACGCAAAAACTGCTGAAGTCTCGTTCACTCAGGAGTATGGTTCGGTCGACTACAAGGATTCGGTCGAGAAAACCCTGTCTTTAGCATGGGTGGGTGAAGGCTGGAAGATTCTGCGCGAGACCGTCACCAAAGGTAGAACCTTTTAGACGTGACCCGGCGTTGCGGCTGCTCGCTCCTGCTCCTGCAGGCGCAGCACACGCCGTTGGACCTTGCCGGTGGTCGTCATCGGCAGGGCATCGACGAACTCGATCTCCTTGGGGTACTCGTAGGGCGCAAGCAAACCCTTCACGTGTTCCTGCAGCTCTTGTACAAGTCTTGAGCGAAAAATGCTTCCTTCGCCCGTGTAGTCTGCGTGAGAAGCTATGAAATTGGGAGCAATGACGACATAGGCCTTGACGACTGCACCGCGCTCGCGGTCGGGCTTGGGTACCACCGCCGCATTGGCGACTGCCGGGTGCTTCACCAGGCAGTTCTCTATCTCGCCCGGACCAATGCGATAACCCGCAGACTTGAACACGTCGTCTGAGCGCCCCTGGTACCACAGGTAACCCTGGGCATCGCGCACCGCTAAATCGCCAGTACGGCACCAATCACCGGTGAACTTCGCATGCGTCGCCACTGCGTTGTTCCAGTACCCAAGAAAAAAGACTGGATCCGGGTCCCCATGCACATCAAGGCGATGGACAGCTACATCGCCGGCCACGCCAACAGCGCACTCCTGGCCCGCGTCATCGATCACGCGCACCTGGTGGCCGGGATAGCCCATTCCCATGCTGCCCGCCCTGGCCGGCCACTGCGCCACACAGTTACCCACGATGTAGTTGATCTCGGTTTGGCCAAACATCTCGTTGGGCTGCACGCCCAGTTGCTGCGCACAGTAGGTAAATACGGCATCTCCCACGGCATCTCCGGCACTCATGATGGCCCGCAACTGCAGGGAAAACTCCACGCGCACGGTGCTGGCCTGACCCGAGGGAACCGCCTTCATCATGGCCTTGAGCGCCGTAGGGAACAAGAACGTGTGCGTCACACCGCACGTGCCCATCAGGTCCAACGCCAACTGCCCGCCAAACCGCCCATCGAAAGCCACGATGGTGCCGCCAAAGAAGAGCGTCGGCAGCAGTGCATCCATCAATCCACCCGTCCAGGCCCAATCGGCCGGGCTCCAGAACACGGTGTCACTTGGTGACCGGTGCATCTCGACTGGATTGGACAATGCGCTGAGTGGCACCGCCTTGTCAAAGCCAAACCAGTTCTGACTGGCCACAAAGCCGGGCAAATTGCCAATCAGCGCCTGGTGCGCAATCAGCGCTCCCTTGGGGTTGCCCGTGGTTCCGCTGGTATAGATCAGCACGGCCGGGTCGATGCCCCGGGTCGGTATCGGCATGCAAAGCTCTGACTGTTGTGCCAGCCAGGTGTGCCAGACCCTATCGCAAGGTGCAGGCGTTCCTCGCACGCCCACAATGGAGCGCAACGCAGGGCAACGCGGCCGAACCAGCGCCAAATTTCCTAGTGCCGTCGCATCCCCAATGGCCACCACCGCGCCACTGTCCTGCAGCCGGTATTCAAGGGCTTCCGGCCCAAACAACAACGACAACGGCATCGCCACCGCACCCAACTGCAGCACCGCGATATAGGCCACCGCCGTCTCAAAGCATTGCGGCATGACTATCGCGACCCGGTCGCCCGCTACCACGCCCAAAGAGCGCAGCCCATTGGTCAATCTGTTGGCCTGCGTTTGCAACTCCGCATAAGTGTGAAAAGTGGGTGTAGCGCCCGTAGAATATGCGTAAATAGCTATCTTTTCAGTAGCATCCGGGGCGGCCGCCCAACGCGCGCAACAGGCCTGAGCAATGTTGAAAAACTCCGGTACATTCCAGCGAAAGTCATTGTGTAGCTGCTGGTAGACCGCGGGCATCGCTGCTTCGCATGCCGACCCCGTCTCTGCCATTGCAATGCCCTTGTCGCTGTTTTGACTGCCGTTCATGGTGAGTCTCCGTAAGATTGCCCAAATGTACCAAGTCAAAAGACCCTGCCGCAGCGAGTTTGTCCCGATCCGCAATTTGCAATACCACGTGCAGCTCTGGGGAGCGCCCGGTGACGGAAGAATACCCCTGGTGCTGGTGCATGGCTGGATGGATGTGGCCGCGAGTTACCAGTTTGTGGTCGATGCACTGTCCCATGACCACTTCATCATCGCCCCGGACTGGCGCGGCTATGGCAAAACCGACTCCGGCGGGGTGGACAACTTCTGGTTTCCCGACTACCTGGCCGATCTGGACTTCCTTCTCGACCATTACGCTGCTGACCAAGCTGTGAATCTGGTGGGCCATAGCCTGGGTGGCAACGTGGCCATGATTTACGCCGGCATACGCCCACAACGCATCCGCAGGCTAATCAATCTGGAAGGTTTTGGCTTGCCGGTCACTACACCCAGCTTGGCGCCCAAACGCTATGCCAAATGGATGGACGACCTCAAGCAACTGCACCGCGGCGAGCTTGATATGCGCGGATATGACAGCGTGGATGGTGTGGCACGGCGCCTGATGAAGACAAACCCGCGCCTGGGACAGGACAAAGCCGACTGGTTGGCACAGCACTGGGCTGCGCCGGACGCTCAGGGTCAATGGCGTATTTTGGGTCAGTCGGCCCATAAGGTTGCCAGTGCGCACCTCTACCAAGTGGAAGAAACGCTGGCCTTGTACCGAAACCTGTCAATGCCTGTGTTGTCAGTAGAGGCTGCCGATAACAGCCTCAACCTCTGGTGGAAAGGGCAGTTCACCCTGGACGAGTACCACGAGCGACTGAAACAGGTTCCCAACGTTGAAATAGCGCCCATTGCCGATGCCGGCCACATGATGCACCACGACCAGCCCGAGGTACTGGCTGCGCTGATCGAGCAGTTTATCGGCTGAATAGACGCTGCCGCATTTTCGTGTTGTAGCCGACCCGCAAAAACCGCTGTGGGCGGATCGCCGTCAGACGCTTCGCCCCGAAGCCGGCACTCTCAATGCGGGTAGCCAGCGGGTACTGCACAACCTTGCACAGCGCGCAAAAGCCATGGGCATGCATTTGGTGCCCAGCGAAAATGCCGCTTGAAAACTCTATAGAAATCAATCAGTTAGAGGGTGTTTCTTGAGAGGCTTCACTGCGTGCCTCCTGGTCGCGATCCATCGATGTGTGCGTAGCTGATCACTTTCGCCAATAGCAGCCTGCCCTTCTCTTCGCGCCACAGGTGGGTGAACTTGGCATATTCAGTGGGACTCAGGGTTCCGTCCTTCTCCACCCGATAGAACTGGTGCTCGCCAGTTTGCAGCGCGCCGTAGTCCTTCATTCGATAGATCGCAATTGAACTGTTGATTAGGCGTCTCGTCGCCTTGAAATCTGTACCTTGCTTCTGTCGCTCACACGAGCCTGAGATGGCCTTGACGAACTCATCGCGAGACTTGGCAATCTGTCCCCATTTGTCGTGAATGAATTCAAAGTCCTCTACGGTCAGGGCAGCAACAGCGGCTGTGTCGCAGGAGTCGAAGACGGCTGCAAACAGGGATTCGTCAGCCTTCATGACTGCTACTCGGAGATCGGACTGATCCGCGGCCGCTGCTTGAGCCATAAAGAAGGCAACAAACAGAGCAAGTGAGGTTTTAGTGTGCATGAGAAGCGAGCGTGGTGATTGTGAAGCCTAACGTCGGCGCAGTCCGGCACGCCGCAAGTGCCGCGAGGCGGCAACCTGATGCTGCGTGTCCGCGACGAGCAACCTGTTAAACCTCACCGCCAATAGCCTCGCGAGAACTTGGTGCCGAGACCAAGCGACTCAGCGCTCGACGAATAAACCACCTGCGCAGCCCAAGCACGCCAAGTGCAGGGGCAGTTGCCCAAAGTAGGCCAAAGGTGGCCTGACCTGCGCTTGAGAAGTACCACACGATAGCGACGCTTGTAATCCAGGCTACCGCCCATGCATTAAACGCCCAGGCCGCTTGAACTGTCTTCTCTGCTTCTCGCAGCAATGCCGCCTGATGCCTTGGCTCAAGCGAAGATAAGCCACGCACCCAAAGCGAAGCAGGAACCCGGGGCGCGCGTGCGTTTTGAAGTTCGACAAGTCGACTGCGCTCGATGTCGAGTATCTCTTCCGCGGCAGCTATCGCTTTCTCTTTTTCAATCATGTGGGAAAACTCAATATGAGGTTTAACGTTGAAATTCACCAACGCAAAGCGTCCGGTGGAATGACCAGTTAACGGGCACGTTCATGTGGCCAACGCCGTGGATTACGTGCATTGTGAATGACGGCCAGAACGTGGACCAAATCATTCTTTACCGCGTAAAAAACGCCATACGGAAACCGAGGCAAGAGCGTGCGGCGTACGCCTGGGACAATTTCCGCGTACAAAAGCGGGACTTGCTCAAGGCGCTTAAGTTGAAGTTCAAAAGCCAGCTCAAATTCAGAGCCCAGCCCTTTGCTTTGTTCCTCATACCAATCGAACGCTCCACCAATTTCGCGAACTGCTCGACCGGAAAACTTCAAGCGGTACGCCACGACCCGCTTCTTAAATGTGCCTTTACTTGATCCCAGGAATAACCGGCCTCTGGGTTTCGCTCAAAGTCGGCTAAACGCGCTTCGAGTTCAGTCTTTAGCTCAAGTGAAACCTCAATGGCTTGAGGGAAGGCGGCAATGCTCTCCCAAATCACTTCAACGAGCTGAATGCGCTCCTGCACGGGCAGTTCCAAAATATCGGCAACAGAAATTTGGCTCATGGAACGTAGATTACCACGGACGCTGTTTTGCACGTTAACGTTCGAGCTAAGCTGGTGCCAAGCGAAAGATTATTGAGCCCTGTGTTCATGGCCGTGTGATGAGCCAGATGGATGCAGCAAGCACGGCAAACGACACGATGTATGCGGGCCACCGCGGCCAACCTTTTGGCAGCTTCTCGTTGATGTGCTCTGCCTCTTTTCCTTGAACCGATACAGACGAAAACACCGAATATCCCGCTGCGTGAACTGGTTTGCCCGACTGGTCCTTGAGTCTAGGCAATACAAAGATGAGCACTACCACCAGCAACACAATCAACCAGTGCCAATAATTTAAGATGCCCATTCGACTCCTCCCGATTGATTCGTCTGGTTTATAGATCTACTTCCGCAGTCACGGTGCCCAAAACGGAACCTGCCGAAGCAACACCTTCAGAGCTGTGCTCCGACTGTCTCGGTGCTTGCTCTTGGAGCATAACGGAGGCGCAGGGAACTGATTGCCTAACGTGAAGATGACCGGCGCACAACGACACGCGGCGAAGCCGCCTTCTGCTGTTGTGAGTCCGAGTCCATTGACATGTTATCCCTTGATCATCCGGGAACGCCAATAGCCTGGCCTCCTGTCGTCCGGTGCGATTGCCAGCACCAAGATTTCATCGCCGCGGTGTAGGTACACGACCGAAAATGGAAAGCGCTTCGGAAAAACTCGGCGAGTGCCGTACCTGTGAGGTGCACCCATATCTGGGAATTCAGCGGCAATCGCGAGCGCCCGCTCAACGACCGTTGCAAATCGCTCACCGAGTTGCGGACTGATCTTTGCGTAGTACTGCACCTCCCACGCTAACTCGGCCCGCGCGGCCTCGTGAAATCGGACGCGCATCAATTCAGCAGACGTCGAACTTCTGCAAATACTTCTTCAGCGGGAATGAGCTTCGCCGTACCAGCGTCAATATCGGCGATTCGGATTCGAATTTCCTCATCCCAAGCCGCCTCGACTTCGTCGTCTGGTTCGTGAACCGAAGCAAGGAGCTCCTCGGCCAAGCGAACCCGGTCCGCTGGGGGCAGTGTTCGAGCTTGTGAGCTGAGTTCTTCGAAGAGGTTGGCCATTGTGATCTCCTAGTGGGACCTCAAGTCTACCGCTGAAGGGGGCTAACCGCTAGCCAACGCTAGCCCCAAGTAAGGCTTCGATATATTGTTTCGCCTGTAAGAATTCATCTTGACTCAATAGCTGCTGTCGATAATTCTCGCGTAAAAAATGGATTGGGTCTGAGTCGCTACGGCGCCGGTTGCAGACTTCACAGGCGGCGACAAGATTGTGCTTTTTGTTTGTCCCTCCTTTTGCAACCGGAAGCAAATGATCGAGAACGAAGTTAGGCGTGACCCGGCTTGTCGGGGCACGTCCTCTCGATTGAAGGGTTAGCCCGCAGACGGACCAAGGTGCTCATGCTTGATTCTCCACTTGCCGTTGCTCCGAGTAAGCAGGCTCGTACCACGGCCGCTGCCCGCGCAACAGGTCGCCGACTGTTCGACTCGCGTGGGAAGTAAAAAAAAACGATTGCGTGATCCGGGTATTGCGAGGCGCGCGTTTCGACGACGGACGCCATGAGCCTCTGCCGCTGGCCCTGCGAATACATCACATACTTGTCTTCGCCTTTGTAAAGCGGTTCAAGGAGGTCCGACTCTGCCGAATCGACAAGGGATATCGCGATTCGGGCTCCTCTTTGACGCAGGCGCCGAGCCGCATCCAGCATCTCAAAAATTGCCAAGCTAGGCGTCATCGCGATTATTGGACCAGCCAGAGACGGCCAGGATAGTCAATGGTGAGAACACTGTTTCGGAATGGGTACATGCCGACGATACCGATAACGCGCACGGGTGGGCGGAAATGTAGCGTAGGGCAATAGTTCGCGTTTCGTAGGGACAACTGAAAGGTATCCAAGGTGACGTCGATTGTGGTTTGAGCGAGATAGCATTCAACCTGCTTTCCCCACGAGTTGACAGTGAAGCGAGTTATGTTCTCTCCCGTCATGGCTTTCGCGCCGACAAGTCTTTTCCACCACAGTTCGTCGAGCACACCAATTTCGGCAAGTGCTGCTCCAGTATCCAACAGACCGTAGCCTTTTCCGAACTGGCTCGTTTGGAGCTCAATGAGAATGTGACCTCCGGTGGGCACCCAAGTGGCATCTGCTGGCGCCCAAGTGGCGTAGAAGAAGCGCTGTGCGGTGTTGTTGCCAGCGAGGCCTGAGCCGGGCTGGTAGCCAAGTTGCCGGCGAACACTGTCGATCACGAGTGTTCCGCGTTCGAAGAACGCGTTACCTAGTGTTCCTACTGGGCTACCTGGGGTACAGCGTTCTATCGCCTCGAGAACGGTTGGCCCGGCGGTAGTCGTCGCTTTAATCGTTCCGAATTTGACAGTCAACGAATTGTTCTGCTCGTTGGTATTCGATTCCGCGCTCCAGATCACCGATCCGTTTGCCCCAGTGTCAATTTGCATATCGCAAGTCTTGTTGCCAATGGCAACGGGGATCAACATAGCCAAGTTGCGGTCGGATAGGCCACCAATGCTCCCTGTAACCCAGTGAAATGCGTGGGTCTCCGCCCTGCAGAGAGAGGCGAGCGTGATCAGGGCAAAAGCTAGCGTGCGAAGAATGGTGTGTGTCATGACGCCTAACGTCGGCGCTGTCCGGCACGCGGCATGCGCCGCGAAGCGGCAAACTGATGCCGCGTGTCCGCGACGAGCAACCTGTTAGCCGATGAGCTTGTCATACTCGCCATGCGTTCCGACCCAAAACCAATGAACGCCGCCTGGCACGGGGAGGCCTAGTGCGCGGTAATTGAGACCGACTCGAACGCTATGAAATCGACCATTTGCAACAGCCTTGAAATGCAACGACGGGTGACTTGGATCAGCCTTGATTTGCGCGAAATTTCGGTGCGCTACGGTTTGAATTTCGTCGGGCAATGCGTCGAGGCACTGCCAAAACCGCTTTGATGCGGTGTGCGTCAAGCTCAAAGTTGCCTCGCTGAACCTGCTGAATAGTCGGCAAGCGCCTCGGCTGCCAACTGGTCGAGCTTGCCAGAGGCTGCATCCTGTTCGATCTGCTTATCCCACGCGTTGCCATCGAAATCAGCGAACCACCGCCGGAATTCAGCTAACTCCACAGGGGATAGCGATTCCACAGCACTCTCAATTGACTTCACGTTTCCCATGTTTCTGCTCCTTTTGCGCCGCATTTCCCAAAGTATGCAGCAAGTCAACGGCCGCATGCCCCACTGCTTCCGGTTGAACGAATGGTTAGGCTGCGGCGACATGATTCTTAACGCTTTGCTTTCCATACTTTCTCCTCGGTACATTCCGCATCCGCGACCTCTGCAAACTCGTAGTACATTGAGCGATCGGGCTGTTCCTTTCGCGAGACTACGACTAAGCGAATACCAACTCGAGCGCACATCGTAGGCGCCGACTGCCCCTGAGATGCCATATCAGTATTGAGCGCTTCGGGCTTGGGCAATACCTGCCCATGGCTGCACGCCACTTGGAAGAATACTAATGCCGAGCCAAAAGCAGCTAAAGCGATACTCACGGTGGAACGATTCATGGAACTTTCACTTGGAGCGGCCTAACGTCGGCGTTGTACGGCGGGCTGCACACGCCGCGAAGCGGCGTTCTGCTGCTGCATGTCCGTGACGAACAACTTGTTAAGCAGCATGTGGCCAGTTGATTTGCACTTTCCGACTATTGGCAAGACAGTCGCGCAGGTACAAGTTAATCAGACTTTGATAGGGGACGCCGGATTCATCGGCCATTCCCTTGAAATAGTCCACAACATCCTCGGAAAGGCGCATGGTCACAGGCTTCTTTAGCTTAGAAGCATATGGGTTCTTGCGAGACTTCAGTTTGGAAAGGTCGTACTCTGCTTTCATGGTTGTCCACCTCGATAAAACACGCTTTCGCGCTTGGTCGCCTTGCGTGCAGAGATGATGCGAATAACTGCACCATGCTCGCGCTCGCAATGACAGACGATGAGGAGCTTTGCACCAGAGCTCATACCAAGCATGAGGAAGCGCTCCTCATCGGCTAAATGTTCCTCATCGAAGAACTGAACGCCAAATTCATCGAAGAAAATCGATTTCGCTTCTTCAAAAGACACCTGATGCTTTTTGAGATTTGCAATGGCTTTAGGCTCATCCCATTCGAACTTAATCATACATACATTGTATTTATCGTTCGCCGCAAGTCAAGCTACAAGGAACTGCAGCTGTTTAACGTTGAAGCTGAGCCGCGAGCGGCGGCCTGCCGACGCGAGTCGGCTCGAGCGACTGGTTAGACCGCACTTTTCGCGCTCCATAGAAGGAGCATTGCAATTGAATTCACCAGCGCGTGTGGCACCGCTGCCGCCAAAAACCCCTGGCTAAACGATGCACGGCGCCAAGAAATGTAGCCGCACGAGAACACGAAGAAGCTCCATGCAGTTCCGAAGAACCAGAGCGCCCCGAACAACCCGTGGAAGCACCCCCACAACACAGCAGAAATTGCAGCACACACAGCAGGCTGCAGTGATGTCGACAACAGCACCTTGAGTAGACCAGCCAGCATGAACGTCTCGAAAACCGGTGCAAAGACAACAGCACCAAAAACATTGCCGAACGTGACCTCACTTGTCGGCGCCGCATGCGCTGCGACGTCCATCCCAGCGGTTTCGGCGAAAAATCTCGCCAGCGAGTAGAAAAGTGCTGAAGGAATGAGTGCCAGTGGCGCCAGGCACAGGCTGTACCTCCAGAGCGATATCTCCGGACGGAGTAGGAACCCGAGCAAACGGCGCATTGCGGTCTAACGTTCGAGCTAAGCGGGCGCCTGAGGCCGGCGGGCTGCGCGTGGGGGTCTCGAGGGCGGTGGGTTGCGCGCGTGGTGCGCTGCGTGGGGCGGCCGCTCCTCTTGAGCGAGGGGTTAGGCGTCACTGCGCGGGCGGTTGAAGGGCTGCGGCAAGCGCTGCTTGCATGTCTTGTGGAAGGCTGGCGACACCCTTCAGCACCCCGGGTCCACCGCTATTCCACTGGACGGAAAATGTCCGTGGCGTTGCCTTTCCGGATACGAACTCAGATACGTCTAGAACAACTTCAGTACCGCCCTCTACAAGCGCTATTGATGAGCCAATCTTGACGGTTGGTCCCAGTTCACGAACGGATACAAGGACGACTTTGGCGCTTTGATTTACTGCTGCACCGGCCGTTTGTCTTGCTTGTTCATCAGAGAGTTGCGGTAGGCGCTCTGCCGAAGCGGACTTGAAGCATCCTGAAGATTTGAAGAACTGACCGATTCCGGCCGCCGACGCAGTTTCTCGTTCGAGAACATCCTTCTGATCTACGCGCCACTGCGTCCTCCACAGGACGAGTGCTGTCTTTGATGCCTCGCAGATTGGAGCTTGAGGCGACGGGCTGACCTTGATGGTGGTCGTCGAAGCACAGCCACCAATAGCAAGCAGGAGAGAGGCGCACAGGATGAATTGAGAGTAGTGCATGGTGCAGGTCTGTCTTGTGATGCCTAACGTTCGAGCAAAGCGGGAGCCGACGTGAGGACGCCAGGCCCGGGCCGGTGAAAGTGTACAGCGTACCACCGGCCCGGGCCTGGTGGCCTGCCGGTGTATTGGGTGAAATTTTTTGTCCGATGGCATGGCCGTGGCGGCCGGGCGCGCCATCCGCGTGAGTTGGGTGCCGCGGAGGTTGAACAATTTTTTACCATGCTCACCACCCAGCGCAACGTGTCCGTGTCCACCCACAACCAGGCGCTCAGTGCCCTGCTTTTTTTGTACCGCGAGGTTCTGGGGGTGAAATTGCCTTGGCTTGACGATGTACAACGCCCGACTCGGCCAAGACGCATTCCATCTGTAATGACCGTGACCGAGGTGGCGGCTTTGTTGGGGACAATGACCGGGGTTGAACTGTTGCTAGCCAAACTGTTGTACAGCACTGGCATGCGGCTCAACGAAGGGTTGCGCCTGCGGGTGAAAGACGTGGACTTTGATCGGCGTGTGCTGGTGGTGCGTAATGGCAAGGGTGGCAAAGACCGCATGGTGATGTTGCCCCAATCGCTTGACATGGCCTTGCGTTCACAAATGGCAGCGGGCGGTACAGCTAGCCCATTGGATGCGCTCAGTAACTTGGTGCAATGAACGACTGCCATCTCGGCACTCCGGCCATTTGTCAGCCTTTACTGCACTGAACAACCAAGACCCCACCCAATGAGTTTGAGGCATTGGTTTCCGACGATTGCGGGGGCTTGACAGCATGAGGCTAGTGGCGACGCCCCAAACTCGGCCACCACCAATGACAATTGCTATCAAAACGGAAGCGGTTCACGCATATTCCACGGGGTTCGCGGGCGCATTTTGCGTATATTTCTCCGGCTGTGGCGGGAAACGGGGTCGGGAAATGGGGTCAGAGCACAGGAGAGGCCGTAGGCACCCCAAGCGTGAGAAAATACGCGGTTACACAAAACCCACTTGATAACGACAGGATACGCACCATGGAAGCAGAACGCATCAACCTCATTGGCACGACGTTGGAGGACTTGAGCGCACGCACCCAAGAGTTACGGGGGTATCTTTGACTACGATGCCAAAGCAGAACGGCTGAGAACCGTCAACGCATCGCTGGAAGACCCCACTGTCTGGAACGACCCCAAGCGCGCCCAGGAGCTGGGCAAGGAAAAGAAGGCGTTGGACGGCGTGGTCGTCACGCTCAATAGCCTGGAGCGCGAGCTGGCAGACAACTCGGAACTGTTCGATATGTCCAAGGAGGACGGCGACGTCGCCGGTCTGATGACTATCGAAGCCGAGACCGAGAAACTGTCCACCATCATCAAGGACCTCGAGTTCCGCCGCATGTTCAACAATCCGGCGGATCCGATGAACGCGTTCCTGGACATTCAGGCCGGTGCCGGCGGGACCGAAGCCTGCGACTGGGCGAGCATGCTGCTGCGCCAGTACCTGAAGTATGCCGAGCGCAAGGGTTTCAAGACCACGATGGAAGATGAAACCCCGGGCGACACCGCGGGCATCAAGGGCGCCACCATCAAGATCGAAGGCGAATACGCGTTTGGCCTGCTGCGCACCGAAACCGGCGTGCACCGGCTGGTGCGCAAGAGTCCGTTTGACTCGTCCGGCGGGCGTCACACCAGCTTTGCCAGCATTTTTGTCTACCCCGAGGTGGATGACTCGATCGAAATCAACATCAACCCCAGTGATGTCCGCACCGACACCTTTCGCGCGAGCGGGGCCGGTGGCCAGCACATCAACAAAACCGACTCAGCGGTGCGCCTGACCCACATCCCGACCGGCATTGTGGTGCAGTGCCAGGACGGGCGCAGCCAGCACAGCAACCGCGATGTAGCCTGGAAACGCCTGCGCAGCCGCCTCTACGACCACGAAATGCGCAAGCAACAGGCCGAACAGCAAAAGCTCGAAGACTCCAAGACCGATGTCGGCTGGGGCCACCAGATTCGCAGCTATGTGCTCGACAACAGCCGCATCAAGGACCTACGCACCAACGTCGAAGTGTCCGCCACCCAAAAAGTGCTCGACGGCGACCTCGACGTGTTCATCGAAGCCTCGCTGAAACAGGGCGTATGAAAACAGAAGCAAGCCTATGGGCCAACGATCCAGTGGGGGCTCAATTTCCCGCCGGGCCGCCCCAAGGGAAATTAACCCCCCTGGGGGGCAGCGAACCACGCGCAGCGGGGAGCGTGGGGGCCTTCATCTTCGATATGGACGGCACCATGGTCGACTCCATGCCATGGCACGCCCAAAGCTGGGTCGTGTTCATGCAGCGCCACGGCATCGAGATGGAATTGTCCGAGGTTTTGCGCCGCACCAATGGGCGCAATGGCGCGGAGTGCATGCGCATACTGTTTGATCGCGAATTGGACGATGCCCAGGCCTGGGAGCTGATCGCCGAGAAAGAGGCCGTTTACCGCGCGCTTTTTACGCCAATGTTCACTGAGGTTGCGGGTTTTTCAGCCTTTGAAAAAGCGGCGCGTGGGCGAGGATTGAAAGTGGGTGTTGGCACAGCAGGCGACCGTCACAATGTGGCCTTTGTACTTAATCATCTGCAACTGGCCACACCGCCGCAGGCCATTGTGGGCGGCGACGAAGGCTTGCCGGGCAAGCCCGAACCGGCTATTTTTCTGGAAGTCGCCCGGCGCCTGCAGGTTACTGCCGACGCGTGCATCGTGTTTGAGGATGCGCCCCTTGGAATTGAAGCGGCTCGCCGCGCCGGCATGCGTGCAGTAGCAATCTGCACCAGCCACAGCGCTGCGGCTTTGGACGGTCCGCATGTGATCGCAACCGTCCGAAATTTTGAAGAACTGATTGAAAACCATTTTCTGGAGACCTTGCATGTTGCAACTGCGTGAAACCGACGGCCCCGCAATGCCGAGCCACCGCGGCGACTACACCGCACCGGCCTACCTGATCGATTCCGTCGATCTGACGTTTGACCTGGACCCCGCAAAGACCCGTGTCCTCAACAAGATGCGGGTTCGCCGTAACCCGTCAGCACCCGCCCAAGCACTCAAACTCGATGGTGAAGACCTGAACCTGGCACGCGTGCTCGTCAACGGTCAGGGTACTTCGTTCAAGCTGGAAGGCTCCAAACTGGTGCTTGAAAACCTTCCCG
Organism: Rhodoferax sp.; assembly: GCA_020048895.1. Lineage (GTDB taxonomy): Bacteria > Pseudomonadota > Gammaproteobacteria > Burkholderiales > Burkholderiaceae_C > Allorhodoferax. Next base: position 55,494 of record JAIFLV010000018.1, on the reverse strand, counting down.
AAGGTGACGACGCCTTCGAATTGGAAATCTTCACTACCTGCTATCCCGTGAAGAACACCAAGCTCTCGGGCCTGTACGTCAGCAACGAGTCGTTCTTCACCCAGTGCGAAGCCGAGGGATTTCGTCGCATCACCTATTTCCTGGACCGACCGGATGTGATGGCCAGCTACACCATCACTCTGCGTGCGGACAAAGCCAAATACCCGGTGCTGCTCTCCAACGGTAACCTCATCGACCAGGGGCTGCTCGACGAGGGGCGTCACTATGCCAAGTGGCACGACCCCCACAAGAAACCCTGTTACCTGTTTGCGCTGGTGGCTGGCCAATTGGTGGCTCGCGAGCAGCGCATCACCTCGCGCTCGGGAATCAACCACCTGTTGCAGATTTTTGTGCGTCCCGGCGATCTGGACAAAACCGAACATGCCATGAACTCGCTCATTGCCTCGGTCGTTTGGGACGAGGCCCGCTTTGGGCTGCCGCTGGACCTGGAGCGCTTCATGATCGTTGCCACCAGCGACTTCAATATGGGTGCCATGGAGAACAAGGGCCTCAACATCTTCAACACCAAGTATGTGTTGGCCAATCAGGCCACGGCGACCGATACCGATTTCGCCAATATCGAAAGCGTGGTGGGCCATGAATACTTTCACAACTGGACCGGCAACCGGGTCACCTGCCGCGACTGGTTCCAGCTCAGCCTGAAAGAAGGTCTGACGGTATTCCGTGATCAGGAGTTCAGCCAGGACATGTGCAGTGACCCCTCGGCGCGTGCAGTGCGGCGCATCGAGGACGTGCGGGTGCTGCGTACCGCCCAGTTTCCGGAAGATGCCGGGCCCATGGCCCATCCCGTGCGGCCAGACAGCTACATTGAAATCAACAACTTCTACACAGTCACCATTTATGAAAAAGGTGCGGAAGTGGTGCGCATGATGCAGACCCTGGTGGGTCGCGAAGGCTTTGCCAAAGGCATGAAGCTGTACTTCGCTCGCTTCGATGGCCAGGCCGTCACCTGCGATGACTTTGTGCAATCGGTCGCGGATGCGAACCCGGACTCCGCCCTGGCTCGACTGCTTCCGCAATTCAAACGCTGGTACAGCCAGGCAGGCACACCCCGCTTGTCCGCCCGGGGTGTTTACGACGCGGTGGCGCGCACCTACACCCTGTTGCTCAGCCAGACTTGCGCACCCACACCGGACCAGTCCACCAAGGAACCCTTCGTGATACCGGTCAACATTGGTTTGATTGGCAGCGAAAGCGGACAAGTCCTGCCCCTGCAGACCCAAGGCCAGGAACTGGCCAGCGAAGACAGCCATCTGTTCGTGTTGACACAGTCCAGCGAATCCATCACTTTCGTCGGCGTGGACGAGTTGCCAGTACCCTCCATTCTGCGGGGCTTCTCCAGCCCCGTCGTGCTGGACTACGACTACACCGACGCCCAGTTGCTCACGCTGTTGGCCAACGACAGCGACCCGTTCAATCGATGGGAAGCAGGACAGCGACTGGCGCTGAGAAACGCTATCAACTTCATAGCTGCTGACGCTGCATCTGCGGGTGCCAGGCCACTAAATGATGCCTATGTAGAGTCCATGCGGCGAGTGTTGCGTCACCCGGATCTCGATGCGGCCTTTAAGGAACTGGTGCTGACTCTGCCTTCGGAGTCGTACATTGCAGAACATCTGGAAGTCGTTGATCCGCAACGCATCCATGCGGTTCGGGAAGCGATGCGACTGCAGCTCGCCCAGGACCTGCAGGCTGACTGGCAGTGGGCCTACATAGAACACAGCGAGAATGGGGGCTACCGACCTGACAGCATTTCGTCAGGACGCCGCGCGTTGGCTGGTTTGTCACTCACTTACCTGTGCCTGGCGTCCACGGCTTGCGGTGACGCTGTGTGGCCTGGCAAGGCACTGCAGCGCTTCAAGGATGCCACCAACATGACGGATCGCTTCCAGGCACTGTCGGCACTGGTGAGCAGCGGGAACGCACTGGCAGCACGCGCCATCGACCGATTCCATTCCCTGTTCAAGGGCGAGGAACTGGTGCTCGACAAGTGGTTTGGCCTGCAAGCCAGCACTCCGGACCGTGGTGGGCAGGTGCTGCCCCTGGTGCGCCAATTGATGGCCCACCCGGACTTCAACATCCGCAACCCCAACCGCGCGCGCAGCGTCATCTTTAGTTATTGCAGCGGCAACCCCGGCGCATTTCACCGTGCGGATGCCGCAGGCTATGTGTTCTGGGCCGACCGCGTGATGGAGCTCGATGGCATTAACCCACAGGTAGCCGCTCGCCTGGCGCGCGCCCTCGACCGCTGGAAGCGACTGGCAGAGCCCTTCCGCGGCGCAGCGCGCGAAGCCTTGACCCGCGTGGCGGCCAAGGCCGATCTGAGCAACGATGTGCGTGAAGTGGTAAGCCGCGCACTGGCCGACTGAACTTAATCCGGAGTGATGCCATGAAAAAAACCTATCTCACACGCTACCTCGTTGAACAAGAGCGCAACAGTGGCCGTGTGCCACCGAGTCTGCGCCTCTTGCTGGAAGTGGTGGCCCGCGCGTGCAAACGCATCAGCCTGGCTGTCAACAAGGGGGCTTTGGGCGACGTAATGGGCAGCGCCGACAGTGCCAACGTGCAAGGCGAGATCCAGAAAAGGCTCGACATCATCGCCAACGAAGTGCTGATTGAGGCCAATGAATGGGGTGGCCACCTGGCGGCCATGGCCAGCGAGGAGATGGAGGGCATCCATGTGGTGCCCAACCGCTACCCGCAAGGCGAATACCTGCTGCTGTTTGACCCCCTGGATGGCTCTAGCAACATCGATGTGAATGTAAGCATCGGCACCATATTCAGCGTGCTGGTCAAGCCCGAAGGCGCGGGCGTCTCAGAGCAAGACTTTTTGCAGCCCGGTGCCAAACAAGTGGCTGCGGGTTACTGCGTGTTTGGCCCGCAGACCACGCTCGTCATGACCGTGGGCGACGGTGTTTCGGTGTTTACGCTCGACCGTGAGCAGGGCTCGTTTGTACTGACTCAAGAGCACCTGCGCATCCCTGAAGACACCAAAGAGTTTGCCGTGAACATGAGCAACCAGCGCCATTGGGCGCCGCCGGTGCAGCGCTATGTAAGCGAATGCATTCAAGGGCGCGACGGCCCGCGCGGCAAAGACTTCAACATGCGCTGGGTCGGCAGCATGGTGGCCGATGTACACCGCATCCTGACACGGGGCGGCATCTTCATGTACCCCTGGGATCAGCGCGAGCCCGAGAAGCCCGGCAAGCTGCGTCTGATGTACGAGGCCAACCCCATGAGCTGGTTGGTGGAACAGGCCGGCGGCGTGGCTACCGATGGTAGCCAGCGCATTATGGACATCACGCCCACAGCCCTGCACGCACGCGTCAGCGTGTTTCTGGGTTCAAAGAACGAAGTTGATCGGGTGACCAGTTACCACAACCCTGCTTAAGTCCACAGGTCCAGGGGCGGGTCGGCCACGACCGCTTGCAAAACATCGGAGCGGGACACAAATCCGTTCACCTGGCCCTGCTCATCGACGACCGGTAGCCCAGGCAAACCAGAATCCAGTAGTACGCGCGCCAGACGCCTTATGTCGGTATCGGCCGACACGCTGGGCACCGGTGTCCACATGATGTCGACCACACTCTGCAGCAGCAGCGCCCGCCAGACCAGGGCGTGCCCGTCCGGTCCCGGCAGGCGTTCCGGTCGCATCAGGTCGGCACGGGTAAGCAAACCCACCAGCATGCCCTGTGCGTCCACGACAGGTGCTTGCCCCAGCTGCTTTTGCGAGAGCACCTGCCAGGCCTGCTCCACCGTCGCCGTGTCGGCAATGGTCACCACTGTGTGGCTCATGATGGCACCGACCTGGGTGAGTGGATGGCGCGGCATCTCCATCCTGGTAGTCTGCGAATACGCCGCCAGGGCATCGCGGTGCGGCACATCGACAGGCAGCGCCGGGTGATGCACTACGCCCGCGGAATGCGACGGGTTCTGGTCTTGCGGATCGCGTCCGATGGCCCGCACCGCATCCGAACGCGATGTGCGCGAAACCGGCCCCAACTGCCGCATCTCCTCCAGGGAGCCCCGAAACATACGCCCAGCCTTGCCGTACACCGAAAACATGCGCTACCCCCTTTCATCCGTACTGCGCACTGTGCGCAGCTACTCCGTATTGGATAGGAAAAGCGCCTGCAAGTCACTCAAGAAATCAAAACCACGGTCGGTGGGCCGCACCCGCTGCAGATCGCGCGCAATCAATCCTTTGTGCTCGGCCTGTGACAGAGCCTTTTCGATGGAAGTTACCGAGAGCCCGGTACGTTCGGAAAAGTCGCGCAATGCAAAACCATCGCGCAGGCGCAGCGCGTTGAGCATGTACTCGAAGGGCAAATCGGCACGGGGCACATCGTCATCCTGGGTGACAGCGTTGCCCCGCAAAGCGCCGTCCATGTATTTCTGAGGATCACGCAGGCGCACCTGGCGCACGACCCTGTGGGCAAAACTGAGCTTGCTATGGGCACCGGCACCAATACCCAGATAGTCGCCGAACTGCCAGTAATTGAGGTTGTGGCGACACCGGTGGCCGGCCTTCGCGTAAGCCGATACCTCATAGCGCTCCAGGCCCTGCAACCCTGTCTGCTCCGTAATGCGGTCAAGCATGGCATAAGCGGTATCGTCTTCCGGAATGGTGGGCGGAAATTTGGCGAAATAGGTGTTGGGCTCGATTGTCAGGTGGTAAATCGAAATGTGGGGTGGCATGAACGCCAGCGCTGTGGCCACATCCTCACCCAGTTGCTCCATGGTCTGGCCGGGCAGCGCGTACATCAGGTCGAGATTGAACGTGCCAAAGGACCGCGCCGCTTCTTGCACTGCCGCCAGAGCCTGAGCGCTGTCATGCACACGCCCGATGGCCCGCAAATGGGCATCATTGAAACTCTGCACGCCCACCGACAGCCGCGTCACACCCGCCTGTGCGTACCCACGAAAACGCTCTTTCTCAAACGTGCCGGGATTCGCTTCCATGGTGATTTCGCATTGCGGCTCCAACGGCAAACGGGCGCGGAGGTCCCCGACAAGGCGGTCCACCGCATCAGGTGCCAGCATGCTCGGGGTTCCGCCGCCAATGAAGATACTGTGCACCGTGCGCCCCCAGATCAGCGGCAGGGCGGCCTCCAGGTCGGCCAGCAAGGCCTCGATGTAGCGTCGATCCGGCAAACTGCCAGCAACCAACTCGTGGGAATTGAAATCGCAATAGGGACACTTCTTCAGGCACCACGGAATATGCACATACAGCGACAAGGGCGGCAGTGCATTGAGCTGCAAAACGCCCGCGCCCATGTACTGCAGAACATCACGCACGGCGGATGGCTCGCCGTTGGCAGTGGCAATCGGGATCACGACAGCCAGCGGTCCCGAATGAGTGCCACCATCTGCTGTGCAGCCCGGCCGCGGTGGCTATTAGCGTTCTTGACTTCCACCGGCAATTGCGCAAAGGTCTTGCCAAATTCCGGGATCCACATGACCGGGTCAAAGCCGAAGCCATTGCTACCCATCGGTTCCCACGCAATTTCACCCACCACGCGCCCGACCGCCACCAGAGGCTCCGGATCCTCGGGTGAGCGCACCGCGACCAGTGTGCTGACCATCGCCGCACGGCGATGCTCGATGCCCTGCATTTGCTCAAGCAGGGCGCGCACATTGTTGTCATCACTCTTGCTGTAACCAAACTGCGTGGCGTAATAGGCCGTGTCCACCCCGGGCAGTCCACCGAAGGCATCCACACAAAGCCCGGCATCATCTGCAATCGACGCAAGTCCTGTGTGCTCTGCAGCATTGCGCGCCTTGGTCAATGCGTTTTCTATGAACGTACGATAAGGTTCAGGGGCCTCAGGAACATCCAATGTACTCTGCGAGACGAGGGTGCAACCCAGTGGCGTAAACATGGCCTGCAGTTCGGCAAGTTTGCCCTTGTTATTCGATGCCAGCACAATTTTCATGAGACTTATAGCCCTCCAACGCCCATTGATACTGCGTAAGCAGCTCCTAATTCAATAGCGCTTGCTGCTGCAACGCCATCAGTTCGATGATGCCTTGTTCAGCCAGGGTGAGCAGTTGATCCATTTCGGCACGCGAGAAAGCAGCGCCCTCGGCCGTCCCCTGCACTTCCACGAAGTGCCCGGCCCCAGTCATCACCACGTTCATGTCGGTATCGCACGCTGAATCCTCCGTGTACTCCAGATCCAGCAAGGGGGTGCCTTGCACAATGCCCACGGAAATCGCTGCTACCGGGGCAATGATCGGAGACTGCGCAAGTTTCCCTGCTTTGATGAGTCCGGTCACGGCGTCCTGTGCTGCGACAAAAGCGCCAGTGATGGCCGCAGTGCGGGTGCCGCCATCAGCCTGCAGAACGTCGCAATCGAGCTGAATCGTGCGCTCGCCAAGTTTCTTCAGGTCAAACACAGCGCGCAACGAACGACCAATCAGGCGCTGGATTTCCTGTGTGCGCCCACTTTGTTTCCCACGTGCGGCTTCGCGATCGCTGCGCGTATGTGTAGCGCGCGGCAGCATGCCGTACTCCGCAGTGACCCAGCCCTCCCCACTGCCGCGCTTGTGCGGCGGCACTTTTTCCTCCACGGAAGCGGTACACAACACCTTGGTGTCACCAAACTCCATCAGCACCGATCCTTCGGCATGAACGGTGTAATGCCGGGTGATACGTATCGGGCGCAGTTGATTTGCAGCTCGTGCCTTGGCACGTACATATTCAGTCATGGGAAAACCTCAAAAAATAGAGACAGCGCAATGCGCCAAAGCGGATCAGAGCTTGCGCGCCGACGTTCGGCGTATGGCTTCATTGATTTCGGCAATCGAGCGCTCAATGCCGGCGTCGTCCAGATCATCAACGGAAGAGTCCAGCCAGCCCGCCTGTACGGTCGAGGCAAATACGCCATCTTCGATGGTGTCGGTGCTGATGGTTCCTCGGGTTGATTCGAATGTATCGGGTGTCTCCCACTCCATCGCAATCAAGGTCACGTTGTCGCTGCGCGGTCCACCTTTGATGAGCGCGCGCTCCACCAGGTCAGGCGCTGCAATGGCAACGGCTTTCTGCGCCAAGTGAAACACAATATCCGAATCCTCAAGGCTGCCCCACAACCCGTCCGAGCAAAGCAATATCTTGTCTCCCTGCTGCAATGGGACCGGCCCAGTCACATCGTATTCGGGCTTGGTCGGTGAGCCCAAACAGGTGTAAAGCACATTGCGGTTGGTAAGTTCGAGTTCCTGCCCGGCGCCACGCAATCGTTTGCGCTGCTCCAAGTAGGAATGGTCGCGCGTGCGGGCCAGCAACTCTCCCTCGCGCACAAAATACAGCCGTGAGTCACCGCAATGCATCCAGTGCGCACAGCCTCCTTGCACCAACGCAGCCACCAGCGTGGTGCGCGGTGAGTCGGCCAAGCCTTTTTCCGAAGCGTACAAGAGAATTTGCCGGTGCGCGGCCAGAATGGCGGAGTTAAAGAAGAGTTTGACGTCCTCAATCTCGGGTTTGGCCTGGCTCTGGTAGTGGGCCGAAATGGCCTGCATCGCAATTTGCGCCGCCACTTCACCTTCGGGGTGTCCCCCCATGCCGTCGGCCAACAAAAAAAGTCCGGACGCCTTGGTGTAGCAGTACCCCATGCGGTCTTCGTTCTTTTCGCGACCGCCTTTGCGGCTGATCTGGAAAACAGAAAACTTCATTTGGGTTTGGCAGCAGCCGGCGCAGCCGCCTGTACCGACTTCTTGGTTTCTGCAACCATGGTGTCAAACTGCATGCGCACTTTTTCGGTAACGCTCAGTTTGGTATAGCGCCGCTCCCCCTCGCGGCTAAGTTCCTTCTGCAGCGCAAACACCGACTGCGGCCGTGACAAGGGGTCCAGTGACATGCACCACTCCACCACCTCAATCAGATTGTCCGAGTAGACGCCGCGCAAACGCGCCAGTGCCACCGCGATGCGATCTTTCTCGATCCGTTGAGGTGCCTCGTTGGGCGGGTAACCCTGCATGCAGGCATAAATGCATGCGCCAATGGCATAGATATCAGTCCAGGGACCCATCGACGCGTCTCGTCGGTACATCTCCGGCGCGGCAAACCCGGGCGTGTACATCGGGCGAATGAAATTGCCTTCTTTGCTCAGCACCTCGCGCGCTGCGCCAAAGTCGATCAACACCGACTTGTTGTCATCGGTGATGAAAATGTTGGCCGGCTTGATGTCCAGGTGCAGCATTTTGTGCTGATGAACAATGCGCAAACCACGCAAGATTTCATCAAACAGCGAGCGAATGGTGGACTCGCGAAAGACCTTACTTTGCTTGAGATCGCGCGCAGTCACAATGAAGTCCTGCAGGGCCGCGCCTTCCAGGTAATTCATCACCATGTAGACGGTTTCATTCTCACGAAAGAAGTTCAGCACGCTCACCACAGACGGATGGGAAATCTGTGCCAGCGCACGACCTTCCTCAAAGAAGCTTTTCAGGCCGAGCCGGTACAAGGAGAGTTTTTCTGGTTGCACCTGCGGCAGCAATTCGCCCGGGGCACGTGTTGCCAATGAGGACGGCAGGTATTCCTTGACAGCAACCTGCTGGCCTTCAGAGTCCAACGCAAGATACACCAAGCCAAAGCCCCCGGCTGCCACCTTGCGAATGATTCGGTAGCCACCGATATTGGTATCGGGTGGGAGGGGTGCTGGCTTGACTTTCGACATATATTTGGGCTGAAAGCGCGTCTCTTCTATCTGAACCGGGTTATTCTTGGGTCCGTTCCCAATTCAAAACTATTGCAATGCCAGTTTACAGCATGACTGGCTATGCCAGTGCACAGCACAGCACAGCCTCCACCGCGCAAGACACCGATGCCAAAAATGCGCCTTCGGGCCACTTGGGCATTGAAATCCGGTCTGTCAACAGCCGCTTTCTGGATTTGTCGTTCAAGCTGCCAGAAGACCTGCGCCAATTTGAACCTGTATTGCGCGACTTGCTACTGGCAAAGCTCAAACGAGGCAAGGTGGAAGTGCGCGCGTCATTCGACAATGGCACAGCCGGGAGTATTGCAGAGCCATCGCCACGTTTGTTGCAGCGTCTGAACTCCGTGCAGGACAGTGTGAAGGCGTGGTTACCGCAAGCGACCGCGCTGAGCGTGGCCGACGTCATGCGATTGGCAGCCACTGAGCAAGCCGTTGCGCGCGACTGGAGTGCCGAAATTGTGCCCTTGGCCGACAAAGTATTGGTCTCCCTGCTGGGTGCCCGGCAACGCGAAGGGGAAAGACTCGCGACCATGCTGCTGCACCATGTTGCGGAACTGCGAAAACTTGCTGCGCAGGCCGCCCCGCTGATCCCCAAGTTGGTCGAGCAGCAGCGCCAGCGATTCATGGAGCGCTGGAAGGAGGCGATGGCGCTGACCGATGGTGCCACTCTGCCCGAGGCGGCGCAGGACCGTGCCCTTTCGGAAGCCACCGCATTTGCCATTCGCATTGATGTGGCCGAGGAAATCACCCGTCTGAATTCCCACCTCGACGAGATCGAGCGCCTGATAAAAAAAGGCGGAGAAATTGGCAAGCGCCTGGACTTTCTCATTCAGGAATTGCACCGCGAGGCCAACACCATGGGCTCCAAGTCGGCTGCAAACAGGTGCAGAACATAGAGTAGCGTTGCTGAAATTGTGAGGCTATAAGCAGCGGACTTTACTGGCGATCACAAGCGCAGCCCAGTCGTCGGGCGGATGTCCGCGCTCAAGCATTTTCTGAAACACCGCATAAGGGTCGCTCTTGCTACCCGACGATCTCAAAGTGTTCTCGTCGTTCACCCACGCAAATATGATGACCTTGGTTTTGGAGTCAAACCGGAAAAACAACCGAAACCTCCGCCCTATTTTGGCCCGACGCCAGTGCCTGAAAGTGGTGCCCATCGTGTTGCCCTGCCGGTAGTCTTCACGGTTGGGGTCATTTGGCACCGTCTCCAGCATCAACTGTGACAAGGCATTGAAAAGTTTGACGTTGGCATTCGCCCCGAACCCTTGCGGGTCCAGGGCCTTCGCACGTTGTGCGGCAGATTGAAGTTTTTGCAGTTGTTCGATCAGGCAGTCATGGAAGAGCAAATTCCAACCGTGGCGCTGAATCACAGCACTACATCGCCATCAATTTCTTGGCTTAGATCGACTGGCTGCTTGATGGCCTCCATCATGGAGCGCGCTAGATCAGTGGGTAACGTGGACATGTGTCGACCCGATGCGATGTCCTTTTCAAGCAACGCCAGGAAGCTCCCAATGGCGGGGTCTTCATGGACATCGTTTTCGACACGGGTGACTATGACTTGTGAGCCACGCAAATCGAAAGCCACCTTACCGCCAAAGTCAACTCCAAGCGCTTGACGGATAGGCTTGGGCAAGGTTATCTGGCCTTTGGATGTGATGATGGCGACTTCGTGAATGGCTGGCATGGCTTGATTCTCTTTGAATGAAACAAGACTGTAAGGAATGCTCCTTACTTGGTCAAGTAAATGCTGTAGGAGTGACGGCTGAGCTGACTCTGTTAACGTTGATAATTTGAATCAAGCGCGCATACTGCACAACTATCTGTGCTTGATGGGATGCTCAGGAGACGGACATGGTTATTTCAGCAATCGACGCTATCCCGCTCTCGCGCGCTAGGGCCAATTTTTCTGAGGCGGCTGATGAAGGCAAGGCGGTTGCAGAAAAAATTGTGACCAAGAACAGTGGGGGCTTCATCCAGCAAATCGACGAGGCATCCAAGGGTCTTGACGACGTGGCTGCCGGTCGGGTGAAGGATGCCCGCAGCGCCATTCAGTCAATCAAATGCCGACGCAGCGCCTGATGGTCTGCACGAATATGTCGTGGACGGTAAAGTACGCGCAGGTCAATGACAGCATTTTTCTGATGTCTATCAAGCACCATCGCCAGCTTTAATTGGATTTTGAGGTGTATCGGAGTGCTGGCGACTAAACACAAATATCGATGCTGACAATCAACACTCAGGACCAGAACATAGAATAACACCCATGGAATATCCAGGAAATCTCTATGTAGTTGCAGCCCCCAGTGGTGCTGGCAAATCGAGTCTGGTCAAGGCGCTGATGGAGTTGGACTCCCGCGTGCTGCCTTCGGTGTCACACACCACCCGCGCACCCCGAGGGCAGGAAAAGCACGGGCGCGAATACTTCTTTGTGTCGCAGCAGGAGTTTGACACCATGGTGGCTGCAGATGCTTTCGTCGAATGGGCCCACGTGCATAGCCAGCGCTACGGCACCTCCAAGAAAGCCATTGAAGAACGCATGGACCAGGGGGCGGACGTGGTCCTTGAAATCGACTTTCAGGGCGCTCTGCAGATCAAGCAGATTTTTGCCAACGCCATATGCATCTTCATTCTTCCACCCAGTTGGGAGGAACTTCGGTCAAGGCTGGAGCGCAGGGGCGAAGATGCGTCGGACGTCATTGATATGCGCATGAAAAACGCCAAAGCCGAGGTCGCCCATGTGGATAAGTTCGACTTCGTTATAATCAACGAGTTGTTTGACCGTGCGCTTTTTGATCTGAAAGCCATTGTTCACTCCCAACGGCTCAAATACACAGCGCAACGTCGCGCCCGTGCCGAGACATTCAGAGCCTTGCTCATTCCCTAGTCCTTTGGAGAAACCCTGTGGCCCGTATTACTGTCGAAGACTGCCTTGAAAAGATTCCCAACCGCTTCCAGTTGGTGCTTGCTGCCACCTACCGTGCGCGTATGCTGAACCAGGGCCACACCCCCAAGATCGAGAGCAAGAACAAAGCAGGCGTGACCGCCTTGCGCGAGATTGCGGCCGGTAAAATCGGTATCGAGATGCTGAAGAAAGTACCCCTCTGACCAGTGGCATGCGCCGCAGCAGAGCACCGCTTGCGGTGCTTTTTTTTGCCAACGCATGCGGTCTTGATTGGAATTTTTCTGGGGCAGGATACATTTAGCGCATGGGCACGCCACCAATCACCGCCAACCGCACGACGAACGATGCCTCTTCGGTAAATCAAAAGTCGCGCGCGTCCCAGGCCGCCGCTGTGAATGCTGCAGCAGCGAGTTTTGCTGCCCTGACCGCCAAACTGGACTATCTATCGGCGTCCGATATCGAATTGGTGCGGCTGGCCTATCGATTTGCGGATGAAGCGCATCTGGGCCAGGTGCGCAACAATGGTGAGCCCTACATTACCCATCCGATTGCCGTCGCAGCGCAATGCGCCGACTGGAAGCTAGATGCCCAAGCGCTCATGGCTGCTTTGCTGCACGATGCCATGGAAGATTGTGGCGTCACCAAAATTGATCTGATCGAACGCTTCGGATCACCGGTGGCAGAGTTGGTGGACGGCCTGACCAAGCTGGATAAATTGCACTTCAACACGCGCGAGGAGAGCCAGGCGGAATCTTTTCGCAAGATGCTGCTGGCCATGGCACGCGACGTGCGCGTCATCTTGATCAAGCTTGCCGACCGTTCCCACAATATGCGTACCTTGGCGGATGTGCCCCGGGAAAAATGGGTACGCATTTCTTCCGAAACGCTGGAGATCTATGCGCCCATCGCGCACCGTCTCGGTCTGAACCAGACCTATCGGGAATTGCAGGATCTGTCATTTCGCTACCTACGGCCTTGGCGCTATGCCACTCTGGCAAAGGCAGTGGCCAAAGCGCGAAGCCGCAGGCGCGACCTCCTGCAAAAAGTACACAAGGAAGTGGAAGCCGTTTTTACATCCGCCTCGATGCCAGTACGCATTGCCGGACGCGAAAAATCCTTGTTTTCCATTTACAAGAAAATGGATGCCAAACATCTGAGCTTTGCCCAGGTCACGGACATTTACGGCTTCCGACTGATCGTGCCCCAAGTGATTGATTGCTACACTGCATTGGGGCTTCTCCACCAACTCTACAAACCGCTTCCCGGCAAATTCAAAGACCACATTGCCATCGCCAAACTCAATGGATACCAGTCCCTTCACACCACGCTGGTAGGGCCCTCAAGCATCAGTGTGGAGTTCCAGATCCGAACGGAATCCATGCATGTGGTGGCCGAGTCCGGCGTGGCTGCACATTGGTTGTACAAAGTCGACAACCCGGAAGATGCGACGACTGAACGACTCGGTACCAAATGGCTGCAGTCACTACTGGACATTCAGAATGAAACCAGGGATGCCGCCGAGTTCTGGGACCATGTCAAAGTGGATCTGTTCCCGGATGCTGTCTACGTCTTCACTCCACGCAGCCAGATCATGGCCTTGCCGCGGGGAGCAACGATTGTCGACTTTGCCTACGCGATTCACAGCAATATTGGCGACCGTACGACTGCAGCAAAAATCAATGGAGAGGCGGTTCCCCTACGCACCGAACTCAAGAATGGCGATGTGATCGAGGTGCAGACGTCCCCACAGGCGACGCCCAATCCGGGCTGGCTGACGTTTGTACGCACGGGTCGGGCACGTTCCAAGATCCGGCACCACCTCAAGACACAGGCGCATGCGGAATCGGAAGACCTGGGCAGCATGCTACTGGCCCAGGCACTTCGCGCCGAGGGAATCGAGGGCTTCTCGGATGAAGACCCGGCGTACGACTCTACCTGGACAAAATTGTTGCGCTTTACCGGCAACAAGACCCGGCACGAATTGTTGACCGACATCGGTCTTGGCAAACGCATAGCCCATATTGTTGCCAAACGCTTGGTGCAACTGTTGGCTGAGATTGGCAAGCGGCCCGACGCGCTGCTCCTGACACGCGAGCGCTTTACCGCCAGCGACCAGGCGCAGCTCAGTTCCATTGTGCTCAACGGCAGCGAGAACACCTCGGTGAAGTTTGCGACGTGCTGCCGCCCCATACCGGGCGACGCCATCGTTGGCTATCTGGGGCGTGGCGAAGGTCTTGTGGTGCACGCACGCGAGTGCCCCGTGGCGAGAAAGCTGCAGCATAAAGACAGTGAACGATTCATCGAAGTGGAGTGGTCCGACGATCCGGTTCGCGCCTTTGAGACCGGCATCGTGGTAACAGCCAAGAACGGAAAAGGCGTTTTGGCCAAGGTTGCCGAAGCGCTGGCCAAGGCAGAGGCCGATATCGTGCACATTGAGATGGGGCACGACGCTGCACAAGATGCCACCGACCTGCACTTTGTGTTGGCCGTTCGTGACATGGCGCACTTGGAAGTCGCCTTACGCCACCTACGCAGAACGCCCTCGGTACTGAGTGCCCTGCGCACAACCCAAATAGGCCAAAGCTAGCGTGCGTTTTTTTCCGGGTATTTAACGGCCAGTACTTCAATCTCGGCGACCCGGTCGGGCATCACGAGCTTGAGTACATCGCCTTCACGCGACTTGAGCAAAGTGCGCGCAATGGGCGATATCCAACTCACTTCACCCTGCGCACTATTGGCTTCGTCAATACCCTTGATCGTGACGGTGCGCTCCAGCCCACTGTCTTCAGCGTAGGTTACCGTGGCGCCAAAAAACACCTGCGAATTGCCATGGTGCACTGTGGGATCGACCACCTCCGCTATTTCAAGGCGTTTGGTCAAGAACCGAATGCGTCGGTCGATTTCCCGCAGTCGCTTCTTGCCGTACAAATAGTCCCCGTTTTCAGATCTGTCGCCATTGCTGGCAGCCCAGTGCACCACCTCCACAATTTTGGGGCGCTCGCTGTCAATAAGGTCCAGCAGTTCGTCACGCAAACGTGCATACCCTACGGGCGAGATGTAGTTCTTACCCCCCGGCGGAAGTGCTGGCAACTGCAACTCTTCGTCGTCTGATTCTGACTCTTTGGTGAATGCTTTGCTCATGATCGTTGCACCGGGATGCGAATTTTCCGGACTACCACCGCCTGGGAACCACCTGGGAAAGTCAGTTTGTAACACGCTTTTGCAGCACCCGCTCATTCTGAATTCGAGAGAATGAGTAGCCTGGCGACAACGTTGCCATGCGCAGCAACTCCCTCAATTCAGGTTAAGGGTCGGCATGACGACCAAAGCTGCATAGTCGAATCAACTCTCCGGGCTCCCTCTGGGCAACCATTGTGCCAGCGCCATTCTCAGTGCTTCCAGACCAATGGGTTTGGTCAAGAAATCATCCATACCAACGGCCAGACAGTTCTGGCGGTCTTCTTCGAACGCGTCTGCAGTGAGGGCAATAATGGGCCGGCGCAGTTGCTGATTCGCGACTTCCCATTGCCTGATTTTTGCAGTGGCACCATAACCATCGAGATTCGGCATATGCAAGTCCATCAAGATCAAGTCCGGCGACTCACTCGATTGCCCCTCGGTGATCGCGTTCACTGCTTGCTGGCCGTCCGCCACCAGCGTCATGGTGATGCCAAGCCGACCCAAAAGCGCCTTGATCACCTTCGCATTGATCGCGTTATCCTCGGCAACTAGCAAATGGCCTGTGAACTGCTCTGCCACTGGATAGTTCACCTGCGCTGTGCGCTGTTCACCGCGGCTTTCCTGACCATCGGGAACGACTTGCGCTCGAATGCGGAACCAGAAAGTGGATCCTTTGCCCACCTCACTTGTAAGACCTACTTCGCCACCCATCGCCGTGGCGAGTTGGCGTACGAGGGACAGCCCAAGGCCGGTACCGCCAAATTCCCGGGTAGTCGAACTGTCAGCTTGTGAAAACGGTTTGAACAAAACCCCAAACTTTTCCGAGTCAATGCCGATGCCAGTGTCCACAACCGCAAATTCAAGTTGTGCCGATTGTCCCTTGCTCTGAGTTTGCGATGCTTCAATCCGAACAGTTCCATGCGCGGTGAACTTGAGAGCGTTCCCCACCAGGTTGGCGAGCATCTGGCGTAGACGGTGCGCATCGGCCAAATACCGTTGACCCGCAAGGCCATGCCACTGGTAGTCCAGCTTCAAGCCTTTGCTATGCGCCGCTCCTGCAAAAAGGTTGCAAGTTTCGTGCATCAGTCCTTCGGGGGCAAACGCTGTGTTGTCTAGCTGGAACTTGCCGGCCTCGATCTTGGACAAATCCAGTATGTCGTTCAGCAGTGCCAGAAGGGTTTGGCCGCTGGACAAAATGGTGCGCGCGTAATCAGTGCGATCCGCATCTGAAATCCGTGGTGCCAACAGCATTTGGGCCATCCCCAAAATACCATTCATGGGGGTGCGAATCTCGTGGCTCATCGTTGCCAGAAAGCGGCTCTTGGCCAAGTTGGCGGCCTGCGCCATTTGCATGGCCTGTTGCAGTGCTTCTTCCGCGCGCTTGCGCTCGGACACAATAGTGCCGGTACCCCGGTAACCAGCAAACCGACCTGCGCTGTCCACGTGCGGCACGCCAGAGACCGAAACCCAGCGCACTTCATCCGCTTGTGTGCGAATCTGATACTCAAAATTCTTGAACGGTGCATGCTCTGCCAGTTGGGCAAGGTGCGCTTCCAGGTGTTTTTGCGGATTGAGGGCATCGACCTCCAGAATCGCCTTGCGGTTCTTGCCCAGCAGGCGTTCGGGAGAAAGTCCGTACACACTTTCGAAATTGTCTGAAAAATAGCAAAAACGATGCCCCTCGTCTGTCTCCCAAAACCAATCCGATGCGCTCAACGAAAAGTCTCGTGCACGCTCCGCGTCCTGGCGCTGCTTCAAGGCAAAGCGTTCCTGGTTGTGTGCGTCTTTCTGGCGGGTATCTTGCAGTCGTCCATTGATCTTGGCAAACTCCGTGGCAAAGCGTTGCAGATTGCTTTGGTCGCGTCTTATTTCCTGGTTCAGCGCGACCACCCGTTGACCCGCCAACATGCGGCTGAGCAGCACATTCGCTTTGGGTGGTTTGGCCAGAAAATCATCGGCTCCAGCGGCAAAAGCTTCAACCAGCTTTTCGTCCTGATCCATTCCCGTCAGCAGCAAGATGTAGATGGCACGTCCGGCGCTAGACGTGCGCAGTCGGCGGATCAACGTGATGCCATCCATCTCCGGCATGGCCCAGTCCACGACCATCAAATCGGGTGGATTGGCCAATGCGAGCTCGAGGGCAATGCGTCCATTCTCGGCCTCGCTGCAAACGTAACCTGCCTTTCCGAGAACCTGCCGCAGAAAGTTCCGAATTATCACTGAGTCATCCACCAGCAGCACCCTCAAGCCGACGTCCGAGGTCACGCTCAAAGCGCCATCGCCCTGCCGCAGGACAGGGGGCTTCGGTGCATTCATCAGGTCACCAAATGGGGGCAAAACGTTCGCCGGAACTTCCAATAACTGGCACCAGGCAGTCCAGTCGCGAACCACGCCGTCGCAAAGTTTCAATAAGTCAGGGGCGTCCAGTGAGACTTGGCCACCGAGCAACAACAAATTCGCCATCAAAGCACGGCGGTCCTGCTGCGGGGCCATGCAGATGGCAGAGATCCGGGTTGCCAACATCAGTGTCAGGATCAGGCGCTCCTGACGGGAACCAGTGCCCAGATTGTCATTTTTGGAACGCTCATGCACTCGCACCAAGTCCACCAGATTGGCCGGGAAACCCCAGTCGCTCAGCAATGCCGCACTGAGTTCGGCGTGGTCAAACTCAAACGCCCTGTGCTCCGCATCCAGGAGAGCTTCACCTGACGCGTGAGTAGCATCGAGCAACCGTGCGTAGTCCTGCGCAAACAAGCTCGCCAAACCCAGCTCTCCGATCTGAGACAACAGAGCCAGGCAAAACGCTTCGTCGCTTTGCATCAGATGCGTGACCGACGTCAAAGCCTGCATGGCAGTTGCACGGGCCAGATTGCGCGACCAGAACGCAGGGTAGTCAAATCCGCTGCATCGCGGCGAGTGCTGGTCTTTCATGATTGAAAAACCAAGCGCCAGACCGCGGACCGCATTGAGTCCCAAAATTGCAATAGCGTCGCCGACCGCCAGTATTGGGCGCATACCATGGGCACGACACGCATTGGCCAGTTTCAACAGGTGCGCAACCAACGCCGGATCAGCCTGAATCGCGTGTTCGAGCTGCGTGTTGGTGACGTCGTCTTGCTGAGTCAGCTTGACAACGACGAGCGCGGGTCCCTTGGGAGAAGGAAGCAACCCTGACGACTTGAATTTGTCGAAATAACTGAGCAGCTTTGAATTCATGAACGTTCCGCGTTGTCCAGGTCATTTGCGATCCGGCGCAAGCGCTTCAACACCACGTCAAAGTGCATTTCGTGCAGATCAGGACCCAGTGTATCAAGCATGCTGAAGACCAGGTGTTGCCAGACACCTTTGCGCTACCAAGAGCGTGGCGGCTGCCAAGGTCTTGTGGCAAGCCAGGGGCAATTTGCTCTCAACCCGGATTGCGCTTGTCGCACGCGGCAACAATCTTTTCATACAAGTCGTTGGCCTTGAAAGGCTTGGTGACGTAGGCATCCACCCCCAAATCCATGAAAGCGTGGATGATGTCCTCGGTTCGCGTATTGCCCGATACCATGATGAACGGCACCCGGTTGAAATCGGCTCTGGAGCGCATCCGCTTCAGAAGCACGTCACCACCGCGGTCAGGGAGATTCCAATCAGAAACAACCGCGTCGAACTTCTCGTTGCTCAACTTCTCAATGGCCTCAGGCACTGACGATGCAGCGTCCACGGTAATGAACGGGTTAACTTTTCGAAGAAATGTGTCCATTATCACGCGGTGAACTTCCACGTCATCAACGATGAGAACTCGACGCTTGTTGGTGTAACTGATTTGTTTCATCGGGACCTTGGGTACTACGATCTCGATTTCAGCCATGCCTGAAGGCAAATCCGCAGGCGACCCAGTTCGTGCTCCAAACAGACAAGCTCCGAGGCATAACACTGGGTGGAGCGACTACGAGCCGATTTGTTCAGCGCGGTACAGGCAAGAAATGCGGGAACGGCGGAAATAGCACCCAGGCTCCCTTTAAGCCGATGGGACGACTCGGCAAGTGCGAGTGAACTCTCTGTTGCAACAGCTGCCGCGATAGCCTGCAGATCCTCCTCCATCTGGGTGAGCAGCATTGTCGCAACTGCTTCGAGCAGCGAGGCGTCGCCTTCGAGCGCGGCCAGTGCGGTATCGAAATCGACAGGCGCTTGCACACCTGAATCAGCCTGGTTTGTCATGCGTCTCCTTGTTGCGCCGACTGGCGCTCAATAGGGCCTGAAGTTGTTGCCGCGCTCAGACCGCACAGCCACAGGCTCCAGCTGGGGCAAGAGAGGAATGGGAGGCGCGCGGCGCGGGTGGAGGTTAGCCTGCCCATCAGCAACATTTGCCAGATTTGCTCCCACGTTGAAAAACGCAATGCTCTGCTGCAACTGCTTGGCCTGACCCGAGAGCTCTTCACTGGTAGCAGCCAACTCCTCCGAGGCTGAGGCGTTTTGCTGGGTGGCTTTGCTCAGTTGCCCCATAGCACTACCAATCTGCACTACAGATTCGCTTTGCTCCGCACTGGCCGCAGCAATTTCTTGCACCAATTCACTGGTTTTCTGAATGCTGGGAACGATCTGCTTGAGCAGTCCGCCCGCGCGCTCTGACGTAGCCACGGAATTGCCAGCCAGCTCCCCGATCTCTTTGGCAGCCGCCTGGCTACGCTCGGCGAGCTTGCGCACCTCGGCAGCAACGACCGCAAATCCCTTGCCGTGCTCGCCCGCACGTGCCGCCTCAATGGCTGCGTTCAATGCCAGCAGATTGGTCTGGTAGGCAATGTCGTCCACGATGCCGATCTTGGATGCTATCTGTTTCATAGCTGCCACCGTATGTTCCACGGCGCTTCCACCCTCAATAGCCTCTTTGCTGGCGCTGCTGGCCATGCCGTTGGTAACACGAGCGTTGTCGCTGTTTTGGCTGATGCTGGCCGACATGACTTCAATCTGCGAGGATGTTTCTTCCACGCTGGCTGCTTGTTGGCTGGCGCCTTGCGACAGAGACTGCGCAGTAGAGCTCACCTGATTGGCCGCGCTCAGCAGCGCATCGGCAGCACCATGCACTTCGCCAATCACCCGTGTCAGGTTGTCGGCTGTGGTGTTGACGCTGTCCTTGACCTGGCCGAACAGGCCTTCGTAATCGCGCTCTATGCGTTTGGTGAGGTCTCCATTGGCAAAGGCTGCCATGACCTCGGCCACATCGCTTAGACCCTGTTCGCTGGTGGCCATGAGCTGGTTCATGCCAGCGGAAATCTTGGCGAAGAAGCCGTCCGCATTGAATTCGTCGAGTCGACCGCTGAAGTCGCCTTTGTTGGCGGCAGCCACCATGTCGTCGAGTTCCCGCTCCGAGATCATCTCACTGGTGCGGTCAAACCATTGGGTAATGCGACCTACTGTTTCACCGTGGGCGTCCACCACAGGACGCGATAGCAAGCGCAAATTACGGCCGGCCACCTCCATATCCACAGTTTCACCCGTGCGCACGACCTGGTCAAACTGGGCCGCGTTGTGTGGGTCCTGAAACAGGGCGGAGAGCATGTTTCCATAGAACCTGTCGGCATCAAATGCAGCGCCACCAAACAGTTTAAGCAGTTCTTTGGCCATGGGTGTGGCGTGCACCAATTGGGCCTGTGCATTGGCTACCGTTACGGATACCGGCAAACTGTCCAGGGAAAGACGGATACGCTCGTTGAAGTTTGCCGCAAAAGCAGCGTCCTGCAGGATGGCCTGCACCTTGTCCATGGCCTCGCTGATGCGGGCCTTCTGGCCGGGCAGGCGCTCCATGGCGGTGTCGAGCTTGCCCTCGGAATAGGTCAGGGCCAGGTCAATGACTTTGGCGTTGAGCGCAATGTGGGCCTGGACCAGCTCATTGGTGGCGCGCGCCATGGCAGCATAGTCGCCCGGGAGCGATTCGACGGGTATCGCAAAGTCAAGCATGCCGGCACGGTGCTGCTCTGCCATCTGGGTTTGCGCGGCCTGAAACTGTGCCAAAACGTCCTGCATTCGGGAGAATGACTGCAGCAACTGGCCAGTTTCGTCGTTGCCGGTCGTGGGCAGTTTGCCATCGAGCTTGCCCAACGCTACATCATCGGCGGCTTGCACTGCCAGTTTCAATGGGCGAACGATGGAGCGCGTTACCAGCCAGCCCGACAGCGCGGCCAGCAACACCACCAGTGCGTTGGCGGCAATCAGCAGGTTACGGGTTGATTGGTATTGGGTTTCAGCGTTGGCGTAGACCTTCTGTGTATCGGCTTGCTGGAAGGCGATGTTTTCCTTTAGCGCATCGATCATTCTTTGGGTTGCGGGGCCGGCTTCTTTCAAGAGCAATTCCGTGGCCTCGGCCTCCTTACCAGCCATGGTGAACTCAATCACCTGGTTGTTGAGAGCCCCCGCCACAGACCGTGCCTGCGCAATCTTTGCCCGAAGTGCCTTGCCATCTTCGCTGGCCGGCAATTTTTCCAGCTCGGACCACAATTTGTTGTAGGTGTCGCGCGCGTTGACGATTGACTTGCGCCGCTGTTCCTTGAGGTCTTTCTCTTTCACCAAAATGATCGTGCGCATCACGCGTGCAATAACGTGCGTGGACTCCGCCATCTCATTGCTCAAGCGGACCTTGAGGTTGTTGTCCTGGATGATGTCGCGCAGGTTGTCCTGAATATCCGCCAATTTACTCAAGGTAAGGGCGGCCGAGACGATGGTAATGAGAAGCACAAGGCCAAAGGCAAGCCCGAGGCGGGTGCCGATCTTTACGTCTTTCAGCGTCATTGCGTTCACTCTCGAATGGCCATTCTTGCCCAACGCGTTGATGGTCGCACCAAACCAAACCTTTGGCCTGCGCCAGACTCAGTACTTATACCTATCCGGCATCGCTAAATTCGATAGGAGATTGGGGCTGCGCCCAAGCGCTAGCGTCTGGACGCAGCCCAGGAAATCAGTTCCGCACCACTCTTGAGGTCCAGTTTCTTCTTCAAGTTGGCGCGGTGAATATCCACCGTGCGCGCACTGATGCCAAGCTCGAAAGCAATTTCCTTGGTGGTCTTGCCTGCACCGAGTTTTTGCAGCACTTCAAGTTCACGCGTGCTCAGTTTGGCATTTGGCAGATCGGTCCGGGCACTGTTGCGTGGCCGAAGGCGCATCAGCATGAGTGAACTCACCGCCGGGCTGACCCAGATCTCGCCCTCGAGTATGGAGCGCACCGCGGTCAATGCAAACTGCTGTGCCTCCTCTTTCATCAGGTAGCCTTTTGCGCCGAGGGCGACCACCTGCTCGGCATAGATCAACTCATCGTGCATGGAAATGATGAGCACCGAGCGAGTGCCCTGCGCCGCAACCACACTGCGCACCGTGTCAAGGCCCTGTGAGTCGTCCATCGACATGTCACTGATGACCAGATCAGGGAGGCACTCTGCGATACCCACCAATCCATTGTTCAGATTGGAAGCTTGCCCCACGATGGACAGGTCAGGACAGGAACCCAACAATGCAGCCAGTCCGTAGCGAACAATGTCGTGGTCGTCAATGATGAAGACAGATTGCATAGAAAGTACCTTCAGGCATGCAGTTCCAAAGCAATGGAAACGGTGATTCCGCCAGATTCATTGACAAACCACCGAAATGCGGCGCCGATGCCCTTGGCTCGGGCCTGCATGGACTTCAAACCAACACCACTGGAACTGTGTGGGGCAGCATGCTCGGCTTTGACCTGCGCGCCGTTGTCAATGATCGACATGATCAGCGCGTCAGGACGTTCTTCCAGATTGACCTGTATTGTGGTGGCATGCCCGTGTTTGACTGCATTGACCAGCGCCTCCTGGGCAATCCGGTACAGGTGGTTTCCCGTATCTGCATCAATGCCGTCGAAATCACCTTGCATCGAAAACAGGCATTGAACACGGGCCATTCGCTGGTAGTCCAGACACAGCCGCTCCAAAGCGCGCCAGAACGCCCCCGGGGATGCGTCCACCGGCATCAGGCCGCGCGCCAGCGTACGGCTGACTTCCACGGCAGTGTGAATCTGGTCCAAAGCCATCCCGATTTCTGCTTCAGCCTCGGGACGCTTTTGTCGGATTCCGCCCAACAGCATTGCCACGCCGGCCAGTCGTGAACCAAGCGAATCATGGAGCTCGCGGGCAATAGCGGCCTGCTGGTCTTCGAGTTGCTCAACCAGCAAGCGCTCAAATCGCTCCTCGGAGGCACGGAGTTCCTGTTCAACCTTTTCGTCGCTTCCGAGTGGCGTGGCAGAGGCCAGGAATTGGTCTTCTCCATTCCAGGAAATAATGGCACCGCTCACCAGGCAGGTCAGGGTTGCGTCATCCTTGCAACGCAATTTCATGAGCTTCGGGGGCAGCGTTTCGCGGTAGGCTTTGGCGCGTTTGTGGCGGGCATGCATGTAGCTCTGGTCCCCCATGGGCGCCAGCCTGTCCATATTCAAATGGTCCAGCGATTCTGTCGTGTTGTAGCCCAGCAAAGAACGGAATGCAGGATTGCAATACAGCAGTCCGATCTCCGAAAAGACGCCAACGCCCACCTGAAGGTTGTCAAAACACACTTGCAATGACTGCTGGTGTTCTGCCAACGCGTTACGTTGCAAGACTTCTGCCGTCACATCGTGTACAGACCCCAACAAGCGGACCACTGTGCCTGCCTCACGCACCAACTGGCTTTGGGATCGGATCCAGCGACGATGGCCCATGGCTGTAATTGCTTCGAGCTCCAGATCCCAATTCACGCCTTGCTCGATCGCCAAAGTCATGGCCTCGCGAATCATTGACCGGCTCTGCGGTACGCAAAAGTCGACCGCCTGTTGGACCGATAGCTTTGCCCCGGTATCGACCTCAAAGATTCGATAGATCTGATCGGACCAGTCGACTTG
Source organism: Rhodoferax sp. (assembly GCA_020048895.1). GTDB lineage: Bacteria > Pseudomonadota > Gammaproteobacteria > Burkholderiales > Burkholderiaceae_C > Allorhodoferax. Next base: position 31,757 of record JAIFLV010000018.1, on the reverse strand, counting down.
CAAGGTCCGCAGATCAACCTCCCAGTCGCCTATCTTTGCCACTTCGCCAGTTCGCTCCAGCAGGTCAGTGGACTTCTTCAGCTTGTTTTCGATCTCGACACGGTCAGTGATGTCCTTTGCCACAACGTAGGTGCGATGCAGGCGGCCTGTGTCGTCGTAAGTAAACCGTGCTGTATCCTCGCGCCAGATGTAGTGCCCCTGCTTGTGTTTAGCCCGGTAGGAGTAAGTGCTACGCAGCAGCTTGTCTTGCATTGCCGCATGAATTGTGCCCAGTACCCGGTCTGCATCGTCGGGGTGAATCAGGTCTTTGATCGCATCCGCGCCTCTTCCGATTTCCTCTTCCCGCTCAAAGCCCAGCAGCCCCAGGTAACTCGGTGAAACGTAAACAATCACACTGTTCTCAAAAACAGCAAGGCCATCACTGGTATTGAGCGCCAACAGCCTGAACATCGATTCACTTTCCCGCATCGCCTCAACGCTGCTTTGTAAAGCGGAGGTTTGTGTCGCCACCATGTGCTCAAGGTGATTGCGATGCTCTACCAGCTCAAGTTCCAGGACCTTGTTTTGGGTGATGTTGGTGTGGGCAATGACCACGCCACCGGCACCCAGGGGCGTGGCCGACAGGTTGAACCAGCGTTGCTCGGTGGGCGAATGGCATGGGTATTCCATCTGAAAAGAGGCCAGGTTGCGTTGCATGACCTGCAATATCCCGACGCGTGCGTCTTGTCCGCCTTCGATCTGCGTGCCTCCCTGGCCCTGGCATATGTCCAGATAATTGACTCCAACCCCGGTGTGTCCAGTGGGCTGGTCGCAAGAGACGCTGTTTTCCATGGCAAATGCGAGCCAGGCATTGTTGACCGCGATGATCACGCCGTTGTGGTCGAGTACTGCAACATGGGCAGTCAGTGCGTTGAGGATGCCGGACTTGAACGCTTCGCTCTCGCTGATCGCCGCATCACGCAGATGCAGTGATTTCAGCAGTTGGTTGAATCCCCCCAACAGTTGGCCGATTTCATTGTCCGTAGTAACTGGCAGAGCATGTGGCAAAGTGTTCTTTTGCGCAGTGTCGGCAAGGAACTGGACGGTGCTCATCATGGGGGAAAGTTCCCGGCGCAGCATCCACCACGTGAACCCAGCCGCCAGCAGCGTCAGCAGCAAAGTGGCCAGAAGAATGTTCTGCTGCATAGCCAAGATAGGCGAAAACGCTTCCTGTGTGGGCAGCGTGGCGCCCAATATCCAGCCTGCAGCGGGGATGCCCTTGGCCGATGCCATCACCTCCACGCCCGTGTGGTTGACATAGACCTGTGAGCCTTCATAACCCTGCGCAAACCGATCGAGTGCCTTGGAAATGCCGGGACTCGGGAATGCGGTCAGGATGCGGTTCTTTTCGGTTCCAGTGATGAACGTCCGGGTCGCACGATCAGCCAACACATAGGCGCCGGTCTTGCCGTAGGAGTTGGCCGCAATTTTGTCAAGAAAGCCGGGCTCTCCGATGTTGATCACACCCACAAGCGTACCGATTTTCTGACCCTGGCTATTCTGGATACCCACCACTATGGCCATTGCCGGCGTTCCCGATGTTCTTCCGATGATGGGACGTCCTACCACTGCGGCACCGCTGTGCAGCGCAAGCTCCATGGTCTGCTGGCCGGAAAAATTCCTCCCTACGCGTCCACTGGTCCTGGGCGCATCCGCAATGGCCGTGCCGTGTAGGTCAGTCACAAATATGCCGCTGTTAAACATGTGCCCCATGAATACACTGCGCTCGAGTTGTGCCTGCAAGGCGGCCGGATTGGCCATTAAACCGGAGTCAATGTGTTGCGCGAGTTTTTCCAGCGCCAGCTTTCCGTCGTGCATCTCGTCATTGATCTCGTTTGCAACCATGGTTACTGCAGACATTTGCTGCTCTCCCAGCAGGCGAACCATGTCATGGCGCAGCATGTAGCTGGCGTAATACGCCAAGGTCCACAAGCTGAGTACAAAGATGCCCAGGGTGAACGCCGTGACACGCGCCTTGATCGAGAGCCTATTAAGGAAGTTGATTGTGAAGCCCGGCATGATCGACTCCAGAACAGCGGACATTTCTACTGAGCATAAATGATCACATTCTCTATCAGCAGAGTAACCGCGCAGGCTACCAATTTTTCAACCCGTGTAACCAATCCCAAAAAGACAAAAGGGTTAGCGTGAGTACACGCTAACCCTTGTCATTACTGGTGCGGCTGGCAGGAATTGAACCCACGACCCTCTGGTTCGTAGCCAGATACTCTATCCAACTGAGCTACAGCCGCTGAGGCGCGAATTCTAGCACAGCAAATTTGGTTTCTCGCGTATGGGAGCTTAACCGCGCAGGCCCAGCATCTGGCGTGCCTCTGCGGGACTGGCCACACCGCGACCGGCCTTTTCCGCACACGCTGCCAGTTCCGCAATCAGAACACCGTTGCCGCTGGCGCGGTTGCCATTGGGCAGATAGAAGGTATCTTCCAGCCCGGTTCGCAGCATGCCGCCCAACTCTGCCGTTTTCTGGTGCACCGGCCAGATTTCAGCGCGGCCGATCAGCGTGGCCTGCCAGATGCTGTCTGGCGCCATCCATTGAGGCAGCAACGCCAGCAAGTTGGCGTCACAAGGCATGCCCGATGCGACTCCCATCACCAGGTTGTACTCGGCACAGCCCATGTCGGGTTTGAGCATGCCGTTCTTCAGGTACATGGTCACCGAACGCACGATACCAACGTCAAAACATTCAAACTCCGGGTGCGTGCCACATTCGCCCATCACGTCCAGAAACTGCTGCACTTTGGCAACCGGATTGTCAAACACCATGGGCGGCCAGGCCCAGCTACCGTCTTCCTTGATCTTGAGGTAATTCAGGCTGCCAGCATTGCAGGCCGCGATCTCGGGTTTGACGCGTCGAATACAGTTCAAGGGGCCGGAGATGTCCTTGCCGACCACGCCAGTGGTCAGGTTGATGATGACCCCAGGGCATGCTTCCCGAATCGCATCGACCACGTTTTCTGCCACATCCGGGTCCCACGAAGGCATATGTCCGAAGCCGTCCTCCTGCATGCGAATGTGCACGTGCATGATGCTCGCACCGGCGTTGAACGCATCGCGTGCCTCTGCGGCCATCTGAGCCGGAGTCACCGGCACGGGATGCTGCTTCGGGTTGGTCAGAACGCCGGTCAGCGCGCAGGTGAGAATTGCTTTGTCCATCATGTTTCCTTGGGAGTAATTTCCAGTTCGACCAGCAAGGCGGCCGATTCCACCTGGTCGCCTGCCCGGGCATTGACGGCGGCAACCTGCCCAGCGCCTTCGGCACACACCCACATCTCCATCTTCATGGCCTCCACGCAAACCAGCTGCTGGCCCTCTTGCACCGTGTCGCCCACAGCCACGCGCAGTTGGGTAACTTTTCCGGCCACAGGTGAACGCGCCTTGCGTGCATCCTTGAGTGCATCCGCCTGGGGAAAGGCTGAGACTTCGGCAAATTCGAAACTGCGCCCTTCGATTGAAATGTGAAGCCTATTGTGCTCAAACACCGCGATGGCATTGCGCAGGCAGCTCTCATTTTCGTAGCGCAGCAGACCTTCCGCGAACGCCACGACGCGGACCTGTGCGGCGTCACCGTCGAGCGCCACCGCCACGCCACCGCTCGCATCGGGCCGGACACGCAGCGTGCGAACACGGTCACCCTGCTGCAGCCGGATGTCAAACGCCGCCACACTGTTGGCGCGCCAGCTATTGCCGTTTTGCGCCGCAAATGCGACTGCCGCAACTTGCCAATCTGCATCGGATGGAATGGGCGCTTGCAGCAATGGTTCACCGGCATCAAGCCACTGGTCGATCAGCGTGGTGGTCATCTCGGCGTTGCGAAACGCTGGGTGATTCACCAAATCGCTCAGAAACTGGCCATTGTTCTTCAGTCCAAGCAGAGGCGACCTGGCAAGCGCAGCGCGTAGCCGGCGGATCGCATCGTCGCGGTCACGACCATGCACGATCACCTTGGCCACCATCGGGTCGTAAAACGGCGATATCACACTGCCCTGGCGAATGCCATCGTCGATGCGCACCCCATGCGCAACGCCATGGTCGCGTGGTCCTTGCGGCAGCGCACGCTCCGGTTGCCACCACACTACCTTGCCGGTCTGGGGTGTGAACCCGGTGTAGGGGTCCTCCACGTACAGACGTGCTTCGATGGCGTGACCGCATAGCTGGACCTGGCTTTGACTGACGGGCAACGGCTCGCCGGCCGCCACGCGCAGCTGCCACTCCACCAGGTCGTACCCGGTGATCATTTCCGTCACCGGATGCTCCACCTGCAGCCGGGTGTTCATCTCCAGGAAATAGTGGTGGAGCTTGTCGTCCACAATGAACTCCACCGTGCCAGCCCCCCGGTAACCCACAGCCAGCGCGGCGGCCACCGCGTCTTTTCCCATGGCTTCGCGCATGGTTGGGCTGACCACCGGCGAGGGTGCCTCTTCGATCACCTTCTGGCGGCGACGCTGTGCCGTGCAATCGCGTTCACCCAGGTACACCGCGTTGCCGTGCGCGTCAGCAAACACCTGAATTTCGATGTGGCGCCCGTTATCGATCAAGCGCTCGAGCATCAATGTGCCGTCGCCAAAGGCACTGGTAGCCTCACGACGCGCACCGTCGATGCCGGGCTGCAGTTCAGCCTCGGAGCGCACCAGCCGCATGCCACGACCACCACCACCGGCCACGGCCTTGACCAGCAACGGAAAGCCCAGCTTGAGAGCTTCTTCCATCAACACCGTATCGCTTTGGTCTGCACCCAGATAGCCCGGCGCACAAGGCACCCCCGCTTCGAGCATCCGTTGCTTGGCCAGCGCCTTGTCGCCCATGGCATGTATGGCACTGGGCGGGGGGCCAATGAACACCACTCCCGCGTCAACGCACGCCTGTGCAAATGCGGCGTTTTCACTCAAGAATCCATACCCGGGGTGGACAGCGTCCGCGCCAGTTTTGCGCGCTGCGTCCAGAATAGCATCGAACTTCAGGTACGACTCGGCAGCGGGTGAAGCGCCAATGTGCACCGCTTCGTCAGCCAGCGCCACATGCGGCGCGTCGCGGTCGGCATCACTGAACACCGCCACCGTGGGGTAACCCAATTTGCGTGCCGTGCGGATCACCCGACAGGCAATCTCCCCACGGTTGGCTATCAGAATCTTGGAGAACGTCATGTCTGTGCCCACTGTGGTTTGCGTTTCTGCATAAATGCGGTCATCCCTTCAATACCCTCGGACCCTTGGGCTGCGGCGGAGAAGACGGCTGCCGCCTCGTCAATCAAATCGCTCGGAGCACAGAGTCGCGCCTTCGCGATCAAAGCCTTCGTGGCACTCAGGGCTCCCGGTGCACAGGCCAAAATGTCGGCAAGCACCTGGTCCAGCACCTCCGGCACACCCGCTGTTGAAACCACCATATGCACCAGCCCGACGTGCAGCGCAGCACTCGCGTTGAGCCGGCCACCCGTGACAGCGAGCCGTTTGGCATGCGAGTACCCAAGCCGCTCCACCAGGAACGGCGCAATCTGCGCGGGCACGACGCCCAATCCGGTTTCGGGCAAACGAAAACTTGCGGTGTCGGTGGCAATGGCCACATCAGCGACACACGCCAGACCAAAGCCCCCGCCCATCACCGTGCCTTCCAGCACAACAACCACCGCCAACGGTGTGCTGGAGTAGGCGGCACACAATTGGCCAAACGCTGCATTGGCCTGCGCGATAGGATCAGCCGGGTCGTCCTTGGCCTTTTGCATCAACTGCATGCGGGCACCCGCCATATCCTTCAAATCGGCCCCTGCACAGAAGTGCCCACCGGCACCACGCAAAACCACCACCCGCACCGCCTCTGGCGTGCCCGCGCTGGCCTCGGCCGCAGCCAGCAACCGTCGCAATTCATCGACCATCTGCAGCGACATGGCGTTGCGAGCTTCTGGACGATTCAAGGTAATATGCAGCGTAGCGCCCGTCTGCTGTGCGTGGACAGCTACCAAATCAATAGCATTCAGATGCATGACCAGACTCAGGACTTGCCCGGCAATGTGCCTTCGTATTTGCAGATGATGCCGAGCATGATCTCGTCTGCACCGCCGCCAATCGACACCAGGCGACCATCGCGGAACGACTGCGAAATAGGGTTGTCGGCGGTGAAGCCCATGCCGCCCCAATACTGCAGGCAACTGTCAGCCACTTCGCGGTGCAATCTGCCGGCCTTGAGTTTTGCCATGGAGGCCAGCCGCGTCACATCCTTGCCCGACACGTAGGATTCCACTGCGCGGTATGTCAGGGAGCGCAGGGCTTCCACTTCGGTGCGCAACTCGGCCAGACGAAAGTGCACCACCTGGTTGCTCAGAATGGGTTTGCCAAAGGTCTGGCGCTGGCGTGTGTAGTCAATCGTCTGGTCAATCAGCCGGTCGAGCGAACGCAAAGCCCCCGCTGCACCATACAGACGCTCCTCCTGGAACTGCAACATCTGCAACATGAACCCAAGGCCCTCTTGGCCAATCAGGTTGGATTGGGGCACGCGCACATTGTCAAAAAACAGCTGTGCCGTATCGCTGGAATGCATGCCGATCTTCTCGATCTTCTGGCGCGTGACACCAGGGCTATTGAGCGGCACCATGATGAGTGATTTGTTCTTGTGTGGTGCGCCCTCGCTGGTGTTGGCCAGCAGGCAGCACCAGTCGGCCTGCATGCCATTGGTGATCCACATTTTGGAGCCGTTGATGAGGTAGTCGCCACCGTCCTTCTTGGCTGTGGTCTTGAGGGCGGCCACATCGGAGCCGCCACCTGCTTCAGAGACTCCAATGCAGCCCACCATGTCGCCAGCGATACTGGGTGCCAGATATTCGTGCCGCAGCGCATCGGATCCAAACCGGGCCAGTGCGGGCGTGCACATATCGGTCTGCACGCCAATCGCCATGGGAACCCCACCGGCATTGCACTCGCCCAGCGCCTCGGCCATGACCATGGAATAACTGAAATCCAGCCCCATGCCACCAAACTCAGTCGGGTACTTGATGCCCAGCAGCCCCAGGTCGCCCATGTTCTTGAATACCTGGTGTGCGGGGAAGATGCCCGCTTTTTCCCATTCGGCAATGTGGGGATTAATCTCATTGGCGACAAATTTGCGCACAGTGTCGGCAATCTGTTCGTGTTCGGGTGTGAATTTCATGGCGAGAACCTTTTGATGGAAAGAGCTGTGTTGATGGGCCGCTAGAGGCGTGCAACGCCAAAAGTGTTGGGGTGCAGCTTGCGTTGGTCGGCCTCAGTGGCCAGTGCCAGGCACAAACCTAAGACGCGGCGCGTATCGCGCGGGTCGATGATGCCGTCATCCCACAGGCGCGCCGTGCCGAAAAGTGCGGCACTCTCCTTGTCAAGCCGCAAGCGTAAGCCGTCGGACATGGCCTTAAGCGCTTCGTCGTTGGCTTCCATGCCCATGCGCTCGACCTTGGCGCGGTTGATGATGTCCATGACCTTGGCCGCCTGCGCACCACCCATCACGGCGGTGCGCGCCGTCGGCCATGCAAATATGAAGCGCGGATCGAATCCGCGACCGCACATGCCGTAGTTACCCGCGCCATAGGACCCACCCAGGATGAAGGTGAACTTGGGCACCCGCGCATTGGCTACCGCCTGGATCATTTTGGAGCCGTGCTTGATGGCACCGGTGCGCTCGGCCACCGAGCCGACCATGTAGCCGGTGGTGTTTTGCAGGAACACCAGAGGCGTGTTGGTCTGATCGCAGAGCTGAATAAACTGCCCCGCTTTGGTGGAACCGGTGGGTTGAATGGGACCATTGTTGCCCAGAATGCCCACCAGATGCCCCTGCACACGCGCGTGGCCGCACATCATCTCAGGCGCATAGGACGCCTTGAACTCCAGAAAATCGGACCCATCCACCAGCCTGGCAATGACTTCGCGTACGTCGTACGGTTCCCGCTCATCGGCCGGGACGATGCCCATCAGTTCCTGCTCGTCAAACAGTGGTTCGGTGTAACCCGCAGGTGTTGTGGCGCAATCCCACTTGAGCTTGTCCATGACCTCACGTGCCAGGGCGATGGCGTGGGCATCGTTCTCGGCCAGGTATTCGCCCAGACCTGTCACCTGCGCATGGGTTTCAGCACCGCCGAGTTCGTCATCCGTGCAATCCTCGCCAATCGCCGCTTTGACCAGGGGCGGGCCTGCCAGATAAATGCTGGAGCGCCCGCGCACCAAAATCACATAGTCGGACAGGCCAGGCAGGTAGGCCCCGCCGGCAGTGGACGAGCCATGCACCACCGCTATCTGCGGCAAGCCCAGAGCGGACATGCGGGCCTGGTTGGCAAAGGTGCGCCCGCCTTCGATGAAGATCTCGCTCTGGTACATCAGATTGGCACCGCCACTCTCGACCAGCGAGATGAGCGGTAATTTGTTTTCCTGAGCAATCTGCTGGATGCGCAAACCCTTTTTCAAACCCATGGGCGCTACCGTGCCACCTTTGACGGCACTGTCGCTTGCCGAAATGACACAGCGTTTACCTGCCACTACGCCGATACCGACAATGGAACCTCCCCCCATTACCGACTTCTTACCATCGTCGTCGTGCATGTTCAGACCCGCCAATCGGCTTAGTTCCAGGAACGGCGTACCGCGATCCAGCAAGCGGGCCACCCTTTCGCGCGGCAGCAATTGCTTGCGTTTTTCGAACTTCTCACGCTTGGATTCGCTTTCGGCAATGACCAGTCCCTCCAAGCGCTGCACCTCGGCCAGCATCTCCGACATGCGTTGCGTGTTGGCGGCAAAGGCGTCGGAGCGGGGTTGGATCTTGGAGCGAATCGCAGGCATCGGGTCAGTCCTCAGGTTCAATGGGACGTATTAGAAATCATGATGACGTTAACGTCAACTAAATATCGTTTAGGTGTTTATACTATTAGTAACGTAAAGCAATCCTGCTAGGATTCCTTTCGTTTTCACGTCTTCAATTCTGTTCAATCAAGGAACCAGTACATGTCTCTCGAATCCTGCACCCAGGCAATCCGCACTAAAGTTGGCGCCGACAGCGGCCTCAACGCCACATTGAAATTCGATATGGGAGCCGACGGCGTCATCGTCATCGATGGCAAGTCCACCCCTAATACCGTGACCAACGATGCCGTCGAGACCGATTGCACCGTAGGCATCTCGCTGGACAATCTGCAGGCCATGCTCGACGGCGACCTCGAGCCCGCCACCGGTTTCATGGCAGGCAAACTCAAAGTCTCTGGTGACATGAGCGTCGCCATGCGTCTGCAGCGCGTCATCTGAAGCTGCAATTCGGCCCCGGTGTGAAAAAAAGAGATTCCGTCCTCTCAGATGCGCAGGCGTTCGTCGATTCGCACCGGGACGAAGGTGCGGCGGAGATTTTCGGCATCACCGAGTTGTGTCGGGAGTTTGGCATCACGCTGCGTGCCCTGCGCTTTTATGAAGACAAGGGGTTGCTGAGCCCACGACGCATCAACGGCGCGCGGGTCTACACCCGGCGCGACCGGGCCCGTCTGTCCCTGATACTGCGCGCCAAGGCCATTGGCTCGCCTCTGTCTGAGATCAAACGTTATCTGGACCTGTACGGCGACCAGGGTGAGGGACGCGCGCAGCAACTCACCTACGTCATTGAACGCACCGACCAGGAAATCGCTGATCTGGAAAAGAAACGATCGCGCATCGACGAAACTTTGGCCGAACTACGGGTCATCAACGCCACCTGCCGCAAAAACCTGGCGAGCCAGAATTTGGCGGAGAAAAAATAGACCTCTGACGCTACAACGGCAATCCGCTGCCGGAACCGCCGCTACAGATTTGCGCTGCGCTTGGCCTTCAACTCGGTGATGCACTCACCGTAGTTTCTGAATCGGTACTCTAGCCTAAGGTAGGCACTTGAGGCCGACCGCGCACGGCCCTCCAGTGCAATGGAGGCGAGCGAATCAGGCAGTCCTCCTGCGGAGCCCGCCATTCCAACAGGGTCCCCATAGCTGGTATCGCCCTGCCATTCGGCGCTCAACTGCCGCTTTCTCAGTAAAAGCGCATCCATCCAGTCGCTGTCATCGATCCCGATACCCCCCAAATTCCAAAAGCCAAAATTCCTGGACAAATCAATAGTCTTCGAAATATCGAGGCTTACGCGGGGAGTCCCGTACTTGCCTGCCAAAGCACTGGTCAGTTCGTGAAACCGGGTTTTCAACTGCCGGCCGTAGCCGTCGGTGTAAAGGTCACCGCTGAACGCCACGATTCTGCATAAACCCTGCTTGGGAGTTGCAAGAACACTGTAGCTGTCGAAATCAGGAGTTCCTTGGGCGAGGCGCTTGGCCTCATAAGTGTAGTCCGTTTGCGCTGCAACAAAGGTCCCTGCCTTACGGATCTCTTCCAAAGGTAATCCTTGCGAAAGACCAAATGGACCCGCAAGAACGGGGGTTGCGGCAAACACCGCAGCAACGACAAACACGAACTTTTTCATCAAACATAACCCTCAAAATTACCAAGCTTGGTGCCTGCCCTACGAGTAGATGCCTTCACTGACCACTTCCGGTTTGGCTTGCACAGGAGTATAAGAGCGGTTCGCTCACTCAACTTGTCTAGAATGGTCCAAAGAACTGAGTGTGAATGACGTCACGTTGCGTCATTTAGCCGAACGCTGCGCATTAATGGCCCCATGAAGAACACTTCAAACGTCTCTGACGTCAATGACCCGCAAATGGAATTGCGCGATCTGATGGGAACCATCATCGCACTACGCACGCAGCTCGAACAAAGCCAGCGCGCCACTGCCCAAGCCGTTCAGGCGGCGGTTGCGGTAAGAGACGGCGAAGTACGCGAACTGCGCCAAACCATTGCCGTGTTACGGCAAGAATTGGAACATAAAGACAAAGCGCTGGAGGCCGCTGTTCAGTGCGAAGTCATCAAGGCCCATAACGACGCGCAACAACACAGGAACACGATAGCTGCGCTCAGAACACAACTTGAGGCTGTCGTGGCGGACCATCGACAGATGATGGCTCATGAACGTTTGGCGTTTGACAATGATCTTGCGCAAATGAGGGACTCCATTGGCCAAATGAGACACGCACTCGAGGCCGCCAAGGAACGAAGGGAGGCAGATATGCAAGACAACCTACTTCAGAGATCGCAGGAAGCATCCCTCATGCAGGGCACGATTCGCGCCTTGCGGCTAAAGCTTGAGGAGCATGCCGATGCCAAGCGCTAAAGGGGCACCACCGAAGCCGCTCCTGGAACAGGGTGCCGCCCCGCGCAAGCCAAAAGCCACCGTGCGCCAGCGACTGCAGCACGCGGAGCTGCTGTTGCATGTCACCAAGAAGATGGCTAGTTGCACGACATTCGACGAGGTTCTGTACGCCCTGGTCGAAATGACATCGCAGCAGCTTCAGTGTGAACGGGGCTCGCTGTTTCTCAACAATCCGGAAACCAACGAGCTTTACTCCCGAGTGGCACAAGGGTCCAAGTCGCTCGAAATCCGGATACTCAATACCAGCGGCGTCGCTGGCCACGTGTTCCAGTCAGGCGAAAACCTTGTCATCAATGATGTGTACGCTGACCCGCGCTTTAACAAAATGGTGGACGAGCAGACGGGGTACAACACACGCAACATCATGTGCATACCCATCCGCACGGCGCGCGGCGAAGTCATCGGTGTTGCCGAAGCCCTGAACAAGCAGAATGGCGATTTCAATCAGGATGATCTGGATTTGTATGACGCCATGATCAGCCAAGGCTCGGTCGCATTGCAGAGCACCAACATCATCGAGAGGATGCAGGCAGCCAGCAAGAAGGAAATGGAGTTTATCGAACTGGTGTCCGAGATGACGCAGGACATCAAGCTCGGCTCCCTGCTGCAACGCGTGATGGGCGAAGCCACCCGACTCCTCAACGCCGAGCGTTCGACACTGTTTCTCAATGACGAAAAGACGGGCGAGCTTTGGTCCGAAGTGGGACACGGATTGGAGCGCATGCAGATCCGGCTCCCCAACCATGTCGGAATCGCCGGTGCCGTCTTCACATCGGGCAAATCCATCAATATTCCCCATGCCTACGCGGATTTGCGCTTCAACCCGGAGTTCGACCGAAAGACCAACTATTTCACCCGCTCTATTTTGTGCGTTCCGATCATCAACAAGAAGGGCAAGACCATTGGAGTCACCCAGATTCTGAATCGTCGGGGCGGCCCTTTCAGCGATGAGGACGAGTCCCACCTGCGGGCGTTTACCGCACAAATCGCCATTGCCCTGGAGAACGCCAAGTTGTTTGCGGACGTTCAGGCAATCAAGAATTACAACGAAGCCATGCTGGAGTCGATGTCCAATGGCGTCATCACTTTCGACGAAGACAACCGGATAGTCACCTGCAACGCCGCGGCACTGCGGATTCTGAAAACGCTGCCCGCACAGATCCTCAATCAGGATGCGGCCGTGTTCTTTGGTTCGGAAAACGCGTGGTTTGTCGATCGACTACAACTGCTCGATGGTGAGCAAACCATGGTTGCCTTGATGGATACCGAGTTCAAGGTGGAGTCGGAGTCGGTTTCTGTGAATCTGACACTGCAGCCCCTGCTCTCGGCGGACGGTCTTCGCATCGGTGCCATGGCACTGCTGGAGAATATTTCCAGCGAAAAGCGCATGAAGTCCACCATGTCCCGCTACATGGATCCGAACATTGCCGACAAGATGCTTGCACAAGGCGCAGAGGCACTCGGCGGGAAAAGCGTCCTGGCCACCGTTTTGTTTTCTGATATCCGAGGTTTCACATCGATCAGCGAGGAGCTTGGCCCCCAACGGACGGTGGAACTACTCAATGAATACTTCACATTGATGGTAGGTTGCATCCAGCGCGAAGATGGCATGCTGGACAAGTTCATTGGTGACGCGATCATGTGCGCATTCGGGATTCCGGTACAGCATGCCGATGACCCGGACAGGGCCCTGCGCACAGCCCTGGAAATGATCCGGAATTTAATGCAGTGGAATACAGTCCGCCGTGCCGAAGGAAGAATTCCAGTCGAAATTGGCATTGGAATCAACACCGACCATGTGGTGTCGGGAAACATCGGATCCAAACGACGGATGGACTACACCATCATCGGCGATGGTGTGAATCTCGCAGCCCGCCTCGAGAGCGCGTGCAAGACCTATGGGGCTCGCATCATGATCAGTGACTCCACCTATCGGCAACTCAAGGGAACGTACTTTTGCAGGGAGCTGGACCTCATCGTTGTCAAGGGTCGCACCCAGCCGGGCGCGGTGTACGAGGTGATGGACTACCACACCGAGGACACCTATCCGTCCATGACCGATGCCTTGCATTTCTTTCGCGTTGGATTATCGAAATACCGTTCAAAGAAGTGGGAGCAGGCGATCGCTGACTTTGAACAGGTACTCGCCCTGAATCCAGCGGACAAGGCCGCACACCTTTATGTGGAACGCTGCAAGCATTTTCAGCACAACCCACCACCTGCTGACTGGTCAGGAGTCTGGCAAATGCAAGATAAGTAGTATTCAAGCAATACGCTCAGACGCAAGGAGAAATGGTAGGGCGTGAGTGACTTGAACACTCGACCAAAGGATTATGAGTCCTCTGCTCTAACCAACTGAGCTAACGCCCCAACCGAAGCGCAGATTGTAATGGCCCATTGGGGCTAAACTTCCGCAGTATTTCCACACGGGACATCGCATGACATCGCATATCGGACTCATTGGCGTAGGACTCATGGGCGAGAATCTGGCGCTCAACATGGAGAACAAAGGTTTCTCTGTCTCCCTGTTTGACGCCACTGTCGGCAAGGTGCAGCGATTTGTTTCGGGACGCGGTCAAGGCAAGAACATCCTTGCATGCGATTCGGTTCAGAACCTGATTGAGTCGCTGGCGTTGCCACGGAAAGTCCTGTTGATGGTTCCTGCCGGGTCGGCGGTCGACGATGTGCTTTCGCTTCTTGTGCCCATGCTCACAACGGGGGATATTGTCATAGACGGTGGGAACTCCCATTTTTCGGACACTAATCGGCGGGTACTTTCCCTTGAAGCGGAGGGGTTGCACTTTGTCGGTGCCGGGGTGTCCGGCGGTGAAGAGGGCGCTCTGCATGGCCCGGCCATCATGCCCGGCGGGTCTGTTGCGGCGTGGAAAAGTGTTCAACCCATCTTTCAAGCGATCGCAGCGAAAGTCGACGATGGCGTCCCTTGCTGCGATTGGATCGGCGATGCGGGGTCAGGGCATTTTGTCAAAATGGTGCACAACGGCATCGAATACGGGGACATGCAGCTGATATGCGAGGTCTACGACATCATGCGCCGGATGCTGCGGATGACAGCATCCGAAATGCACACTGTGTTTGCCCAATGGTGCGAAGGCCCCCTTCAAAGTTATCTGATCGAAATCACCCGTGACATTCTCGCCGTGCAAGATGATGACGGCGCACCACTGCTGGACAAAATCCTCGACAAAGCCGGACAAAAAGGCACCGGGAAATGGACCGTAGCCACTGCGCTGGAGTTGGGCGTCCCACTCACCCTGATCACCGAATCGGTTTTTGCACGCACGTTGTCGTCGATGAAGGATGAACGCGTGTCGGCGGCGCAAGTGCTGTCGGGGCCGGTTTTGCAATTCTCAGGCGACCGCAAGACATTGATAGAAGAACTAGGTAATGCCCTGTACGCGGCCAAGATTATTTCCTACACCCAGGGCTACCAATTGATGCGATCAGCCGCATTGGATTTTGGCTGGCGCCTCAACTATGGTGCAATCGCCTTGATTTGGCGTGGCGGTTGCATTATTCGTTCTGCGTTTCTGGGCCGCATCAAAGACGCATTCGATACCGATCCTGAGTTGGTCAATCTCCTGTTGGATCCCTTCTTTCGGGATGGCATCGCGCAAGCACAGCAGGCCTTGCGCAACGTGCTGGTCGCGTCGCTCAGCGCCGGTGTGCCGACACCAGCCATGTCTGCCGCACTAGCCTACTACGATGGCTATCGCAGCGAACGTCTGCCTGCCAATCTGTTACAGGCACAACGCGACTACTTTGGTGCGCACCAGTACGAGCGCGTGGACCGTCCACGAGGTGAGTTCTTCCACACCAACTGGACGGGCCGGGGTGGAGACACTGCGTCCACGGTCTACTCTGGCTAATCCCGTTTCCAAATCATCCGTGTCGTTGTTGCTTCGCCTTGTCGTGCCAGAGCACTGCCTGCGGCTTCGCGCCTAGACACACATAATTTGGGAACGGAATACGGTGTTGACCGTTATTTGTGGTGGCTCAATGCGTTGCTGACGAGCTTGGAGGTAATGTCAACAATCTGAATCATCCGATCGTAGGCCATGCGCGTTGGCCCGATCACGCCGAGCGTGCCCACGACAGTGCCGTCCACCTCGTACGGACTGCTGACGATGGACAAATCCTCAAACGGCACCACCTTGCTCTCCCCGCCAATGAAGATGCGAACGCCCTCTGCCTGGCCGGTGATGTCCATGAGTCGCATGAGCTGCGCTTTCTGTTCAAACAGTTCGAATGCACGGCGCAAGTGGCCCATATCACTGGAAAAGTCAGACACAGACAGCAGGTTGCGTTCGCCCGATATGATGACTTCATCCTGCACTTCAGAGATGGCTTCGGAGCTCACATTCACGGCCGCCTGCATCAGCGTGGCGATTTCAGACCGCAACGACTCGACCTCACCCTGCAACCGCTGCCGGACGTTCTCGATGTCCAGCCCCACGTAATGGCTATTCAGAAAGTTCGCCGCCTCTACCAGTTGCACCTGCGAATAGTCCAATTCGGTAAAGATGACCCGGTTTTGCACGTCACCGTCCGGCGACACGATGATGACCAGCAAACGGCGCTCCGACAGGCGCAAGAATTCGATATGCCGAAAAACCGAAGTCCGGCGCGGCGCCACTACGACCCCCACAAACTGGGACAGGCTCGAGAGCAAGTATGCTGCGTTGGAGATGACCTTTTGGGGCTGGTCTGGTGCCAGGCTGTGCGCGGCGAATTGTCCCGATTGCACCGTCAACATGGTGTCCACAAACAGGCGATAACCCTTTGCCGTCGGGATACGGCCAGCCGAGGTGTGGGGGCTGACGATCAGCCCCAACTCTTCCAAATCGGACATCACGTTGCGGATGGTGGCAGGCGAAAGCTCCAGGCCCGATGCTTTGGAAAGGGTTCTGCTTCCCACAGGCTGGCCGTCGGCAATATAGCGCTCTACCAGAGCTTTCAACAACAACTTGGATCGATCGTCGAGCATGCGACCATTTTAGTGATGTAATTTGCGAATGAAATCTCCTTTTCAACAGGTTGCGCTGGTTGGTAAGTACCAGGCTACATCGTCTGGCGTGGCCGGTGCATCAACGCGCAAGGCACTGGAGACGATCGGGCAGTTTCTTCTCGAACTTGGGTGCGATGTAGCCCTAGAAATCGACACAGCTGCCAACATGGGTATCACCGACTACACCACCATGGACGTCGCGCGTATTGGAGAAACCTGTGACCTGTGCGTGGTGGTTGGCGGTGACGGGACCATGCTTGGCATTGGACGCCAGTTGGCGCCTTACGGCGTTCCCCTAATCGGTGTCAACCAGGGGCGATTGGGTTTCATCACCGATATACCGTTCGACAACTTTCACACGACACTTCAACCCATGATGGCTGGGCAGTATGCGGAAGACCACCGCAGCCTGATGCAGGCTAAAGTGATGCGTGATGGTCATTGTGTGTTCACCGCCCTGGCCATGAACGACGTGGTGGTCAACCGTGGTGCAACCTCGGGCATGGTCGAACTACGCGTGGAAGTTGATGGTCACTTTGTGGCCAACCAGCGCGCAGACGGCATGATCATTGCCTCGCCAACGGGCTCTACAGCCTATTCGCTGTCGGCCGGCGGGCCATTGTTGCACCCTTCCATTCCCGGCTGGGTACTCGTTCCCATCGCACCGCATACCTTGTCAAATCGGCCTATAGTGCTTGCCAATGCTGCGGAGATAGCTATCGAAATAGTAGCAGGGCGTGATGCCAGCGCCAATTTTGACATGCAGTCACTGGCGTCCCTCATGCACGGCGACCGCATTGTGGTGACGCGCTCGGAATACCAGGTACGGTTCCTTCACCCCAAGGGCTGGTCCTACTTCGATACCCTCCGTGAAAAGCTGCACTGGAACGAAGGAGTGGCCTGATCGTGGCGCTGCGACGAATATCCCTACGTGACTTTGTCATCGTTCGAGAACTGGAACTCGAACTGGAGCGTGGCTTTAGTGTACTGACCGGAGAAACCGGGGCCGGCAAATCGATCCTCATCGATGCTTTGCAGTTAGTCACAGGTGCAAGGGCCGATGTCGGCATCATTCGGGAAGGTGCTGCGCGTACCGAAGTGAGTGCTGAATTCGATACACCGGATGGCCTGCACACGCTATTGAACACGAACGGATTTGAGGTGCTGGACACCCTGCTCCTGCGCCGCACCGTCGACGCCCAGGGCAAGAGTCGAGCCTGGGTGAATGGCAGCCCTGCCACTGCACAGCAACTCCGCACACTGGGCGAGCAGTTGCTGGATATTCACGGCCAGCACGCCTGGCAGAGTCTGACCCGCCCTGATGCAGTCCGCGGACTTCTCGATGCCTATGCCAAGGTTTCGACCCAGGCGCTTGCCGACTGGTGGCATGCTTGGCGCCACAGCCAGTCGCAACTCTCCACAGCATTGGAGGCACAGGACTCGCTCCAGCGCGAACGGGACCGCCTTCAGTGGCAGATTGGTGAACTTGACAAGCTGCGACCGCAAGCCCACGAGTGGGAAGAACTCAACGCCAGCCATAGCCGTCTGGCGAATGGGCAAGCCCTGATGGATGCAGCGCGTGGCGCGTTGTCTGCCCTGGAAAGTGATCAGGGCGGCGCGCTGCGGCAGCTCAATCATGCGTTGCAGCAATTGCAGACCCAGGCCCATCTGGAGCCGGATTTCAATGCCACGGTGGAGGTGCTGGCATCCAGCATCGCTCAGGCAGAAGACACACTGCACACACTGCGTGCCTACTTGCGCCGCACGGACCTTGATCCCGAACGACTGGCAGAACTTGATGCACGCTTGTCTCAGTGGGTTTCATTGGCACGACGCTACAAACGCGCGCCGCAGGAACTGCCGGATCTGTTGCTCTCCTGGAAATCCGAGCTCAGGGCGCTGGATGCCGCCACTGATCTGGAGGGTTTGCGCCTGGCGGAGCGCCGCGCACACGACGCCTACCTGGCAGAAGCCCACGTGGTTTCAAAAGCACGTGCCACGGCCGCTCCGCGGCTGGCCCAGGCCATTACCCAGGCCATGCAGGGCCTGGGCATGCAAGGAGGTCAGTTTTTGGTAGCCCTGGAAGCCAGTTCCCAGCCCCAGCAAAGTGGCTTGGAGGACATCCAGTTTCTGGTGGCAGGGCACGCTGGCAGCACGCCCCGTCCGGTTGGAAAAGTTGCGTCTGGCGGTGAACTCTCGCGCATGGCGCTGGCAATTGCCGTCACCACCAGCCAACTGGGCACGGCGCAGACTTTGATTTTTGATGAGGTGGACGCCGGCGTCGGTGGCGCGGTGGCGGAAACGGTCGGACGGTTAATGCAACAGCTGGGGCGCGACCGCCAGGTGCTCGCGGTCACCCACCTGCCGCAGGTGGCAGCGTGTGGTGATCACCATCTGGTGGTATCCAAACGCCTGGAAAATGGACACACGCTGAGCACGGTTGCGGTCGTTGACGGCGAGCGGCGCGTGGCAGAAATCGCCCGTATGCTTGGGGGTGAGAAATTGTCCAGTACCACCTTGGCACACGCCAAGGAAATGTTGCAGTCAGGCGTTTGATGGAAATAGTGCTTATCACCGGCATGTCGGGCTCCGGGAAGTCCGTGGCCTTGCACGCCCTGGAAGACGCAGGTTTTTATTGCGTAGACAATTTGCCACCCGAATTGCTGGTGGCGTTTGTCGAGCTGGAGCAGCAACACCAGGCGCAACGGGTCGCCATTGCGATGGATGTGCGTAGCGCTGCGTCACTGCCCCTGGTGCCGCAACAACTTCAGACGCTGCGCGACCAGGGAATTCTGGTCAAGCCGCTGTTTCTGGATGCAACGGCCGATACCTTGGTGCGGCGTTACTCGGAGACCCGGCGCAGGCACCCTCTGTCGCAGCCGTCGGAGCTTTGCACCGATGACGCGCGGCGCGCGCTCGTTGACGCCATTGCGCTCGAACGTGAACTGCTCAGTGCCTTGCGCGAACAATCTCACGTGATCGACTCCAGTGTGATTCGACCAGCCCAACTTCAGGCTTTCGTCAAGGCGCTTATCTCCTCACCATCGGACCAACTGACCCTGGTGTTTGAATCATTCGCCTTCAAACGCGGCGTGCCCAGCGATGCCGATTTTGTATTCGATGTCCGTATGTTGCCCAACCCGCATTACGAACCCGGTTTGCGGGAGCAGACTGGACTTGACCCGGGCGTGCAAGAGTTTCTGGCGGCCCAGGCAGATGTGCGACGGATGCAGGACAACATTGCCCAATTTCTCGACAGTTGGCTCGCGTCTCTGGTGCGTGACCACCGCAGCTATGTCACCGTGGCAGTGGGTTGCACCGGTGGCCAGCATCGGTCGGTCTATTTGGTAGAGCAACTCGCGGCGTATTTTTCTGAACGCCGCGTCACGCTCAAGCGCCACCGGGAGCTTCCAGCAAGGTCCTGATCGGCGCTGGCAGACCCAGCGCAGGCCACTGCGCGGCGCTAACCCAGCGTCCATCGCCCCACTCGGTCTGTCCATGATGCAAATCGATCACACAGGGATGCAGGTGCAGGTCTTTGTGTGTCAACACATGCCGAAAAGCGGGTTGCATTTGCAAGCGCTTGTGAAGCTTCTCGGGCAGTGCATCTCGCATTTCCTGTTCGGAGTCAAACACCGGCATGCAATACAGGCCGGCCCACACACCCGCGGGGGGGCGTTTGTATAGCCATACTGACCCATCGGCCCTGCGTAACCACAGGAGCCACAGTGACTGGCTGCTGCGCTTGAGCGTGCGGGTGCGCACCGGGTAGCGCTGGGGTTCACCAGACTCTGCGGCACAACACCGTTGCCGTACCGGACAGACAGGACACAGCGGTGCCTTTGGAAGGCACACCATGGCGCCCAGATCCATCATCCCTTGCGTGTAGCCCATCATGCAGGTACGGGCCACGCTTGGCGAGGGAAGAAGTCCCGTCGCAGCGTCCCACAGTGTACGTTCGTTGGCTGCCAGTGCCAGATCGCCATCAAAACCCAGCACACGCGTGACAACGCGTTTGACATTGGCGTCCAGAATGGCAACACGCTCACCAAAACAAAGGGAGGCAATGGCCGCTGCGGTCGAGCGCCCGATCCCCGGCAAGGTCTGCAACACGTTTGCCTGCCTTGGAAACTCGCCGTGATGCTGGGATACCACGAGTTGTGCGCACAGGTGCAAATTGCGGGCACGACTGTAGTAGCCCAGTCCGCTCCACAAACCCAGCACCTCGTCCTGGCTGGCCGCAGCCAGTTGCCGCACATCGGGAAACCGTTCCACAAAACGTGTGAAGTAAGTCCGCACGGTCGCAACTTGGGTTTGCTGCAGCATCACCTCCGACAGCCACACCCGGTAGGGATCTGAAGTTCTTTGCCATGGCAGGTCGTGGCGACCATGGTGCTTTTGCCACGCAACGACCCGCGCGGCAAAGTCATGTAAGTTGCCGCTCAAGCGGCGTGCGCCAATGCGTCCGCAGGCGCCGAATCCCGGGCAGCAATCAGATAGGATGTGAGTTCCGCGAGCTTAACGTCGATCTGATTCAGCACTGCTTCCTGCTGGCGTATTTCTACCATGCGGTCTTCGAGGCCACCTGCGGCTTGCTGAATTCGGTCGATTGCTTCGATGCGCCGCGTAAAGTTGCGCCGCCGCTCACGCAGTTGGGCATCGAGTTGTGCTGCAGCCGACTTGCTCCACAGTTCAATGTCGGCCAACGCGGCTTCGTTGATGCCCCGCAACCGCGTTGAAAGCGCCCGGACCAGCCGGTCCGAGAACTCTGGTTGCGCCAATTTGAAGGCGTTGCTCAGACCCAGGTACTGCAAATGGCTGCGCTCCACAGCATCCAGATCCTCCACATAGCGCAGCACTTGCGGCTCGGCCGGTGCCTGCAAGGAAAAGCCATGCTCCGCATTGAGTTGGCGGAACGTAGCTGCCAGCATGTCCTGAATCTCGCCGCTGAGCGTTTGCACCCGCTGGAGATTGGCGCGCAGCCGGTCAAACGTGTCACCGTAAGCGCGCTTTACGCCCAACTTCAGGCCCTTTTGCATCAGCGCCGATGTAAGTTGCCCCATTTCTTTCTTGAGTGCGGCCGATCCCAGAATGCCAAATACTTCCCGCAGTAGTTTGAGGTGAACCGAGCGCACCGCATGGATCTTTGCACCACCTTGGTCAAACTCGGCCTGCTCATGCGAAATGCGGGTACGCATATGCTTGATGACGGAAGAATTTTTACCCTGCAAACCGCTGAGCTCCACCAGCTGTTCGGTCAGGTCGCGCTTGCGAATGTTGATGACACGACCGGTCTCCGTGCGCAAATCTCCAATGCCAGTGGCCATGGCATTGCCCAGAATCTGCTGGCGTTGTCCCATCATGCCGCGCCCCAACGCGTCCTCCAACAACGGCAGACAGCTCTGCGCCAGCAGTTGTTCATCGTTAGTCACCTTGGCCACCAACCCCTTTTGCGCAGAGACTGCGATCACACGATCGGGCGGTAATCCCAGAATTTCGGCGGTACTGGCTTTCTGCCGTTCAATCTGGGCCTGAATCTGTGCTGGTGTACTCAAGGCATCCCATAAGGTATCGATTTTGTTCAGGACTACCAGTCTGGAATTACTGTCACCGGCCTCGGGGCAGATGTGTTCGCGCCAGATGGCCAAATCGGATTTGGTGACGCCCGTATCTGCACCGAGTATGAAGAGCACTGCCTGGGCTTGCGGTATGAGGCTCACCGTGAGTTCTGGTTCTGCACCAATCGCGTTTAAGCCCGGCGTATCCAGGATGACCAGCCCCTGCTTGAGCAAGGGGTGTGCAATGTTGATGAGCGCGTGGCGCCACCTCGGGACTTCGACCAAGCCCTGGGCATCGACCAGTGGGTTATCTTCCGGTGCCTGGTTGTGCCAAAAGCCCAGCGCGCGGGCTTCATCCTGCGTGACCTTCAGTGTCTCTGCCACTTTTTCCAAAGCCAAAGCCAGTTGCTGCGGATTGTTGACGTCCAGATCCAGACGCGTCCACTTCTCAGGGGCCATGCGCCACTCCATCAGTGCCTGGGGTTGCAGTCGGGTCTCGATGGGCAGCAGCCGCAAGCACGGTGGAATCTCTGCGTCGTAGCCCATTTCCGTGGGGCACATGGTGGTGCGACCGGCACCTGCGGGCATGATGCGCCGCCCGTACCCGGCAAAGAAAATGGCGTTGATCATCTCCGACTTGCCGCGCGAAAACTCCGCAACAAACGCAACCATGACCTTGTCGGAGCGCACCTGGGCCTCGAGCCTGCGCAAACGCTCCTCAACTGCTGCATCCAGCAATTCATTGTCCTTGAGCCATTCACCCAACAGTTTCAGGCGCAGCGCGAACTCACGTCGCCATGTGCCATGCTGGTCAAACTGATCATTGAAAGATGTAGCCAAGTGTCCCCTCACAGGGCGTCAATATAGCACCGCGCTGGCTCGCTGCGTTCAGGCCTTCTGGCATGACGGGCAGAAGAAGGTCGAACGCTGCCCCTGTCGGATCGCCCGGATGCGGGTGCCACACACTACGCAAGGTTCTTGCGCACGCCCATAAACTTGTGCCTGCATCTGAAAGTGGCCGTGCTCTCCGTGGGCATTGGAAAAGTCGCGCAAGGTAGCGCCACCCGCCTGCACCGCTTGCGCCAATACCGAGCGGATGGCCCCATACAGACTTGCAACGCGCTGCTTACCGATAGTGCTGGCACTTCGTGTGGGGCGAATTCCGGCGCGAAACAATGCCTCGGAAGCATAGATGTTTCCCACACCCACGACCACGTTGCCGGCCAGCAAAACCTGCTTGATCGGCGCTTTGCGATGCTTCAAACCGAGCTCGAAGCGCTGCAGCGTAAAGTCGTCGGCCAAGGGTTCCATGCCTAACTTGCCCAGGAGCTTCGCAGAAGTCGGATCGCTGTCGCCTGTCACATAGACCACCGCCCCAAAACGCCTGGGATCGTTCAGTCGCAAGCGACCCTGCGTGGTTTGCATATCAAAGTGGTCATGCAGACCGGATGGAGGCAATTTGGTGCCGAATGACAGACTGCCCGACATGCCCAGATGCACCAGCAATTGGCCCACACTGAGATCCAAAATCAGGTACTTGCCCCTGCGGCGCACTGCAATAACTTGCCGACCAATGAGCGATTCCGGGTCACATTGCAAGGGCCATCGCAAGGGTTTTCCCATGTGCACCTTCAAAATGCGCGCTCCCGCAATGCGGTCCGCAAAACTCAGGCGGGTAACTTCAACTTCAGGTAATTCGGGCATCGGCAACGGTCTTTGAGGCTTGGATTATTATGATCTCATGTTCAGATCCCAACGAATCCTCAGTGTGCTCGCACTTGTAGCACTATTTGTCGGCGAACCCGTCCTCGGCGCGAGCGCGGCGAAGGCGCTTCCCGACAACTCGGCACTGGACCGTGACCTCTTCTACGAACTGCTGGTAGGAGAGCTCAGCGCCCAGGCCGGCGATAACGCCTCCGCCTACGCACTGCTCCTGGACGCAGCCCGCAAATCCAAGTCACCACGGCTGTACCAGCGTGCCGTAGAGCTTGCAGTCGGTGCACGCAGTGGCGAAGCGGCACTGGACGCCGCCCGCGCCTGGACCCAGGCGTTCCCGTCTTCCCAGGAAGCCACCCGCTACCTGGTGCATATTCTGGTCGGCATGAACCGCGTCGCCGATGTACAGGAACCTATCAGGCGCCACCTTGCTGTATTACCCGAGCCCGATCGCATCGCCGCTATCAGCCAACTCCCGCGCTACCTGAACCGGACAGCCGACAAGAGGCAGGTGGCCAGCGTAATGCAGTCCGCGTTGGCCGCGGAACTATCCAACGCCACCACAGGACCGACCGCCTGGTCCACACTGGGGCTGCTGCGATTTCAGGCTGCGGATTCTGAAGGCGCCATGCAAGCTGCGCATAGGGCAACTGCGCTGAACCCCAAAGCAGAAGAACCCGCCTACCTGGCTCTGGCCATGATGGGCTCAAAACTGCCAGCGGCAGAGGAGTTTGCACGCAAGTTCCTGGATCGCAGAGTTTCACCCGAATTGCGAATGGCCTACGTGCGCAATTTGCTGGATGCACAACGCTTCGTCGACGCCTACGACCAAGTGCAAGTCGTTACCCGAGAATCCCCGAACTTCGCAGATAGCTGGTTGGTTCAGGGTTCTCTCGAGTTTCAGACACAAAAACTGGCGCAGGCAGAGGCATCGCTTTTAACCTATGTTGCGTTGCACCAAGTCGCTGACACAGCTGCCGCAGAGCCCAAGGAGATGGCGCGCGGCCTGGTGCAGGCCTATCTGCTTTTGTCGCAGTTGGCAGAACAGTCGCGCAAATTTGACATCGCCCAAACGTACCTCGATCGAATCGAGAATCCTAGAGACGCTTTGCGTGTCATTGTGCGCAGCGCATCTTTGCTGGCACGCCAGGGAAAGGTAGAAGAAGCGCGCAAGCTCATTCGCTCTGCACCCGAAGTACAGCCAGAAGACGAGCGCACCAAGATCAGTGCAGAGGTGCAACTGCTGCGCGATTACAAGCTCTATGCACAGGCTTACCAGCGCCTTGCTGAGGCAATAGTGCAGTTCCCTCAGGACAGTGAGCTGCTATACGACCAGGCGATGCTTGCAGAAAAGCTGGGCCGTGCGGAAGAAATGGAGCGTTTGCTGCGCCGCCTGATCGCCGCCAAACCCGACTACCACCACGCGTACAACGCTCTGGGGTTTTCATTGGCAGAACGCAATGTGCGCCTGGACGAGGCCCGCCAACTCATCACCAAGGCGCTGGAACTCGCTCCGGACGATCCATTCATTGTCGATAGCCTGGCCTGGGTCGAGTTTCGCTCCGGGAAATTGGAAGATGCCTTGCGACTGCTGGAAGGCGCTTTCCAAAAACGACCGGATGCCGAAATCGCAGCCCATATGGGGGAAGTTCTCTGGACACTCGGCCAGCGCGACAAAGCGCTCGCTGTCTGGAAGAAAGCGGCAGAAATCAACCCGGATAACGAGACTCTGCTGGAAACCACCATGCGGTTGCAGGGCAAGCGCTGACCATGCGCACCCGGATGCTGTGGTGCTGGGTTGCTGCAAATGCTATCTTTTTTATAGCTGGCTGCGCACAACTGACAAGCGCCCCGGGCACATTTGACTCTCAAGCACCACAGTGGGCAGGTCGCTTGTTGGTCAAGGTTCACTCCGATCCGGTACAGACTTTGTCAGCCCAATTCGAGTTGCAGGGCGGTGTCGAGAACGGCAGTCTGGTACTGATCAGTGTCTTGGGAACCACCATGGCAAGCATCCAGTGGAGCCCAAAGGAAGCCACGCTGCAAGTGGCCTCGGAGTTCCAGCGTTTCGCTTCGCTCGATGCATTGACCCGCCACTTGATTGGAACCGAACTCCCCGTATTGAACCTGTTTTCCTGGTTGGCGGGAAAAGCGACGGAGAACCCCGGTTGGAACGTGGATTTGCAAGACATCAGCACCGGGCGCCTGGCGGCACATCGCTTCTCACCAGCGCCAGCCGCTGATCTCAAGATCGTGCTGGAACGCTGACCACCTCGATAATTGCACCATGCAGTCGCTCTACGACGTCCCGGCCCCTGCCAAGCTCAACCTTTTTCTGCACATCACTGGCAGGCGCGCGGATGGTTACCACCTGATTCAGTCAGCATTCATGCTTATCGACTGGTGCGACACCCTGCATTTTTCCGTGCGCCGGGACGGTGTCATCAGCCGCGAGGATCTGGGCTGGAAGTTACCTGCCGACGACCTGGTGGTGCGTGCTGCACGTGCATTGCAGCAAGCCTGCGGTGGCACGCAGGGCGTGCATATTGGCATACACAAATCGGTACCCGCCCAGGCCGGAATGGGCGGCGGTTCATCCGACGCTGCATCCACCCTGCTGGCGCTGAACCGTCTCTGGAACCTCCAATGGCCAGTCTCCGCACTGGCCCGCCTGGGGCTGTCTCTGGGTGCTGACGTGCCTTTTTTTCTGTCGGGGCGGCACGCGTGGGTGGAAGGAATTGGCGAAAAGATCACTCCCATAGACCTGCCTGAAGCCCAATTTGTCGTCGTCAAACCCGACGCAGGGCTGGACACACGGCTGATTTTCAACGACCCCACGTTAAAACGCGATTCTGAGCCTGCTATAATTTCAGGCTTCGTTGCGAACGTGTTCAGTAATCCTTTGGGATTTGGCAGGAACGACATGCAAGACGTAGCGCAAAAACTGTGCCCTGGCGTTTCACAAGCCGTATATTGGCTGGAATCACAGGGTTTGAAGGGCCGAATGACTGGGTCTGGAAGCGCAGTGTTTGCGCTGGTGCAGCAGGGCTTGGGTTCACTGAGGTGGTCAGGCCTGGATTCTGTGCCTGCTGGTTTTGCCGCGAAGGTTTGCAGCAACATGGCTGTTCATCCACTTCGGGGTTGGGCGGTCAATGACGGTTTATCGGTGGGTAGCGGTTAGCTGCCAACCCGTGTAGGGGAGTCGCCAAGTTGGTTAAGGCACTGGATTTTGATTCCAGCATGCGAAGGTTCGAATCCTTCCTCCCCTGCCAAATCTGCTGTTCGGGATGGCCCGGGCGCAGCCAGAGCAATACACAGAGTTAGACCTCATCTCATCGCTGGAACGCAAATGCAGGCACCGTCTCCCCCCGATTTCATGGTTTTTACCGGCAATGCCAATCCTGGATTGGCTGCGGACATTGCCGAACACCTGGGAATTTCGCTGGGAGCTGCCAACGTAGGCCGCTTCTCGGATGGGGAAGTGACCGTTGAAATCAACCAGAACGTTCGCGCCCGCGACGTGTTCGTGGTGCAAAGCACCTGCGCTCCCACCAACGACAACCTGATGGAACTGCTGATCATGGTGGATGCGCTTAAACGCGCTTCGGCCGAGCGCATCAGTGCGGTTATTCCCTATTTTGGTTATGCGCGGCAAGATCGCCGCCCCCGCTCGACCCGCGTCCCCATTACGGCCAAGGTGGTGGCCAACATGTTGCAGGCGGTGGGCGTGGCCCGCGTTCTGACGATGGACCTGCATGCCGACCAGATTCAGGGGTTTTTCGATATCCCGGTGGACAACATTTATGCGTCGCCGGTGCTGCTCGGCGATGTACGTCAAAAGAAATACGAAGACCTGATCGTCGTGTCGCCCGACGTGGGCGGCGTGGTGCGTGCCCGTGCACTGGCCAAGCAACTCGACTGCGACCTGGCCATCATCGACAAACGTCGCCCGCGTGCCAATGTGAGCGAAGTGATGCACGTGATTGGTGAGATTGATGGGCGCAATTGCGTGATCATGGATGACATGATCGACACCGCCGGCACCCTGGTAAAGGCGGCTGAAGTGCTGAAAGAACGTGGTGCCAAGCAGGTGTATGCCTATTGCACACACCCCATATTTTCTGGCCCCGCCATTGAGCGCATTACCAATGGTGGTGCTCTCGATGAGGTGGTCGTGACCAACACGATTCCCTTGTCGGCAGCGGCCCGCAATTGTCAGAAAATTCGCCAGCTTTCCGTGGCTCCGCTGATCGCTGAAACGATCATGCGTATCGCCAAGGGAGAGTCGGTCATGCGTTTGTTCTCGGATCAAGACAATCTGTTCTGACCCGAAAACATCAGTGGACGCCCTGGCATTTCAGCCATTGGCGTCTTTTTTAAACCGGAGTCACAC
Source organism: Rhodoferax sp. (assembly GCA_020048895.1). Lineage (GTDB taxonomy): Bacteria > Pseudomonadota > Gammaproteobacteria > Burkholderiales > Burkholderiaceae_C > Allorhodoferax. The sequence goes on along the minus strand of JAIFLV010000018.1, from coordinate 3,787 downwards.
TGGTCGCGGTGGACTTCCTATTGGAGTACTTTATGAAATTTGTCGCTTTTGAGCGCGCTAAGCAGGGAACGGGTGCGAGCCGCCGTCTCCGCGTCACCGGTCGCACACCGGGAATCGTTTACGGCGGTGGCGAGCCCCTGCTGATCGAGCTGGACCACAACGCCCTGTGGCACACCATCAAGAAAGAGGCCTTCCACGCGTCTGTGCTGGATATGGAAATCAACGGCAAAGAGCAGAAAGTGCTGCTGCGTGACTTCCAGATGCACCCGTTCAAACAGCAGATTCTGCACATTGACTTCCAGCGCGTCGATGCCACCACCAAGCTGCACATGAAGGTGCCATTGCACTTCAGCGGCGACGAGTTGTCCCCCGCAGTCAAGACCGAAGGCTGCATTGCCAACCACGTGATGACCGAAATCAACGTGCTGTGCCTGCCCGCTGACCTGCCCGAGTTCATTGCGGTGGACCTGAGCAAGCTGAAGAAAGGCGTCTCGCTGCTCCTCAACGACATCCCGCTGCCCAAGGGCGTGACTGCCGTGACGCATGGCAAGAAGAACCCCGTGGTGGTCTCGGTCGTAGTGATTTCGTCTGGCGAAGTGGCTGCCGAAGGCGCAGATGCGGCGGCTCCGGCTGCCGCTGCTCCCGCAGCCAAGGCGCCCGCGGGCAAGGCAGCACCCGCTGCCAAGGCTCCGGCCGCCAAGAAGTAACCCTTCTGTCCACGTAAGTTTGAATGGCCCACTTCGGTGGGCCATTTTTTTCGCCGTTACACTGCTTCGCAATACCGCATTGGACGTGGCGCGCCACGTCGCTCGAATCCATGATCAAACTGTTTGTTGGCCTCGGAAACCCTGGCCCCGAATACGAATCCACCCGCCACAATGCGGGTTTCTGGTGGATTGATGCGCTTGCGCGCGAACTGAAAGTAACGCTGCAGATGGAAAAGGGTTACCACGGTCTGGTTGCGCGAACGACGCTGCACGGCCAGGCGCTTTGGCTGCTGGAACCGCAGACCTACATGAACCTCTCAGGCAAGTCGGTAGCATCACTGGCACGATTCTTCAAGATTGCGCCGCAAGAGATACTGGTGGCCCATGATGAACTAGATATCGCACCCGGACACGCCAAGCTCAAACTCGGTGGCAGCCACGCGGGGCACAATGGACTGCGCGACATCCATGCGCAGCTGGGCACCGATGCCTACTGGCGCCTGCGTCTTGGCATTGGGCACCCCGGCACCAAGGCAGAAGTCGTCAACTGGGTATTGAAAAAACCAGCACTGGATGACCGCATCGGTGTGGACCAGTGCATTGACCGCTGCAAGAAGGCGTTTCCAGCATTTATTGCGGGCGAGATGGACAAAGCCACGCTGCTGGTGCATACCAGCAAGCCACCCCGCGCGCACCCGCCAAAACCTATTGTTAGTATCGCTACTACGTCAACCGAAAACCCCGAACTTCCACCGTCACCCGGGAGCGCCCTGTGAAACATTTCGCTCGAAATGCTACGTTTTTCATAGCTGCTTACGCAATATCTACGGGCGCTATGAGCCAAAAAGTGTATCGGTGTGGATCAACCTACAGCCAGATTCCATGTGCCGATGGCGGCTCGGCCATTGAAGCGCAGGACGAACGCACCAAAGCACAAAAATCGCAGGCAGACGCAGTCATTCGAAGTGACGCCACCACCGCCAAATCGATGGAAAAGGAGCGACTGCAACAGGCGGCGCAGGCTGTGCATCCGGCGGGCAAGACAAAGGCCACCCCGGCCGAGCAGAAGAAGCCGCACAAAGCGCCTGAGCAGGTTCAGGAAAAATCAGTTCCTGTTTCCAACCGACTCGAGGCTGGCCAAGGCTCAGGCACAAAGAGCAAGAAGAAGGAGCCCGAATACTTCACTGCGCAAACCGCGCCTGAGAAGAGAAAAGCCACCAGCGCACCGAAATAAACGGGTCCGCGAGGGGGGCCATTACCGCCCGGTCTACTTCTGGGCCTGCAGCCGCCGGTACTTGGCCCACAGGGCTTCCTTGTCTTCCACACGGTTCGGGTTCACCGGAATGCACGCAACCGGGCACACCTGCACACATTGGGGCTCATCGAAATGGCCGACACACTCGGTACATTTGTTCGCGTCTATCTCGTAAATCTCTTTCCCCATGAATATTGCATCGTTGGGGCACTCGGGCTCACACACATCACAGTTGATGCATTCATCGGTAATGATCAGCGCCATAGCAAAGAGTCAGTCCTGCAGGGCCGACATTGCAGCGTCCGGCTTGACAATGACTACCGGGACGGCACTGGCATGCAGCACTTCATTGGAGACTGAGCCCAACATCGCGCTACGCACGCTGCTTTGACCGCGAGCGCCCATGACGATCAGGTCGCAGCCGAACCGTTCAGCGATTTCCACGATGGTATGGGCCGGGTCGCCCTTGGCAACCTCGCACTCGTACTCGACCCTTGCCGCATCCAGCAAGGCCTGCGCGCCCTGGAGTGCATGCACGCCAGCTTCGGCACTGACGCGGTTGATCACTTCCGGGTCATGCGCCACCAGCAATTCATACAGGCTGGCGGACTCCTGCACATTGGCAAGCACCACGTCGCCATGCAAGCCGGCAAGCAGCATTCGCACCGCAAAACGCACCGCTTCCAGTGACAATTCCGAACCGTCTACGGGCAACAGCAGTTTCATGGGGAACTCCTTGGGTTGGTGACTTGTTCGACTTGCAGTTTCGCTAACAGTCTGCCCAGCACCGTAGGCGCCACAAACTGGGACACATTGCCTTGCAATGTCGCAATCTCGCGCACCAAAGTGCTGGAAATAAACTGATAACGCGCATCCGGTGTCAAAAACACTGTGTCCAGATCCGGTGCCAGTGCACGGTTCATTCCAGCCAGTTGCGTCTCGAAGTCAAAGTCAGTTACCGAGCGCACACCGCGCACCATCACACCAGCGCCCTGTGCGACGGAAAAATCGCGCACCAGTCCGGTAAACGACTCTACGCGAACGTTACCAAGCGGGTGGGCGACCTCCTGGACCATCTCCAGTCGTTCTGCCAGGGTAAACATCGTCTTTTTGTGGTGCGCAGCCGCCACCGCTACCACCACCGTGCCAAACAGGCGCGACGCCCGCTCAATCAGGTTCTGATGCCCGAGGGTAATGGGATCGAACGTGCCCGGATAGACGGCAATTACCGGTGCGGTCATGCTGCTTCTCCCGACACTGGCGAAACTGCCTCGACCGAAGGATTTGCCGTGGGCATTGCGCGCAGGATATGCGCGTGCACTGCACCTGCCTTAAGGTGGCGCACAACGATCAGTCCGAACGGCGCAACGTCGTCGTTGGTCCAGCACTTGGGCGCCTCCAGATAGATGGAGCCCAGCGGCGCCAGTACGCGCGATGCAGCTACAAGGGCGGCCTCATACAGATTGCCATCAAAGGGGGGATCCAGAAAAATCACGTTCTGGCTAGCGCTTGGTAATTGCCGCAACGATGCGACCCCCTCGGCGCGCTGGATGCGCAGCGCTTGGACAACGGGCTCAGGCAATACCAATGCCTGTAACTGTGCCTGCACCTTCTGCAGCTGGGCCACCAGCACTGCATCCTGCTCGACCAGAAGCACCTCACTGGCTCCACGTGATGCCGCCTCAAACCCCAGCGCCCCCGTCCCCGCAAAGGCATCGACGCAGCGCAGACCCGCGAGGTTCTGCCCGAGCCAGTTGAAAACGGTCTCCCGCACACGGTCAGGCGTTGGCCGCAGACCTGGCCGATCGGCCACCCTGAGCCTGAT
>JAIFLV010000030.1 GCA_020048895.1 Rhodoferax sp. | reverse complement strand
GGCAACCTCATCCTGATCGATACAACTCCGGGCAAGGACACCATCGTCTCCCATGGCAACAAGGTGCTGCAGTTGTCCCTCGACGATCTAAAGGGCGACAAGGGCAAGAATGCACTGGGTAATCTGTCCAAGAATGCACCGATCGTTGTCATCGAGCGCGGCAATATGGAAGCGGTCAACGCCGTAATGGAAGAACTTCGTGAACTGGACTTCCGTCGCCTGGCCTATTTCCCGATCAATTCCTGGAAAGATCCTGTTGCTGCCGCCCCGGCGGTAACCGCGTTGACCTGGGCACCGGTGTATGGCCCTGGACAGATCTCTCCCAAGGTTTTTCAGGAAGCCGTGGCAACGGGCAAATTCCTCGTCGATGTCCGCCCTGCTGCCGACTACGCACGCGGTCACTTTAAAGGTGCCATGAGTTTGCCAATCGAAGAATTGGAAAAAGACTTCGCCAAGATTCCTAAGGATGTCCCGGTCTTTGTGAGTTGCGCCACCGGTGCCAAGAGCCAGAAGACCTATGACATTTTGGGTCGCAAAGGCTATACCAATGTCTCCTACCTTGACGCCGAGATCTCCTGCAAGGGTGAGGCGTGCACCATCAAGGAGTGATGTCCCGAAGCGCCATGGCGGTGGCCGCTGCCCTGGCGCTTGCCCTGCCCTGCATCGCCAACGCCCAGGAGCTTCGGCTATTGGAGCAATCGCATTCGTTTATTGTTCACACTCCGAGCGGCCCCGTCACCATCACCCGCAGCAAAACAGCATGCGGGTCGGACAAAGGGTATTTGCAACCGTTGGTACCACTTGCGGGAGTGCGTCCGGTCACCGAGATCGAGGTACTGCACGCGCTCAATGACCCATCGACCATGGTGATCGACATGCGCGATGAAGACGCCCCGCTGGACGCCACCATCCCCAACAGCTATCACATTGCGTACAACGAGATTGAAGACCGCCTCGACGAAGTGGGCTGCAAAAGAACCACTGGCAAGCGCTGGGACTGCACCAGGGCCAGCAAGGTGATCGCGTTCTGCTACGGCCCCATGTGCCTGCAAAGCCCTGCGGGTATCCAGCGCATGGTTCGAATGGGCTTTCCAGTACGCAACATTTCTTACTACCGTGGGGGAATGATGGACTGGGAAGCACTCGGCCTGACAACGGTGACCGGCAATCGGCCCACCAAGAAGTAATTTTTACAAAGGAAATCACAATGGCATTCAAGAAACTGCTCACCTCCGCTTTGCTGTCGACCACAATGGCGACGATGGCGCAGACTCCGACCGAAGTGTTTTTCAGCGTCACGAGTGCTGACAACCAGACCCAAGGCATGGCTATGGTGCTGGCGACACAGATGGCTGAACAAAAAGCAAGCGTGCGAATCCTCCTGTGCGGGCAAGCTGGTCAGTTGGCACTCAAGAGCTACGAGCCCGCTGCATTAAAGCCACGCAATGTCACACCCAAGCAGATGATGGCCGGACTCATGAAGGCAGGTGCCACTGTGGAGGTGTGCGCCTTGTTCTTACCCAATGCGGAACGCACTCCTGCCGATCTGGTTGAAGGCATTTCGGTTGCCAAACCACCCGAAGTCGCCGCCTTTATGGTCAAGCCTGGCGTGCGTGCCTTTGGGTTCTGAGCACACAACCATGAAGGCATTCCAGGACTACTACCCAGAGAACGTGGCCCATTGCTACGGCTGCGGCTCCATCAACAAACATGGGCATCAGATCAAGACCCATTGGGATGGCGACGAGTCGGTCACTTTTTTTACGCCAGAGCCGTACCACACCTCGGTGCCCGGCTATGCCTATGGCGGCTTGATCGCATCGCTAATCGATTGCCATTGCACGGGCACGGCAGCCGCCGCCATGTACCGAGCTGAAGGGCGCGCGATGGACACGTTGCCCCCGTTTCGCTTTGTGACCGGATCGTTGCACGTGGACTATCTCCGGCCCACGCCCATCGCTGGAGCGCTGGAAATTCGCGGCCGTGTCAAGGAGATCAAGGGCCGCAAAGTGGTTGTTGAAGCGACGGTGCTGGCAGACGGCATTGCCACTGCACGAGGGGAAGTGGTCGCAATTCAAATGCCAGCAAGTTTTGGCTAGCTCGAACAGAGGAATATCGAGATGAAAATTGGCGCACGCATTTCCTGGCTGGCAGCAACCTTGTTGCTGTTCTTTACCGTCACGCTGTGCGCGGCGGGTACAACGAACGACCACGATGCACTGAAAAACCTGAAAGTGGCCAAGGTTATCTTTGATGTTCGTGTGCCAGACACCGAAAAACTGATTTTCAACCTGGCACTGATACAGGAAACCTTTGACGGACTGCGCAAGCAGGGGGTCCAACCGACCATGGTGGTCGCCTTTCGCGGCCCGGGGGTCAAGATGTTGGTAGACCCGGAACTGGACGCAGACGCGCGCGATCTGTTCAAGGCGTTAAAGGCAAAAGGGGTCCGCTTCGAGGCCTGCGCAGTGGCCATGCGTGTTTTCAAGGTCGACCCGGCAGGCTTGATCCCCGAGGTCAAGCTGGTCGCCAATGTCTTTAACTCCTATATCGGCTACCAGAACAAGGGCTACGCGTTGATTGCCATCAATTGAGGCCACGGCCATGTGGCCAATGGCCCAAGAGAAATCGGCTTCCAGCGCTTGCTGGATAAGCGTAAGCAGCTATTGAATTTGTAGCACAGCGCCGCCCGAACGCTGGCCGACTTAAAGGATATAGCGTGACAGGTCTTCGTCCTTGCTGAGCTCGGACAGGCGGGTATCCACATACGGCGCGTCCACGCAGACGGTCTGCCCACCCAGCGACGCGGCATCGAAGCTGACGTCGTCAAGGAGACGCTCCATCACCGTGGCGAGTCGGCGGGCACCGATGTTTTCAGTCCGTTCGTTGACATCGTAGGCAATCTGGGCCAGCCGTGTAATGCCTTCGGGCGTGAAATCCAGCGTGACGCCTTCAGTCGCCAATAGTGCCTGGTATTGTTTGACCAGTGAGGCGTGGGTCTGAATCAGAATAGCCTCGAAATCCTTCACCGACAGCGATTGCAGTTCCACACGGATGGGGAAACGTCCCTGTAACTCGGGAATCAGATCACTGGGCTTGCTCAAATGGAATGCGCCGGAGGCCACAAACAGGATGTGGTCGGTCTTGACCACACCGTACTTGGTCGAAACACTCGTTCCCTCCACCAACGGCAGCAGGTCCCGTTGAACTCCTTGACGCGACACCTCGGCACCGCTGCCTTCACTGCGCGAAGTGACCTTGTCAATTTCGTCAATGAAAACAATGCCGTTTTGCTCCAGCATATGCAGCGCCTGGGTCTTGATGTCGTCTTCGTTCACCAGCTTGGCGGCCTCTTCATCGATCAACAATTTCTGGGCGTCGCAAATCTTGAGTTTGCGGGCCTGGCGCTTGTTGTTGCCCATCTGGCCAAACATGCCACGCAGTTGCTCGGTCATTTCCTCCATGCCAGGCGGCCCCATGACTTCAAGTTGCGGCATGGGCATGGCGACATCAATCTCGATTTCGCGCTCTGCCAACTGGCCTTCACGCAACTTCTTGCGAAATGTCTGACGCGCCGTGCTCTCGGGCGCATCCTCTGCGTTGACGACGCCGAACTCCGAGCGCGGTGGCGGAATCAGGATGTCCAGAATACGGTCTTCGGCAGCGTCTTCCGCACGCGTTCGCACCTTGCGCTTCTCGGCTTCACGGGTCTGCTTGACGGCAATATCGGCGAGGTCGCGAATGATCGAGTCCACGTCTTTGCCCACATAGCCCACCTCCGTGAACTTGGTCGCCTCGACCTTGATGAAAGGCGCGTCTGCCAGGCGCGCCAGGCGACGTGCGATTTCCGTCTTGCCAACCCCCGTGGGGCCGATCATCAAAATGTTTTTGGGCGTGATCTCACTGCGTAGCTCGGACTCCACCTGTTGCCGTCGCCAGCGGTTGCGCAGGGCAATTGCAACCGCGCGTTTGGCCTGCGCCTGGCCAACAATGTGCTTGTCGAGTTCTTGAACAATTTCTTGGGGCGTCACAATGTTTCTACCGTATGGTTCATGTTGGTGTAGATGCACAGCTCGCCGGCGATTTCCAGCGAACGCTTGACAATCTCCGTGGCCGACAATTCCGTATGGTTGAGCAGGGCAACCGCCGCCGCCTGCGCGTAGGCGCCGCCGGAGCCGATGGTGACAATACCGTTTTCAGGCTCCAGCACATCCCCATTCCCGGTGATGATGAGCGAGGCTTCCTGATCGGCCACGGCCAACATGGCCTCCAGACGGCGCAGCACCCGGTCGGTGCGCCAGTCCTTGGTCAGTTCGATGGCGGCGCGCACCAGGTGTCCCTGGTGCTTTTCGAGCTTGGCTTCAAACCGTTCAAACAGGGTGAATGCATCGGCGGTGGCACCCGCAAAACCTGCCAGTACTTTGCCATGGTAGAGCTTGCGCACTTTGCGCGCCGTGCCCTTGACCACGATATTGCCCAGAGTGACCTGACCATCGCCGCCTATCGCGACGTCGACGCCCTGCGCCGTCTTGCGGCGCACGCTGATGATGGTTGTTCCGTGAAATGTTTCCATGATTTCCTTGTGCCGGGATGTGCGCCCATTTACCCAGCGGTCAACGACAGATATGCACCGTATGGATAGGCGCTCAAATATGGCGCGGAACCACCCGCGCATGTTCGTTGATGCCTATCACATTGAAAAAAGCCGCCACCAGCCGATGCACATCCCGAAACTGGACCATACAGCCCTCGGCCTGGCGCGTTGCCACCCAGTTCAGAATGCTACCTGCCGCGGAAAAATCGACGCGCACCAGTCCCACACACGACACGACGATCCTGCTTCCGCCACGTCCTACCGCTTCCAGACCCGCCAGGGCCTGCGTCGCGTCGCCCACCACCTGCCCCTTGAGCTCCAGTGGTATCACCGATACACCATCCAGATCCATGGGCGCAGTCGGGAGTGCTGCCGTGCCACCTACCGCACCACGGGGTGCTGCACCCGCAACGGCGTGCTGAGGCAGGCTGATGCTTTCATAGAGGCAACGTGCGGCTTCCCAAGCGGGCGGTGAAACCTCAAAGGTGACACAAAAGTCCAGCGCCGCGAGTTCAAATTCGTCCTGCAGTTGCATGACGCGCAATGCGTTCAGCCGCAGATTCCACCAGTCCTTGCTGGTCGAGCGATCACCCGAAGGCATCATCGCCCGCAAGGCCTGCACCAACTGGTCAGCGCCACTGAACTGGAGCCCAACTTCTTCGGTGCAAAGACTCTCAAAAAGCCCGCCCAACAAAGGCATCGCGTCGGGTGCAATCACCACCAATTGCGACCAGTCCAGGTGCCACGCAGGCGGATTGGAAGACAGCAGTTCGCGCAGACTTTCCATCGCCTGTGCAGTCAGATCGGGGGGGCTGTCCCAGAGCGCTCCGGAAGCCACCGCCATTGGCATCGGTAAAGTCGTGGGGACAACGGCATTCACAGGGGCACCATCACTGATGGAAGCCCAAACCGGCACAACGTTGTCAAAATAGAAACCAAACTCGTTCACCGCTGTCGCAAACTGGTCTGGTTTGTTGACGGCACGGTACAGATCCAGGAGGGCTGCAACCCAGGACAATCCCGCGGCAGGTTCGATGCAATTTCCGCGCAAGGCCTCGAGCAAACCCTTTTCTGCACCCGCGTCATCGCCATTGGCAAAGCGAATGGCCGCTTCCTCGAGCTCGGGGTCGGTGGCGAGTTCGTCCACCTCGATGGCGAACAGTTTGGAGGTCGAGAACCCGACCTCGGAGCCGTCATAACTTTGCGCCAGCGAGCCCATTGCCGCGGCCGACATGGCAGGAGGACGCCGGTGCGTCGGCGCAACTGCGCCTTGCTGCGGCAGCGATGCAGCCTCCATTGCGCTGCCCAGGGCGGTGGATTCAAAATCGTCGCTTTGGCCAGGCACTGAGAACATGTCAGCCTGAATCGTGCGCTCAAAGCCCATGGTGGCAGGCTCGGACATCGGGCTTGACGGCACCGACGCCTGCGCATCATCGGTATCAGCACGCTTGGCCGCCACCGGAAACCCGGGCGATTTCTCCGCGCCCGCCGCATCCTGCTTGCCCTTCCACCACTGCTTGGACATTTGGGCTTCAATTTCATCGATTTTCTTGAGCGTGACCGCACGCCCGTCAGGGTCGGTCGCCATACTCGACTGGAAAATCGATGGCCGCGCCATCGCACCGATTGCATCACCGCTGCGGTTTCGCAGCTTGCGCAACTGGTCAAACTCGCGTTTGCGGACAAAATCGTTTTGCCGCTTGCGCTCAATCATGGCCTTGAGTGCCTGCTTGTCGTATCCGCTTTCCTGCTCCGGTTCTACGCGGTCGAGTTCGGCCCAATCCTTGGTCGGATTGCGAACAAACATCGCCACCTTCGAAAACAGCGTGGGGCGGTCGTCTTTGATGGCCATTTCAGCAGTTTACAAAGATCAGGACGGTTCGGTTGGCGGATTAATCGCCAAACATCTTTTGCTTGAGCTCGCGCCGCTGTTGGGCTTCGAGCGACAAGGTGGCCGTGGGGCGAGCCAACAGGCGCCCGACACCAATGGGCTCACCGGTCTCATCGCAATAACCATAGTCGCCCGCATCGATACGGGCAATCGACTGCTCTATCTTCTTGAGCAATTTGCGCTCACGGTCGCGGGTACGCAGTTCCAGCGCATGCTCTTCTTCGATGGTGGCGCGGTCCGCCGGATCGGGGGTTACCGAGGTGTCTTCGCGCAGGTGCTCAGTGGTCTGGCCAGCATTGCTGAGGATGTCGCGCTTGAGTACTTCGAGCTTGAGCCGAAATGCGGCCATCTGAACTTCGTTCATGTACTCCGCGTCGGGCATTGCCATCAGATCAGCGTCAGACAACTCGGCCACTGGCTTGGTTTTCCAGTTGTTGGCGAGTTTGGGATCTTTCTTGACGGCGGAGGGCAACACAGGAACGATTACAGGTAAAGGCATAGTTTGGGTGTAGCTGGCTTTGGCAGCAGTAGATGCCACCGCTTGCGCCATCGATGGCACGGTCAATTGGGCCAGGCGCGACGAAGGGCGTCCCGCTTTGGCAGGCACTGTCGCGGCAACCGGCGCACTCGCTGGCGCAGGTACTTTGACAGGGGTAGGTATCTGGGGCATGGAATTCTTGGGTTTCAGTGCGGTCGTTGCTGGCACTGGTTTGACAGGGGAAGGAGGAACAGGCTTGACGCCCGCCTTGCCTTTGGGTTTCACCACAGGAGCCGCTGCAGCCTTCGCTGGCACGGGCTTGGGCTTTACAGCCACCTTGGCTTTGGGGGCCTCGGCAACCGGCTTGACCACTGGCGTTTTAGCTACGGCTTTCACAGTCGGCTTGGCAACCGGCTTGACCGGCGCTTTGGCAACAGGCTTTGACTTGGTGGCAGTTTTATTGGCCACCGCCGCCTTGCCAGAGGGCTTGGACGCCACCGGCTTGATGGGCATCGTGGCCGACGGCTTGCCGCTTTTGGCCTTGTTGTCTTTCCCTGAACTGGCTTTCACTGTGGGTCTCCTGGCAGAGTTGTCCTGCGCATCGTCATGAGGGGCGGTTGCCCCGCTGGCATTCCTTGAATGCACGTCTGGCAGGGTTTCTCCGGCGCGCGAGTGTACAGGCAACGCAACTGGAAATCCCATCAGTTGCAAAATCGAGACAAACATTTAACGCCCAAAAGTGTAAAAAATCCAGTCATCCTGCGACTAGCGATTGCTCCATGCCCTGCAGCAAAATGTCCTTTGGCAGGTCAATGCCAATGAACACCATCTTGCTGCAGCGTTGCTCGTCTTGTCCCCAGGGGGGACCCAGATCACTGCCCATCAACTGATGCACGCCCTGGAATATGACCTTGCGCTCGGTGCCCTGCATGTACAGCACACCCTTGTAACGCAGCATGCGCGGCCCGTAAATGTTGACAATAGCGCCCAGAAAGTCTTCGAGTTTGGCCGCGTCAAACGGGCGATCCGACCTGAACACAAAACTCTTCACATCGTCATCATGATGATGGTGGTGGCCCGCGCCATGCGCATGCGAAGGGTGATCGCAATGCTCGCCATGATCATGGTCGTGTTCGTGATGATCCTCCTCCTTGAGGAAGTCGGGGTCGATGTCGAGCTTGGCGTTAAGGTTAAAGCCGCGCAAGTCAAACACTTCTGACAACGCCACCGCGCCAAAATGAACCGCCTTTTGCGGTGCCCGCGGGTTCATGTGCTTGAGACGATGCATCAGGTCGTCGAGTTCCTCATGCGTCACCAGGTCGGACTTGCTGATGAATATCTGATCGGCAAAACCGACCTGGCGGCGCGCTTCCTGGCGGTCGTCGAGCTGCTTTTGCGCGTGCTTGGCGTCCACCAGCGTGAGGATAGAGTCCAGCAGGTAGCTCTCGGCCACTTCGTCATCCATAAAGAACGTTTGCGCCACCGGGCCCGGGTCCGCAACGCCCGTGGTTTCAATCACTACACGGTCAAAGTCCAGCAGGCCCTTGCGTTTCTTGGCAGCCAACAGTTGCAGCGTGGCGCGGAGGTCTTCGCGGATGGTGCAGCAAATGCATCCGTTGCTCATCTGGATGATCTGCTCCTGGGTGTCGGAGACCAGAATGTCGCTGTCAATGTTTTCCTCGCCGAACTCGTTTTCGATCACGGCGATCTTCTGGCCATGTGCCTCAGCCAGCACGCGCTTCAACAGCGTGGTTTTCCCGGAGCCCAGAAAGCCGGTCAGGATGGTGGCAGGAATCAAACTCATGGTGCAAAGGTCCAAAATTCAGCAGGTGGCGAGTGTAGCGGCCAATTCAAGTCATTGGGTTGACAATCGTCACGCAAATGGATGTTTCTGCGCCGGGCCGCCCCATGCAGAAACGCACCCCTTCGGGGGGCAGAGAGCCACATGCAATGGGCGAACGTGGGGGCACTATTTCTGCATTACCACCAAACCCTTGAGGTACTCGCCTTCGGGGAATGTCAGGGTCATCGGATGGTCGGGCGCACCCCCCATTCGCTCGGTGATGTAACCATCCACACCGGCGTCGGCCGCTGCGCCGGCAACGATCTTGTGGAACAGATCGGCACTGACTCCACCCGAGCAGGAGTAGGTGAACAGAACGCCGCCCGGCGCCAGCAGCTTGAGCGCCAGGCGGTTGATGTCCTTGTAGGCGCGTGCAGCACGATCTGCGTGGGTGACCGTGGGGGCAAACTTGGGCGGATCGAGCACGATGGCATCAAAGCTGCGCCCCTGGTCCAGAAACTGTCGCAACGACGCGTTCACATCGGCATCCATAAACGTCGCCCGACTGGCAGCAAACCCGTTGAGCGCCACGTTGGACGCGGCCTTCTCGATCGCGGGCGCAGACGAATCGATGGAAGTCACATGGCCTGCCCCACCGGCCAAGGCCGCCACCGAGAAACCACCCGTGTAGCAATAGCAGTTGAGTACCTGCTCGACACCCAATCGCCGGCAATAGTCGGCAAACTTCCTGCGGCTGTCGCGCTGGTCCAGATAAAAGCCGGTCTTGTGACCTTCGTCGATGTTCAGCGCCAGCTTCCAGCCGTGTTCCTGCAGCACCAGATCCGTGACTCCGCCCCCGCGCAGCCAGCCCTTCACTTCAGCCAGCCCTTCGAGGCCGCGGCTACTGGCGTCCGAGCGCTCATACAGACGGGTAAGACCCGTTGCTGCGAGCAAGGCGTCGGCAATGGTCTGCTTCCAGCGCTCGACACCGGCGGAGGTGAACTGCGCCACCAGCGTGTCGCCATACCGGTCCACGATCAGGCCAGGCAACCCATCCGACTCGCCATGCACCAGGCGCATGCTGTCGCTTTGTATGTCAAATCGGGCTCTGGCGCTTATGGAACGTGCGAGAGCAGCTACAAAAAATGAAGCATCAATGCGCTGACTCTCGTCAAAACTCCAGACCCGCGCGCGGATTTTGGATGCCGGACTGCATGCCGCCCAGCCCAAAAATTGCCCCGTCGCAGACTCCAGCCGCACCGTCTCACCGCTATCACCGGAGCCTTTGGCAATGGCAGACTCAAAGATCCAGGGGTGGCGGCGCAGCAACGAGCGCTCTTTCCCTTCTCGCAATCGAATGGTTTTCATGGGCGAATTGTGCTTGAGTTGGAGGCCACTTGTGGTACAAAGATCGTGCGGTGCCCGAGCGCCAGCGCAGAAATGGCACATCGCGCCTCGGGCAGGTGATCGGAAGGTTTGTTACCAGGAACTGCATATGAACGCCAGAGGTTTGAAGATTTCGTTTTTATTGAGCATCGGTTTTGCCGCGATGCTGGCACTGATTGCGCTGATGGCCGGTTTTGGCTTGTTGCAGGTGAGCAAAACCAACCGTTCCATCGATGCCATTTACAACGACCGGGTCATCCCCTTGCAGCACCTCAGCGCGATCGGAGACATGTACACCATCAACATCATGGATGGCGCCAACAGAATGTCGGTAGGCAATCTGGATGGGGCCGCCGCCCTCAAGCTTTATGAGCAGGGTACCGCCACCATCGACAGCCAATGGAAGGCCTATGTCGCAACGGGTTTGACGGATGAAGAGAAAAGCCTTGTTTCCTCCACGCAGGATCTGATGAAGAAGGCACAGCCCGAGCTGGCCAATTTGCGCGCCGCGCTGGCGGAGAACCGCAACGACACGGTCATGCAAAACATGAACACCCTGGAAGCTGCGGTGAGCCCGATCCGCGCCCAGCTGCGCAAACTGGTGGAGGTTCAACTCAAGGAGGCCCGCATACACCATGGTCTGGCCGCGCAGAATTTCCAGCAAAGCATTGCCATGTTTGCCGTCGTGCTGGCAGTGGCCATTGCCCTGGGGTGCGGACTGGGCTACTGGATCGTGCACAGCATCACGACGCCATTGCGCCAGGCCGTTACGGTGGCCAGCAAGGTGGCCAGTGGCGACCTGACGCTGTCGATCGCGCCACGCGGCCCCGAAGAAACGGCGCTGCTATTGGGCACCCTCAAGGAAATGCAGGACGGGCTGGTCAACGTGGTGTCTTCGGTTCGAAGTGGCTCCGAAGGTGTGGCCAGTGCCAGTGCCGAAATTGCGCTGGGCAACCAGGACTTGAGCGACCGCACCGAACAGCAAGCCAGCGCACTGCAGCAAACGGCCACGTCCATGCAGGGGTTGAGTACCATCGTCCACCAGAACGCCGACAGCGCACGCCAGGCCAACGAGCTGGCGACCCGTGCCTCAACAGTCGCCATCAAGGGTGGCGAGGTGGTCGGCCAGGTCGTGGAAACCATGAAGGGCATCAACGCCGCCTCCCACAAGATTGCCGACATCATTGGCGTCATTGACGGCATCGCATTCCAGACCAACATCCTTGCGCTGAACGCCGCTGTTGAAGCAGCCCGCGCCGGAGAGCAGGGGCGCGGATTTGCGGTGGTGGCCAGCGAGGTACGCAGCCTTGCCGGGCGCTCTGCCGACGCTGCCAAGGAAATCAAGAACCTCATCGGCGCCAGCGTGGAGCGCGTCGACCAGGGCAGCGCCTTGGTCGATCAGGCGGGTGTGACCATGAGCGAAGTCGTTGATGCCATCAAGCGCGTCACCGACATCATGGGCGAGATTAGCGCAGCGAGTTCGGAACAAAGCACCGGGGTCTCTCAAGTCGGCGAGGCCCTGCAGCACATGGACCAGGTCACACAACAAAATGCCGCACTGGTCGAAGAAATGGCCGCCGCCGCCGCAAGCCTGCAACAATTGGCGGCCGCGCAGGTCGAAGCCGTTTCTGTATTCCAGCTGCCGGGCGGGTGAGACACTACGCGAGGCGGCTGGATCTGCCGGCCGGTACTCGGTCTGGCCCGAAGCAAGCGCGCCTACTTCAAACCCTTGAGCTCCACCTCAACCCGGCGATTGGGTAGCAGGCATTCTTCCAGTTCGGCTTTTCTACTGAACTGCGCTTGGCACTGTGCCACCTGCTCGGCATCGCCCTTGGCATCAATCGACACCGAGAATACCGTCAAACCCTGGGCAATGAACAGGTCGCGCACGGTGTTGACGCGCTTTTGCGACAGCTGCCGGTTGTAGTTCTTGTTGCCGGTGCCGTTGAGCCGGTCTGCATGGCCCACGAGGCGCACGGTTTCAATTTTGATGCCCTCCCGCTTGGCGCGCGCCACCATCTGGTCCAGCTCAGCGCGACTGTCGGCACGAATATGCTCCGGGGTAAACTTGTCAAAGTCGAACAGGACCCGCGCCTGCAAGCTGACCGGCTGCGGCGCTGGCACGATAACGGGCACAACCGGAACCACCGGCGCAGCCGCTACAATCTTAGGAGCTACCGGCGCAGGCGCACAGGCCTCTGCCAGCTGATTAGCCTCAAAAACCAGCTCTTCGGCAATTTGTATGTACGGTTTGGCGTGGCGCCACTGCTGCTGGTTGAACTCGTTACCAGCATGCACCAACTCCACCTCCGCGCAAGCCACTTGCCGCCAGGCGCACTGAAAGCCGCTGTGTTGCTTCAGTGCGGCGCTGCGCTCCCATAAATCGGGCCGCAACTTGACAGCGCCGTTCACCAGCCGTGTGTCCATCGGCAGTGGAGTGGTCTTGTTCTCCAGCGCCATGATCAGTTTTTCCGATTCGGTCAGGGCCGCCTGCGGGAAGGCGCTGCGGTCGTTGCGGCTGTACTCGTGCAGCGACACGTCAAGCCAGCATTGCGCCTTGCTCAAATGGTAGTCGCGCACCGGCACACCGCGTTCGTTAAGCTGCTGCAGACGCCCCTGCAGCAGAGAATAAGCGCCATAGTCTGCGGAAATGGCGGCGTCCGATATGCGCTCGGGCGCGGGCGTTAGCTGGGTGGTTTGGGCCAGCGCCGCCGAGCCACCGAGCAACAGCACGATGGCACAAGAAATGGAAGTTGTTTTCATGGGTCATGACTCCGTCAAAAGCTCAGCGGTCGAGCGTGCGGTTAATGGTTCTGTTGTCGCCGGCAAACAGGTTTTGGTCAAACTTGAAGCGCAACCGCAGGTAAGCGCCCTGCTGGGTGTATTCGTAACCGGCCAAGTCACGGTCGGCCACGAAGCCGGCACTGTTAAAGCCGACCGACAACCACAGGTTCTGCTTGAGTAAATAGCCGGCCTCCAGCCCCGCTGCATATTGGCGCGACCCATACTGACCCAACTGCAGCGAACTCAACAGCCCGATGTCCCAGTTCTCGGTAATGTCATAAATCAGCCGCCCGGACAGCAATTGCGCATTGAAGGAGTCGTTCACCCCGCCCTCAAACTGGTCGGTTTGCCATTTGCCCGCCAGCCGTCCCGTCACCCACCAAGGGCGCGCTGGGTGCCAGTCGGCGTGCGTAGAGACGATGTGCGCCTGGCTACTGAGCGCGCCCGCGGTCAAGCTACTGTCATCGCGCTCGGTTTTGTATTCGTACTTGGCCAGCGCATTGACACGGTTTTGGTCGGTGTCACGGTAGGCCACTCCGAACTGAACCCGGTCCTGGTAGACATCGCCGCGCGCGTCGTATTGGGTTTGCAGCAGGTAGTTGCGCGCCAAGAACGTCCAGTCACGGTTGATCTTGCGCGCCGCCATGACCTGCCACAGCGTGGTGCTAAAGGACTCGTTCTGCAGGGTGCCTGCAACATCACCACTGATGCGGTGCTCCAGCTTGGTTGAGCCCTTCCACAGCGGGTCAGCGGTGTAGTCCACCCCGACCGAGGCCGCTTGCGTACTTGGTGCCAGCCCCGATACCACTTGCGTGACCTCCAATGCGGTGTTCAGGCGCACCCCCGGTGCAAAGTCCCAGCCATTGCGAACACCTGAAGCAAGCTGGTTGTCCCGCCCGCTCATGGCATCGCGCAGGCGGTACTCGTTGTAAACCTGGGTATCTCTCCAGTAGGTTGTATCGAGTCCGAAGATCAACGCGTTACTGTCCGTGGTGGTGCTCGTGACTGCATCCACGCCAGTCAAGCCGGACTGCTTTTCGGCACGGGCATAGAGCCGGGTGCGCTCGGCAATCAGGTAGTCAGCGCCCACGGCGACGCGCCGACGCTGATCTCCGCTCACATCATGTTCCATTTCCCCACTCACGCTCAGCCGCTCTGTGGCCTTAAAGCCCAGCCCTGCACGAACCGTGTTGCTGTTCGATGCAACCGCATTGCCGGCGATGCCGGTCGGGTTGGTGCCGTTAGCGAGCGCGGGGAGGGTCGGCAGACCCGTCACAGGGTCAATCACTTGGTTTCCAAAGCCAACTGCACCACCGCCAGCACCGGTACCAAGGCTGCTTGTTAACCCGGCGGTTGAGCCAAAGGGCGATGCCAGCACGCTGACTGCGGTACCGGCCGACTCCCGCAAGGAGCGCAACCCGACATCGAGCACCAATCGATCCGTCAACTTGAGCGTAATGCCGACCTGCGCATCATCGCGCGCAGCCATCCCGGGGTTGCGATCGGCGCTGTGTTGCACCTGGGCATAGAGCTTGGTACTGTCTGTGACCTTGACGGCACCACGGGCAAAGGCTTCCGCACGTCCGCCGCTCAAGGGCGAAGCCAGATTTTGAAAGGTGGGGTCGGACTCACCGACAAAGACGCGCCCTTCGGTGCGTTCGGATTCATGCGACAACTCCACCCGCCAGGCATGGCCACTGATATCGCCACTCAGACCCACCATGCCGGGCAGGGTCGACTGGTTCACCGTGCTGGTGTTGACGGTGGTGTTGGTTTGCGCCACCTCGGCCACCAGCATCGTGCCAGGGCTGATGCGCCAGCTCAGGTTGGCGCTGCCCAGCCGCATGCCCGCCAGCGGGTTTTGGTCTTCAACCACCGAGCCGCCAATTTCCAAGGTGTCATTCACTTGCCACTGTCCGTCGGCGCCCATCACCCAAAATGCCTCGCCGCCCTGGTCGACCTCGTAAGTGATGCGCAGACTGACCGGGTTCATGTCAGCATCAAAGCCGGGCAAGAACTGGTTCAGAATGACGCGCCCGCTAAAGGGTTCAAAGCTGTAATCACTCAGACGCACCAAGGGCTTGACGCTCAGGATGCGCGTGGGCGCATTGCGGTCGCGCACCAGCATCTCGACCTTTTCGGTGTCTTGCACGGCGCCATTGCTGCGCAAGCCATACGGCCCGCTGCCTTGACTGACGAACTCATCCACCACCTGGCGCAACGTATCCCGAAAGGCAAACACATTGCCCATGGCACCGTCTTCTTTGCCGTGCCAGCGCACGCCGTTGGCGGTGCGGTTGTAGGCTCCCAGACTACGCTGCTGCAACCTGGCCACCGCGCCCGTACCTGCGCGCTGGCTAAAGCCGTCGCCGGTGACAAAGTTGCCGTACATCAGATAGCTCCGGCCTTTGTCCACCCGCACGTACAGGGCGGTGTCGGACTTACCCTCCTCGCCTTTCAGCGAGGCATCACCGTAGACCGGGTAAAACTCATCGGGCTTGATGTCGGTGATCAGGCGCGAGCGCACCTCTTTGTCCGAGTCATAAGTGGCCGTCAACAGGTATTCGCCTTTGACCACGCCTTTCAGGAAGAACGCCGTGCGCGCCCCAACGCTGCTCTTGCCGTCGTTAAACACATTGCTGAAGTGGCTGATTTCGCGCTCAAAGCTGGAGCCGCTACGCACCGGCTCAACCAGATTGCCACGACCGCTGAGATTGATCACCCCTTCCACCAAACCGGCAGCCACCATCTCACGCAAATCCGGCACAAAGTTCACCGAGCCCGAAACCTCTTGCGCGCCCACCGTCACACGCAATTGCACGTCCTGCGGTGCGCTGGGTGCCAGTAGCGTGAAACGGGCCACGCCCTGGCGCACTTCCACCTGCACCCCGGCGGTGGTGCGGTCGGCATCGCGGCCGCGTGGGCCGGCCTCATCCGTACCAGCACCAGGCAACAAAATGCGCCCGCCTGTTGTCTCGATCGTGGCAAACATCGTGCCGGCAAACGGTTTGCCATCGGCACCCAGAACATACAAGGTCACAGGCACCGCCGATTGGCCGTCGGCGGGCACCCCATTGCGTGCCACCTCCACCACCAAGTGCGAGGCGTTCGCGTTCAAGCTGTAGTCCACCGCTCCCACCTGTGCTTTGAGAACGCCTGATTTTTGGCCTGGCAAGACAGCGTCGGGCTTGGCTACGGGGTACAACGGCTGCGCACCCTGCGCCCAGGCCCCGTTCGCCATGGACGCCAGCATGGCCAGTGCAAGTGTGGAGTAGCGGGCCCCCAGACCAGCAAAATGTTGCATGGTAGTCAGTTGTTTAGCGTACATCGCTGGCTCCTTGGCGTGGCTTCACCAGCGGCTGGTTGGCACTGTCGGTTCCCTGTTGCGGATAGTTCAGTGGCTTGCTTTGAAAGCGCAGGGCCGGACCCGGCGGTTTCTCGGTCTCCACCGAGCGCACCTCGCCTTGGCTGCGGCGGGCCTTGACTTGCTCCAAAACCGGATTGGTACAACTGCCTTCGGCAAAGTCGCCGCGATGCAACTCGCCGTTTTTCAGGTCAATGAACAGACTGTTGGCATCGCCCAAATTGCGATTGCTGGTGGTCGTGAGCACCGAGCCGCGTGGCAAGGTGCCGGGGTCTGCCGTAAGCACATGGCTGCGCGGCGCGATCGCGCAACGGCTGTACTTGCCCTCGCTGTCGGTCACCATGAACATACCGTTCTCGAGGTACAGGCGTACCCCTGGAATTCCCAACTCCTCGGGGTCCTGGATATGATTGTTGTTGCAATCGACAAACACCTTGCCCAGCAAGCAAGCGTTGTCGGTGAAGACGCCGCCGGTGACTTCAACTTTGTGCTGGCCTTCGTTGGAGGCCACGCTATTGGCGATGGGCAACAAGGTAGTCGGATCAAGACAGCCCGCCACTTGCTGACAAGCGTGTGCCTGAGCCCGGTTAATGCCGTCGCCCTGCATGGCACCAACGCCCAAGCGAGCGCGGTAGGTTATCCGCGCTTCCACGTTGGACTTGAGCACCCCCAGATTGAAGCCCAACACCGGGCCCAGGCCTCCCACAGGGTCTGGCGCAGCCACATTGTTGACTCGCACCGTACCGCGTACCAGCGTCAAGCCGGCAGGCAACCTGTCGCGCACTGTGGTCTGGAGCACCGGGTCGCCTTCGACCAAGCGCACGGTGATGGTGTACAGCACGGTATCACCCACTTCAGCGAGTCGCTTGTCGCCCTGCTTGGCCAGCAGCAACTTGCCTGGAATCACGGACTCAAGCGGAATATGGTTGTTGAAAATCTCCATATGTGCCAGCCCGGCTCGCAACAAAAAGTGGTACGTCGTGCTCTGGCTGCCTGTGGGCGGAAGCTTTTGAGCCTGCACCTCGTAGATACCAGGGCCGGCAGGCGTTTCCAGCGCAGGGCTGGGCACGATCAGCGTCGATGGCGGCGGCTTGTAGCCAACAGGCTGCACAACATCCAGGCGGAACTGGCACGACTGCGGCGCGGTCGGATCACCCGACAACAGGAACTTGTAAAAACCATCTTCGCCGGTGGTCATGGTCGGGTTGCCCTGCGCATCCTTGCTGTAGGTCTCGTAGTTGATGATGTGCAACTGCGGGGCATAGCCGGTACAGACTCCCTCGGGCTTGAGGGTCACCTTGGCACCGGAAATGGGAATGCGTGTGGTGGCTTCATACACCACACCATTGGGATCCAAGGCGAGCGACTGCTCAGGTGCCGCAATGCCCTGACCACCACATCCCGAGCCTCCAGTGCTTGATGGCAGCTTGACCTCGAGCACCTGAAAGCCCTCACGGTCCTTCACCTGCGACCAATAGTCTGCGCCGGTCACCGTACCTTGTTCATTGGTCACCACGCCCGGGAACGCAATACGGTTGGCCGGGTCGCGAAACATCACGCTGTAAATGGAGTTGGGCTCCAGGCCACACACCTCGTAATAACCTTGTGCGTCGGTGGTGGTGATGCGGGTGGCACCGCCGCCGCGCACCCGCTCGGTGAACGTCTTGCCGCCAGACAAGGGATCGGTCACGTCATAGACCTCAACGATCCATTGCGGAAGTCGCTTGTCGCCGAGATCCAATACTTTTTTGTTATTCCCATCAATCCAGACGTGACCATTTAACCCCGCTGCCCGCTGCACAGGAGTCGACAAAACGCACACATTGAACTCGGGCGTGGCGCCACACACCTTGGGAGACGTCAACTCACCCGGCTGGGGCTTTTTGTCGTCAGGCTCACCACCGCCAGTAACCTGCACGGTGTTGACCAGCGGGCTGAAAGCGGCTGCGCCCGTGCCCACGGCGACGGCCAGGTTGATGA
>JAIFLV010000179.1 GCA_020048895.1 Rhodoferax sp. | reverse complement strand
TGTTCGATGGCATTGGCGAGGTGGTGGCACGGTACGAACCGCACTGTGCGTCGGTGGAGATCGTCTTCGTCAACGTCAACCCCCAGTCCACGCTGCTGCTCGGACAGGCACGTGGAGCGTGCATCACAGCCCTGGTGTCAACTGATCTGCCGGTGGCCGAGTACACCGCCTTGCAAATGAAGCAGGCCGTGGTGGGTTATGGCCGCGCCGACAAAGCCCAGATCCAGTCCATGGTGCAACGCCTCCTCAGCTTGCCCGGCCTGCCCGGCCCCGACGCCGCCGATGCCCTGGGCCTGGCGATTACCCACGCCCATGCCGGAGCCGCCATGGCGCGCCTGGCCAAAGCCAGCGGGCTGGGCGGCAAGATTGGCGGGAACTACAAGGCGGGGCGGAGTCGATAGGGAACCGGTCGTCGACAGACGTCAGCTTGTCAGTTCGAGTCGCTTTTCTATTCGCTGGATTCTCTCGACCAGCGTATCAATGCTGACCTGTTGCCGCGCATAGTCGTCGGCTGATAAAGCACTGTCGCGGCGAATGCCTGCAACGGATTGCTCAACATGGCTCAAGCGAGCCTTGACGTCCCGGAACTCGGTATGCATTTCCGAGCGCATGCCGGCTATGTCAGAGCGCAATGCTTTGAACTGCTCGACGATCAGGCTTTCTAAGTTGCCCATTTGAAAATGTGTACTCGGGCTTGCTCCTTCACCCCGTGGCTTCACAATCGCCGCAACCCCTAGCGTGGCCACTACGTCGCATACCGTCTTGCGTGATTCAACTGGCAAGCTCAAGCGCAGTCCAAATTACGGCGACGCTGCCGTCTGCGGTCTTCCAGCGGTTGACGTATCGACGGGTCTGCGCGGCGGGAAAGTCACCAGACTCTTTCCTGCCTCAGATTGCCGACGCAAGATGTCCTGAAAAATCGCTTCCGCTTGATGACCAAACTGGCTGGCATATTGCTCTCGCAAAGCACGTGTTTCTGAGACGATAGGGTCTTGCCACATGGCCTAATCCTCCATTAATTCTTGAGGGGTGCAGATGATGGGTGGCTCATATCCCATCGCCCTGCAAGTGCCTTCAATTTTAGGTCGCGTGTGGGCGTTGGCAATATGGGTGCAGTTCCATGTCAGCAAATACTCAATGCCGTTGACTGCAGCAATCGCCACATGGTAGGCATCAATTTCTGCCTTGGTGGGCAGTGCATTGCGTCCGATCAGCTCGCGCCCCAACACAAGAATGGCGTCGGTAGCACGCAACTCCATCAGCCCCTCAATCGCTGCAAGCCGCAGTTGCGCCGCCGCCGGATTTCCAAGCCCCGCCTCGGCAAGGACAAACTCGGACACAACCAGGTCGTATTTGTGGCGTTGAGTCTCCCACCACTCCGCAGTGATATTCTGGTTAGCCATTGCCCGAATATCGTTATTCGGCCGCGCCGTTAGGTAGCTGATGACCGACGTTTCAATGTAAACCTTGGCTTTCAAAGTACACCTGCATTTTTTTCACATTGGGAGGGTTGCACATTTGCACCGGTCACGGTAACACAAAGCGCGCCTCGCCTCTCAACCCCGAGCCTTCACACTCGCCGCAACCCCAAGCGCGGCGACCACGTCGCACACCGTCTTGCGCGCCTCCACCGGCAGGCTGAGGTAGCGCGCCAGCATGTCGCGGTCCTGCATGGAGAGCGTGGGTAACTCGCCACCAGACTCCTGCGCCCGAAACGGCGTTGCCAGCGTGCCAAAGCGCAACTCGTCGGCGCTGACATGCAGCCACTCGGCCAGCACCCGCAGCTTGTCCTGCATGGGGATGGATTTGCCGAGGAGCCAGTTGCGGGCGGTATTGATCGTGATGCTCTTTCCCCAATAACGCAGATTGAACTCATTGGCCAGGACGGTGGCGGATGGGCGGATACCAATCCCTTTCAGTGCCTGCCGTAACCGATCGGCAAACCCTTCGTTTTCTACCTGCTTGGATGCTTTTGACATGCATCAGAAATTAGGCGTAAGTACAACCTTGCACATCATCGATATTTAGTTTTGAACTAAATATCGATTACATTTCAGTCACAAACAGCCACCTTCATAAGAGCTGCACCGGTTCCAGCGACACCGTTTCCGGCACCCACTGCCGCAGCAAGGAGGATCAGCATGGTCAGCAGCACGTATTACTTCAACAGGGTGTCCGGCATCGTCGCACTGGCATTGGGGCTTAGCGCTTGTGGCGGCGGGGGAGGTGGTAGTCCAACCGCAACAACTCCTACGCCAACTCCGACACCCACGCCAACAACTGTCACGATCACGGGAGTTGTGGCCAAGGGTGCAGTTCTGGCCAATGCCGCAGTCGCGGCCAAATGCGCCGATGCACAAACCTACACAGCTGTGTCATCGGCCACGGGTGCGTACGCACTGCAGATTCCCGCCAGCGCAGTACCCTGTCTGATTCAGGCAACCGGTCAGGATGGCACGGTGTGGCGCTCCGTCGCAGTGGGCGGTGGCAGCACCGCCATAACGCCGCTCACCGAGTTGGTGGTGGCCAAACTGACCAAAACACTGCCAGCCAATGCGTTCGCCAGCTACCCCAATTCCGCAACCGTGGCCCTGCTTACAGCGGCCAACCTTTCCGCCGCACAAGCCGACGTACGCACGGCCCTCAATGGCGTCAGCGACCTAACAGCAATACCAGACTTCATTGCCACCCCGTTTACGGCCGCAACCGCATCCACGCCCGGCGATGCCATTGACAAAGCGATTGATGCGTTGACTGCCAGCCTTAAGGCCAAGGGGTCAAACACACAGGCAGTGGCCAGCGCCCTGGCACAAGGCAATTCGGTGAGCAGCACCTACCCGACGATTGCAGCTGCGATGGTGCCGACTACGGGCTACATCTGGAAACCAGAGAATGGATATTTAGGCCGCATCGTTGCAGTCTCAGAATTGGTCGCTGTGGAAAATGGGGGCCTGCTGGTAAGTGAGGACAATGGCGTGACGTGGTCCAAGATCAGTAACGGGAATTCCAATTCCAATTTCGGGCAGATTGGGATTGGACCTAACGTAATTCTCTACCACGTATATTCGGGTGCATCTGCCAAGATGACCCGCCATGTCCGAAAAGGACGTGGCAATTGGTCGACCGACGTATTGACGGGTTGGAAGTCAACTGGGTCAAACGACCTTAGCTCAATGGTCTACTTAGACGGAAGCTTTTACGCAATGGGGGACTATACAAATGGGAAACCGTCTGAGCGAAATGTTTACAAAAGCAATGACAGCGGCAACACCTGGATTAAGCAAGATTTCGGCTTTAGCTCAGCATGTGATTTGCGCAATGCATATAAAGCAGACGATGGGGCTTTGCTGTTTTGCAGCAAGATATCCAGAGATAGCGGCAATACGTGGTTGGACCTTCCAAATTTGAGGGAAGGCTTCAGGGACAATCAGGCCATCGTTGGTAACGACATTTTGAGTATTAGTCAAAGTGGGGATACTTTCGCGGGCACTTCAAGTACGCACATACTTCGTAGCGCCGACAATGGCAAGACATGGATCTTGAGCGAGGGTGGATTTTCTGGCTCAGAAGGTGCTGTCTTTCGCGGAATCACATCTGTCGGTAGCGAAGTTTTTCTTACGGTTACATACGGGATAAACCTTGCCCAAAAATCCGTTCTCTATCAATCACATGATGGAGGAAAGAACTGGTTTGTTGCCCTCACATTGGGCTTTACGCAGACGCAGGATTTGTGGTCACAAAACGGCCAGTGTTACCGTCAGGACTATTTACCTGAACTTGTAGGGTCAGGGACCACAGCAACGTGGATCTACCACTATCGTACTCAGAGCAGTTCGGATGGTCTGCATTGGTCCGCTGCAGAAGCGGCATATCCAGCCGTAGATGACCTGGGCACACAAGTGCGGACGATGTCCGCAGGCGCAGGATCAAACAATGGCGTTGTGACCTTTGGAAGCGCGACGGTTGAAAAACTGGATGTTAAAACGGGTACTTGGCGCACTGTCTACAACTCGCCTGACACCGGTTGGGTCACCAAGCCCACGGGGATCGGTGGTGTGTTGTATTTGGGCGTATCGTCTGCGTCAAGCAAGTTGCTCAAATCGACCGACCAGGGCGAAACCTGGCAAACCGTGCCAAATGCTACCGTCCCGCTTTACACAGGGGATATCCGCGCAGTGGCGAGTCGAACTCTGTTGGCAGTCAACTATCAAATGCCCTGTGTCGGCACTTGCGCGGTCTACACCGGGTACACGATGGGTGTATTGATAAGCAAGGACGAAGGCGTGACCTGGAAGCCAGTGTCTGAATTTGGCATTCCTCGCAGCCTGGCGGTGGGAAATGGCGTGATCGTGGCCTCGCGGGATTTCGGAGGCACCGGGTTGGTCCGCATGGACGCACCATATACCAGCGCTACCATCTTAGAACCGAGCTTTGGAGCAACCTCCGACTTTTTATACAAAAAGGTGCAGTTCGATACGAACACGTTCTGGTTTTCTGATACAGAGGGAAGACTGCGCATGAGTCAGGATGGCAATGCCTGGCAGACGGTTTCGTTGGATGTGACTTACCCGATCCAGGGAGTAGCCGTTTGTGGGCACCGCCTAGTCCTGAACCCCAATATGAACGGAAGCTCTGGACTATTTGTATCGCCTGCCACCTTGCCGTAACACCACACGTTTACCACCTGCTCATTTCAACCCGCAAAATCTAGCCGGAGATTGCAGTATGACTACCGATCAGCCAGAGAAGAATGACGCACGTGATGTTGCCTTGGTGCGCTATGGGCAGGCGTTGAGCTATCTGCAATACGAAAACAGCACCTACTGGCAGCGCTTCAGCTTCATCCTCGCGGTGCAGGCATTGCTGATCTCCGGTGCAGCCCAGCAATGTATGGAGGCTTTGAAGCCAGACTCCCACTTTTCCATGTTCATCGCGTTCGGTGCGGGCGTTTTGGGTCTTGCCCTTTGTGGGCTGGGAGATCGCATGGCCAAGGGCTCGGCATGCTGGATTGATCATTGGTTAAAGATTCTTCGGGATCTGGAACCCCAGGCCTATCCGGGCACTCGTCTGTTTGGCAAAACTGGCGACGAGGTGCGTGGTTCACACAGGCCTTCGGTCAGAGATACGGCCAACCACGTGATGTACTTATTCATCGTCGCGTGGGTTGTCTTGCTTGCACTGCTTGCCGGATGCCTAGCCCGTTGTTGACTGAATTGCTTCATGCTGAGCAGACTGCAGCGCCCGTCCAATGAGCGCAGGCAGCTATCGTTCTAAGAGCAATCAGAAGCGATCACCCATCGCGACAACCCGCATCCGCCATCGACCAGAGCTTCAACTGGCGCAGCTGGTGGATTGGTGTGACGGTGGCCAGCCTGGTGGGAGCCTTACTGGCCGGCATCACGCCGTGGGTGCCCGGAACCGCATTTG
>JAIFLV010000115.1 GCA_020048895.1 Rhodoferax sp. | reverse complement strand
CCAGCGCTTGCGACGTTTGTAGCTCTTGACATCCTTGAAGCTCTTGCGCTCGCCACCACCCATACCGAGGTAGAACTCCTTCACATCTTCGTTGGTGCGCAGGTAGTCGGCCGCACCGTCCATCACGACACGACCGGACTCCATGATGTAGCCATAGTCTGCGTACTTCAATGCCATATTGGTGTTCTGCTCGGCCAGCAGAAAGGTCACTTTTTCCTTGGCATTGAGATCCTTCACTATCTCAAACACTTCTTCCACGATTTGAGGCGCCAGTCCCATGGACGGCTCGTCGAGCAACACCATACTGGGGTTGGCCATGAGCGCACGCCCAATCGCACACATCTGCTGCTCACCGCCAGAGGTATAGGCGGCCTGACTGGTACGCCGTGTCTTGAGACGCGGAAAGTAGTTGTAGACCTTCTCCAGATTCGCGGCGACCTCCGCCTTGCTCTTGCGGGTGTAACCCCCGGTGAGCAGGTTCTCCTCGATGGTCAGGTGGGCAAAGCAGTGCCTGCCCTCCATGACTTGCACCACGCCACGCTGCACGAGATCGGCTGGTGACAGGTTCTCAATGCGCTCACCCCGCAACTCAATGGAACCCTTGGTGACCTCGCCACGCTCACCGGCCAGCAAATTGGAAACTGCGCGCAGCGTAGTGGTCTTGCCCGCCCCGTTGCCCCCCAGAATAGCCACGATGCCGCCTTCGGGTACCTGCAGCGACACGCCCTTGAGCACCAGGATGACGTGGTTGTAAATGACCTCGATGCCATTGACGTTGAGAACAATATTTTTGGGTTCCATGTCTTGTTCCGGGTGTTAACTAGTTGCTATCGAATTGGTAGCTGCTTACGCAGTGTGTACGGGCGCTGAAGGCTCTTTTCACTTCAAACTTTTCTACTTTTAGATTATTTTTACTCCCCACTCGCTTCTAACTCCCCACTCCCCCCAACCCCCTCGCCCCGCTGGGCGAGGGGGAGCTCAACAGCCACATTTGACCGCGCGTTACAAGTCGCGCTTCTACGGCTCAAACCACTTTGGTACATCGCTATTCCAAGATGCTGGTTCCGTAAGGGCTTCACTTAATGCCAACAACCAAATCGGCTGTTAAAGCTCCCCCTCGCCTGGCGAGGCGAGGGGGTTGGGGGGAGTGGTGAGTTATGAGTGGTTAGTTAAAAGTTATGAGTAAAAAAGAATCAGGATTGGCAATCCGCAGGAGTCCGCGGCGTCAGCTTCTTGTCCGCGGCGTACTTGGCTGCAGTCGTCTTGACCAATGGCTTGAGCACCTGCTCATCCGCCTGCAGCCAGTCGGAAGTAAATTCCCACTTCTTGCCATCCCACGTGTGAATGCGTGCCCAGTTCGAGCCCATGTGGTCCACACACGAGGTGCTGATGGGGCGCATCACGCCGGCAAAGCCCAGGGCGTCGAGTTTCTTCTGGTCCAGTGCCAGGTTCTCGTAGCCCCAACGGGCCTGCTCACCACTCATCCACTTGCCTTTTCCATAACGCTCCTGCGCACGGCGCACGCCTTCCACCGCCAGCATGGAACTCATCACGCCACGCATGTAAAGCACCTGACCCACTTCTTCCTTGGGCCCAGTTCCCTGGCCTTTACTGTGGACTTTTTCCATGATTTCCTTGACCACGGCCGAATTGGGCTCGGCACCATGCTGCATAGTGACCGCGTTGTAGCCCTTGGCGCCATCGCCAACGTCCTTTACGTCCGGCTCAGCACCCGACCACCATACGCCGTACATCTTTTCACGCGGGTAACCCGTCGCTTGCGCTTCTTTCAGAGCCGTCGAGTTCATGACACCCCAGCCCCACAGCAGCACATAGTCGGGCTTGGATTGACGCACCTGCAGCCAGGTTGCCTTTTGATCCACGCCGGGTGCGGTGACCGGCAGCAGTGCCAGGTTAAAACCATGCATGGCAGCGCGCTCCTGCAGCAGCGGAATAGGCTCCTTGCCGAACGGTGAATCGTGGTAGACCAAGGTCACCTTCTTGCCCTTGAGTTTGTCCAGACCGCCTTCCTTTTTGCCAATCGCCTGCACCAACACATCGGCTGCCAGCCAATAGGTGCCAGCCAACGGGAAATTCCATTTGAACACGGTTCCATCCTGGCTCTCGCTGCGTCCATAGCCCGCTGTGATGATGGAAATCTTGTCGCCAGGTGCCTTCTCAGTCAGCGCAAACGTTGCTCCCGTAGACAGTGACTGGAACATCGTGGCCCCGCCATTCTTGCCTTTGAGACGCTCGTAACACTCCACGCTACGCGCGGTGTCGTAACCAGTTTCGCACTCTTCGAAGCTGATCTTCATGCCATTGACACCACCGCGCGCGTTGGTGAGCTTGAGGTAGTCCACAAAGCCGTTGGCCCACGGCACACCATTGGGTGCATAGGCTCCCGTACGGTAGGAAAGGACGGGAAAGAACTGTTCTTTGGCTTGCGCAAATGCGCTGGCCCCAACAGCAGCCAGTGCACTGGCAAGAACGATATTTCGAAGTTTCACGAAAGTCTCCTAAAGTTCGGCATTGGTATGCCTGTGGTTAACGAACAAACAACGCAGCAAAAAACAAACTTAGTGCGGGAAAGGCCATAGCCGCAGCTTCTGCTTGGACAGGGACCATAGCTTGGCAAGGCCATGCGGCTCAGCGATCAGGAACCAGACAATAAGTGTTCCAAAAATAATCAATTCAGCGTGTGATATTCCTGCCGTAGATATCTCCACGCCCACCAGCGATCCCAGCAAAGGCAAAAATTGGTTCAGAAAAATAGGCAGGATCACAATGAATCCGGCACCAAAAAAACTGCCCATGATGGAACCCATGCCGCCGATGATGACCATGAACAGCAAGCGAAAAGACATATCCACCGAAAACGCGGCAGGTTCCCACGATCCGAGGTAGACAAAGCCCCATAGCGCTCCGGCCACGCCCACGATAAAGGAACTCACGGCAAAAGCACTGAGCTTGGCGTACATGGGCCTGATGCCGATCACCGCCGCAGCCACGTCCATGTCCCGAATGGCCATCCACTCGCGGCCAATCGCACCACGCACCAGATTCTTGGCGGCGAGCGCCAGTACCACCAGAATAGTCAGACAGAACAGGTACTTGGCAATGGGACTCTCAATGGGCATGCCCAGCACCTGCAGTCCACTCACAGACACCGAGCCCGAGGGCGCATCGTTGGTAAACCACTTGATGCGCAGGAACATCCAGTCGCTAAAGAACTGTGCAGCCAGCGTGGCAACCGCCAGATAGAGGCCCTTGACGCGAAGACTGGGCAGACCGAACAGGATCCCAAACGCAGCAGAACATAAACCGCCCAGAACGAGAGCAAATATCAGGGGAATTCCGGGCACACGCACAAAGAAATTGAATGCAGCGTAAGCACCTACCGCCATGAATGCGCCTGATCCCAGGGATATCTGTCCGCAGTAACCCACCAGAATATTCACGCCCAAGGCAGCCAGCGCCATGATCAGAAAAGGAATGAAGATGGCTCGGAACATATAGTCGCTGCCCAGCAGGGGAACAACGATAAATGCTGCAGCGATCAGCAGCAGAACGGCCCAGCGGTCCTGCGCGATGGGAAAGATCTGCTGGTCTGCCCGGTAAGTAGTCTTGTATTGACCGTTTTCTCTATAGAACATATGAAGTCTCAATAATCTTTTAGCTACAACCCGCTACGCTTAACTTTGCTTCGCAAAGTTAGTCTGCGCTGAAAAATAATCCTTCGCTGCATGCAGCGAAGAACCCGCTAGCGGGTTGATCGTGTATTTCATACACGATCGATGATTTTTTCGCCGAACAACCCCTGAGGGCGGAACAACAAGAACACCAGCGCCAGCACATAGGCAAACCAGATTTCGATGCCACCACCAACATAGGGGCCGAGGAACACTTCGGACAGTTTCTCGCCGACGCCAATGATCAGTCCGCCGACGATTGCGCCAGGCACCGATGTCAACCCGCCCAATATCACCACGGGCAAGGCACGCAAGGCCACGGTTGTTAAAGAAAACTGCACGCCCAGTTTGCTGCCCCAGATCATTCCGGCCACCAGCGCAACCACGCCTGCCACGCACCAGACGATGACCCAGATGCGATTGAGCGGAATACCAATACTTTGCGCCGCCTGGTGGTCGTCCGCGACAGCGCGCAGTGCCCGACCCGTGGCTGTTTTCTGGAAGAACAGTGTCAGGGCGGCCACCAGTACCGCAGCAATCAGCGCGGCGTACAGATCTTCCTTGTTGATAAGAATCCCGCCTTCAAACATCTGCTCGAAAGCGATGATGGGTTCCTTGGGCATGCCCACATCGATCTTGTAGATGTCACTGCCGAAGATGGTCTGCCCCATACCGTCAAGGAAGTAGCTGATTCCCAGAGTGGCCATCAACAGGGTCGTCCCCTCCTGGTTGACGAGGTGGCGCAGGACCAGGCGCTCAATGAGCCAGGCCACACCAAACATCATCACTCCAGCGCCGATAAACGCCAACACATTGGCGATCAAGGGGCTGCTAATTCCTGTCCACCCAGGAATCCATTCAGACAGGCGTGCCATTGCCAGGGCGGCTACCAGCACCATGGCGCCCTGCGAGAAGTTGAAGACGCCGGAGGCTTTATAAATCAGCACAAAGCCCAGTGCTACCAGCGAATAGAGCATGCCCGCCATCAGGCCGCCCAAAAGTGTCTCTAAAAAGAATGCCATGCTATTGCCCCCCCCCCGTTGCTTGCTCACTCCGTGTAGCCGCATACCCCCTCAAGGGGGCGATGCCAGTGGCCCGGCAAAGCCGGTTCCACGGCATCCCTGAAAGACTTTCCCGCAGCGCGGTATGTACTTGTTGCTGTTTTTGCATAGTCTGTACTCTGTCAGTGGGAGGTGCCGAGGTAGGCACTGATCACTTCTTCGTTGTTACGCACTTCTTCGGGCGTGCCGTCGCCAATCTTCTTGCCGTAGTCCAGCACCACCACCCGGTCCGAGATATCCATCACCACGCCCATATCGTGCTCAATGAGCACTACGGTGGTTCCAAACTCGTCGTTTACATCCAGCACAAAGCGGCACATGTCCTGCTTCTCTTCGACGTTCATGCCGGCCATCGGTTCGTCGAGCAACAGCACTTGCGGCTCCATGGCCAGGGCGCGACCGAGGTCCACCCGTTTCTGCAAACCATAGGGCAGTTGACCGACAGGTGTCTTGCGGAAGGCCTGGATTTCCAGAAAGTCAATGATGCGTTCCACCGCTTCGCGGTGCATGATTTCTTCGCGCTCGGCAGGTCCAATGCGCAGTGCCTGCATGAACAGGTTGCTTTTGATCTTGAGGTTGCGCCCGGACATGATGTTGTCCAGCACACTCATGCCCTTGAACAGCGCCAGGTTCTGGAAAGTGCGTCCGATTCCCATGACCGCCACCTGGTGGCTGTCCATGTGCTTGAACTCCTGACCCCGAAAGGTGATGGAGCCCTGCTGGGGCGTATAGACGCCGTTGATGCAGTTGAGCATGGAGCTCTTGCCAGCACCATTGGGGCCAATGATCGCGCGCACTTCATGCTCGCGCACGTTGAAAGAAATATCGGTAAGCGCCTTTACACCGCCAAAACTCAGACTGATGTTCTTGACGTCGAGAATGACGTCGCCAATCTTTTTGCCGCTTACTTGCTCTTGAACTTGCGTTGTATTCATGCTGCTGCTTTCACAGGGGCAAAGGTCTTGGCGTCTTCGATCTTCAGGGTGGCACTGACCTTGCCGGTGCGTCCATCCTCAAACTTGACCTGGGTTTCAATGTATTGCTCTTTTTTGCCGCCGTACAGCGCATCAACCAGCACGTTGTAGCGCTCGGCGATAAAGCCACGGCGTACCTTGTTGGTGCGTGTCAACTCGCCATCATCGGCGTCAAGCTCCTTGTGCAACACCAGGAACCGGCTGACCTGGCTGCCAGCCAGCAAGGTATCCACGCTGAGGTCGGCATTGACCTTCTCCACACACTCCTTGATCAGCTGGTAGACCTCGGGCTTTTGCGCCAAGTCGGTGTAACCAGCGTATGGCAGGTTGCGCCGCTCGGCCCAGTTGCCTACGGCGTCGAAGTCAATATTGATGAACACGCAGACCTGGTCGCGCCCGTCACCGTAGGCCACGACTTCCTTGATGTGCTGGAAAAACTTGAGCTTGTTCTCCACGTACTTCGGGGCAAACATCGCGCCATCGTTGGCACCGCCCTTGATGCGGCCCACGTCCTTGACGCGGTCGATGATCTTGAGGTGGCCATTGGCATCGATGAATCCCGCGTCACTGGTGTGGTACCAGCCACCTTCGGTCAACACCTCGGCGGTGGCAGCCGGATTCTTGTAGTACTCCTTGAGCAGCCCAGGCGACTTCACCAGAATCTCGCCGTTATCTGCCACCTTGATTTCCACCCCCTCACAGGGGACGCCCACGGTGTCCGCGCGCGCTTCGTGGTCGGGCTGCAGGCAAACGAACACGGCCGTTTCAGTGGAACCGTAGAGTTGCTTGAGATTGATGCCAATGGAGCGAAAAAAGCTAAACAGATCGGGGCCGATGGCTTCACCCGCGGTATAGGCCACGCGCACCCGGCTCATGCCCAGCGTGTTGCGCAGCGGTCCATAGACCAGCAGACTGCCCAATGCATACAGCAGGCGATCGGTGAAGGTGATGGATTTACCATCCATCAGGGTGGGACCCACCCGCTTGGCCACGCTCATGAAGTAATGAAACATGTTGCGCTTGATGGTGCCCGCGTCTTCCATGCGGATCATTACGCTGGTGAGCAAGCCTTCAAACACCCGGGGAGGCGCAAAGTAGTAGGTCGGGCCGATTTCTTTCAGGTCGATGGTCACCGTGGCAGCGGACTCCGGGCAGTTGACCACATAGCCGCACGCCAGCCACTGGGCATAGCTGAAAATGTTTTGTCCGATCCAGGCCGGTGGCAAGTAGGCCAGCACTTCATCCGACCCCGTCAGCTTGTCAAATTCCGCACCCACGCGGGCCCGATTGAGCAGCGAGTTGTGGGTGTGCACCACGCCTTTGGGGTTGCCTGTGGTGCCGGACGTGAAGAACATGGCGCCCACGTCACCGGGGCCAGCTTTTTCAACCTCTGTGGCAAAGAAGTCGGGGTGGATGCCGACGAACGCTTTGCCGGCCGCTTGCAATTCGTCCAGGGACGCCAGGCACGGCTCGTCGTACTTGCGTAAGCCCCGCGGATCGTCGAAATAGATGCGTTCAAGCTGTGGACACTGGTCGCGAATTTCAAGCAACTTGTCGACCTGCTCCTGGTCTTCTGCAAAGGCGAAACGCACTTCTGCGTTATTGATGGGGAAAACGCACTCCAGCGCGGCCGCATCCTGATACAGCGGCACCGGAATAGCCCCTAGCGACTGCACCGCCAGCATGGTGGCGTAGAGCCTTGGCCGGTTCGCTCCGACCACAATCATGTGCTCGCCGCGCCGCAATCCGGCCTGATGCAAACCGCCGGCCAGTTGCTGGACCATAGAGGCCAGATCCGCCCACGACAGCGACTGCCAGATGCCATATTCCTTTTCCCGCATGGCAGGCGCGGTGGGCCGCTCGCTGGCGTGCTTCAGAAGTAGTCGCGGAAAAGTTGTCTGCATTCACTCTGTCCTTGTGGCTTGCGCTGTCTGCGGATACTGAGACCCTCGCGCAGCGCCAGAGTCTCAACAGGGCGCAATTATTGTGCTCAAGTTTGACGCTATGTTGTCGTTTGGACGACAATTCAAACGTTTATGGGTAGGTGTTTTCCCTTCACTTATTGCAAACTTACACCGAAATGGCAACAGTCAACAACGAGTCTTCCCTTCACCAACGCCGCCGACCGCTCACCGACCAAGAGCTCGACGCCATCCCCTGGATTCACCTGCTCGAGGTGCGGGAGCGCGAACGGGCACAGGATGATCTGCGCATTGCCGATGCCAGCCCAGGTGACTACGTATGCCGCATTGGCAGGCCGGTAACGTATTGGTTTGGAGTGGTCGATGGGCTGCTGAAGATGAGTACCGACAATGCCCAGGGCCAGACCATGACGTTTACTGGCGTGCCGCCCGGCGGCTGGTTTGGGGAAGGCACGGCCTTGAAGCGCGAAACGTATCGCTACAACATTCAGGCGTTGCGCAAAAGCCGCGTCGCTGGCCTGCATGTGGATACATTCCACTGGCTGCTGGACCATTCGATCGGTTTCAACCGTTTCGTGATGAACCAGCTTAACGAACGTCTGGGCCAATTTATTGCGGCGCGGGAAATTGACCGGTTGACCAACCCGGATATCCGCGTAGCGCGCAGCCTCGCAGCCCTGTTCAACCCGGTGCTCTACCCGGGCGTGGGCGAACTGCTACAGATCACCCAGCAGGAGCTGGCCTACCTGGTCGGGCTGTCGCGCCAGCGGGTGAACCAGGCGCTGGCACATCTGGCAGCGCAAGGGGCAATTCGTATTGAATATGGGGGCTTGCGGGTGCTCAATCTGCAGGCCCTGCGCAATCAGATTTTCATATAAGAAACTGGGCTCTAGCGCGCGTCTGGCTTGCGCAAGCAGCTCCCATTTCAATAGCATTTTTCCTGCTTTCGACGGATCGCCTTCAGGCACGGTGTATAACCTAGCCCCAATCCAACGCAAGGAAATCAACCATGGGCGCTCAGTGGAAAGCAAAAGGTAAGGAACTGGCGGCCAATGCCAAAGGCAAACTGTTTGGACGGCTGGCCAAAGACATCATGGTGGCGGCGCGCAGCGGTGCCGATCCCGCCACCAACTCCCGGCTGCGGCTGATGCTGGAGCAGGCACGCAAAGTGTCCATGCCCAAGGACACGCTGGACCGCGCCATCAAGAAGGGCGCCGGGCTGACCGGTGAGTCGGTGCAGTTTGAACGTGTCATTTACGAAGGTTTCGCCCCACACCAGGTGGCCGTCATGGTCGAGTGCCTGACCGACAACGTCAATCGCACGGCACCACAGATGCGCGTTTTGTTTCGCAAAGGGCAGTTGGGCACCTCAGGCTCTGTCGCGTGGGACTTTGACCATGTCGGGATGATCGAAGCAGAACCGGCAGCACCGGCAGCTGACGCCGAGACGGCCGCCATCGAAGCTGGCGCCCAGGATGTGGAAATCGGTGAAGGCGAAGATCCCACCGTGTTTCTGACCGACCCGGCCGATCTCGACCTGGTCGGCCGCGCGTTGCCAACGCATGGCTTTACAGTGCTGTCGGCCAAACTCGGCTACAAGCCGAAAAATCCGGTCGACCCCGCGAGCCTGAATGCAGAAGCGCTGGAAGAAGTAGAGGCGTTTCTGGCGGCCATTGACGGCAATGACGACGTCCAGAACGTCTATGTAGCCCTGTCAGGCTAGTCCATTTAGCAACGACGGGGGCTAACTAGCCCCCGATTTTTGCGAGACCTCTTGATACCCCGTACAGTATCCGTGTATACTACGTGGGGTATCCAGGAGACTCTTTCAAAATGACCACTTCCCTGTTTGGTAAACGTCTTCGCCAATTGGCGGCGCGCCCTCTTGCACTGTCATTGTTGGCCAGTGCCACTATGAGCATTCCCGCCTTTGCGCAGACAACCCCCGTTCCCACCGCGGTTGTACAGGCAAAAGCCATCGCGGCCTCGTACGACCTGGATGGAGTGATCCAGGCCGTCAAGCAAAGCACCATTGCGGCGCAGGCTTCCGGCCGCATCGTCACCATGGCCGTCAAGGCCGGTGACAAGGTCAAGGCGGGCCAGTTGTTGGCCACGATCGATGACCGTGAAGCAGCAGCAGGCGTGCAGCGCAGCCAGGCGCAAATCAACCAGGCCGAAGCCGAGTTGCGCAATGCCCAGGCCGCACTGGAGCGCACGCGCGACTTGCAAGGCAAAGGCTTTGTCAGCAAAGCTGCACTGGACTCTGCCGACACCCAGCACAAAGGGGCACTCGCCATGCGCGATCAAGCCAGCGCTGCGGCACGCCAATCCAGTTTGTCGCAAGGCTTTACCCGAGTCACTGCACCTTTCGACGGCTGGGTTGCTCAGACCCATGCGGAGGCGGGCGAACTGGCGGTGCCGGGCAAACCATTGTTGACGGTGTATGCGCCGCAACCGCTGCGTGCCGTTGTACAAGTGCCCGCATCGCGCGCCCAGGCCGTGCGCGCCGCGTCCCAAACCACCGTGCAATTCGAGGACGGTGCCGGAGCGACGCAACGCATGACCCCGACCGCCCGCAGTGCGGTGCCATCGTCCGATCCGGTATCGCAAACCACAGAATGGCGCCTCGACCTCCCCGCCAACGACAGTTCGGTCCTGGTACCCGGGCAACAGGTACGGGTTCGATTTTTGCAGACGGTGGCGCAGGAGCAAAACAAGCTGCTGGTACCCTTGTCAGCGATTGTCCGCCGCGGCGAACTGACCGCGGTGTATGTGGTGTCGCCACAGGGGTTCTCCTTGCGTGCAGTCCGGGTGGGCGCCACGTCCAGTTCTGACGGTGTTGAGGTACAGGCGGGCCTTACCGCAGGCGAGACCATTGCCCTGGACGCGATCCGGGCCGGCTTTGCCAACGCCAAGCCCGCCACCAGCGCCAAGTGAACACCATGGCTGACACAGAAAAAATGGGTATATCGGGCCGCATCGCTGCGGCTTTTCAGGCCAATGCCCTCACGCCCTTGCTGGCACTGGTGGCGCTGCTTTTAGGGTTCTTTGCCGTGCTGGTCACTCCACGCGAGGAAGAGCCTCAGATCAATGTGACCATGGCCAACGTGCTGATTCCCTTCCCCGGGGCCAGCAGCGCGGACGTACAGAACATGGTGGCACGACCGGCTGAGCAGGTGCTCGGGCAGATTGCCGGCATCGAACACACTTACTCGGTGGCGCGTCCCGGCCTGGCCGTCATGACCGTGCAATTCAAGGTGGGCGTGCCCCGAACGGAAGCATTGGTACGTTTGTACGATGTGCTCAACGCCAACCAGGACTGGCTGCCCCGTGACTTGGGAACATTGGCCCCCATCGTCAAACCCAAGGGCATTGACGACGTGCCGGTCGTGGCCGTCACGCTGTGGAGCAAAGAGGGACAGTCTCCTGCCGAACTGGAAGCCGTTGCCCACTCGGTAGAAGTGGAGTTCAAGGCGGTACCAGGCGTGCGCGAAGTTCAAACGCTTGGTGGTCCCGGGCGTGCCATTCGGATCCACGTGGAGCCGAACCGCATGCGCGAACGTGGCATCGACTTGCTGTCGCTCAAGAGAATTGTTGCAGCTGCCAACTTCGGTATGCCTGCTGGTGGTGTTCTGGAGTCCCCGCAAGCGGGTGCCGGTACGCAGATGCTGAGTGTGGATGCCGGCGAGTTCCTGCGCTCAGCGCAAGATGTTGGCGATCTGGTGGTTGGAGTGAGCCAGGGCAAACCCGTGTTCTTGCGCGATGTGGCTCGCATCGAAGACGGCACCCAGCAAACGCAACGCTATGTGTGGTTTACGCCCGGTGCGGCATTTGCCGCCGACTCGACCGCCAAGACCGCCAATCCCGTGGCAGGCAACGCTTACCCAGCGGTGACGATCAGTGTTACCAAGAAGCCTGGCGAGAATGCAGTAGATGTGTCGCGCGCCGTAGGTGCACGCCTGGAGTCCCTGCGCAATACCGTCATCCCTGCCAACACCGAAGTTTCGGTGACCCGTGACTATGGTGAAACCGCCGCCGAAAAAGCCAATAAGCTGATTCAAAAGCTGGCGTTTGCGACCGGCTCGGTCATTTTGCTGGTGGGGTTCGCCTTAGGTAAACGCGAAGCGGTCATTGTCGGCGCAGCGGTCATCCTGACACTGACCGCCACCCTGTTTGCGTCCTGGGCCTGGGGCTTTACCTTGAATCGGGTGTCGCTCTTCGCACTTATCTTCTCGATTGGCATTCTGGTGGACGATGCAATTGTGGTGGTGGAGAACATCCACCGGCACCAGCAGCTCACCCCGCATGCGGCGCTCAAGGACATCATTCCCCTGGCGGTGGATGAAGTGGGCGGCCCCACCATTCTGGCCACGCTCACCGTCATTGCTGCGTTGCTGCCGATGGCGTTTGTATCGGGCCTGATGGGCCCCTACATGAGCCCGATCCCGATCAACTCAAGTCTGGGCATGGCGATCTCCCTGGCCATCGCGTTCACGGTGACACCATGGCTGGCGCTCAAGCTCATGAAGCCGCATGTCATTCACCACAAGCCCACGGCAGAAGAGCCGTGTGACTACGACACTGTCGAACCCCTGCCCGAGGGGCGTCTGCAGCGTGTCTTCAGACAGGTGTTGCTGCCTTTCCTCAACAGCGCACGCAAGCGCTGGTTGTTGCTGGCAGGCATCCTGGTGGCACTGATGCTGTCGGTCGGACTGACCATGGTGCAGTGGGTGGTGCTGAAGATGCTGCCGTTTGACAACAAGAGCGAGTTTCAGGTGATTGTGGATATGCCAGCCGGAACACCGCTGGAAGACACCGCGGCCACTCTGCATGCCTTAGGGGTTTACCTGGCCGAGCAGCCTGAAGTGCGCGATCTGCAGGCCTACGCGGGCACCGCTTCTCCCATCACTTTCAATGGTCTGGTGCGCCAGTATTACCTGCGTGCGGAGGCCGAGCAGGGCGACCTGCAGGTCAACCTGGTGGACAAGCAACATCGCAGCGAGAAAAGCCACGTGATCGCCCAGCGCCTGCGACCTGCACTGGAAGACATCGGGCGCAAACACCACGCCCGCATCAAGGTGGTGGAAGTACCCCCAGGCCCGCCCGTGATGTCGCCTTTGGTGGCCGAAATCTACGGCCCTGATGAAAAGGGTCGCCAGGAACTGGCCAAGCAAGTCGCCAAGGCGTTCGGCGCAACGGCTGACATTGTCGGTACCGACACCAGCTTGCGCGAGGATGCACCGCGTGCGTTCCTGCGGGTCAAGCGCCAGCGGGCAGAATCGTTGGGCATTCCCGTTGCAGCCATTGCGCAAACCGTGTCAGCTGCACTGTCCGGTACCGATGCGGCGTACTTACACGATGGCCAATCCAAATACCCCGTGCCCGTACGCATTCAGTTGCCACGCGAAAGCCAGGTCGGACTGGAGCAGATTCTGGCCTTGCCTTTGCGCGCGGCCAACGGCCAGCTGGTGCCTTTGTCGGGACTGGTGCAGGTGGAGCGCGGCATCATCGACAAGCCGCTGTTCACCAAAGACCTTAAGGGCGTGAGCTATGTCATGGGCGACATGGCCGGCAAACTTGATTCGCCGCTCTATGGTCTGTTCGCAATCCGCACTCAGCTCGCCGAACTGGCCAGGAGCCAGCCTGACGCCATCGGCGAGTACTGGATCCACCAGCCCACGGACCCCTATCGCCAATATGCGTTGAAGTGGGATGGCGAATGGCAGATCACCTACGACACGTTCCGCGACATGGGAGCCGCCTATGGCGTTGGGTTGATCCTGATTTACCTGCTGGTGGTGGCCCAGTTCAAGAGCTATCTCACGCCACTGGTCATCATGGCACCCATTCCGCTGACCATCATTGGCGTCATGCCCGGTCACGCCATGCTGGGTGCGCAGTTCACCGCCACCAGCATGATCGGCATGATTGCGCTGGCCGGCATCATTGTGCGCAATTCGATTTTGCTGGTGGATTTCATTGAGCTGCAGGTGGCGCAAGGCATGGCATTCAAGGAGGCAGTGGTCAGCTCAGCAGCCGTGCGGGCGCAGCCGATCGCGCTGACCGGCCTGGCCGCCATGATTGGCGCATTTTTTATCCTTGACGACCCCATCTTCAATGGCCTGGCCGTATCACTGATCTTTGGTATTTTGGTGTCCACCCTGCTCACGCTGGTGGTCATCCCGGTGCTGTATTACGCGCTGTACCGGCGGCGCATGGAATCGCGCGCAGACGCGAGCACCTTGTCGTATTAGGCAGCAAGCCTTCAACCAACCATAACAGGAGACAAAAACATGGCCCATATCGTGATCGTCGGAGCGGGGATTGGCGGCTTGCCCGCCGCCTATGAAATACGTGAGCTCTTGCCCAAGGAGCACAAAGTCACCGTCGTCAATTCCGTTGACTATTTTCAGTTCGTACCCAGCAACCCCTGGCTTGCCGTGGGGTGGCGCCAGCGCGAGGAAATCACCCTGCCGATAGCGCCCTATTTGCAGCGCAAGGGGATCGCATTTATTCCCAAGGCGGTCACTGCCATCGACGCTACGGCAAGCAAACTCACCCTCAACGACGGCGAAGTGCTGGACTATGATTATCTGGTCATCACAACCGGTCCCAAGCTGTCATTTAGCGAAGTTCCCGGTGCTGGTCCCACTTCAGGCGGTGGCGGTGGGTTTACCCACTCTATCTGCAGCGTGGACCACGCGCAGGAGTTTTTCAAGGACTATGAAAAGTTCCTGGAAAACCCGGGGCCACTGGTCATTGGGGCGATGCCAGGTGCGAGCTGTTTTGGCCCTGCCTACGAATTCGCATTCATTCTCGATACCGATCTGCGCAAACGCAAATTGCGCCACAAGGTGCCCATCACGTTCGTCACGAGTGAGCCCTACATCGGTCACCTGGGTTTGGGTGGCGTAGGCGACAGCAAGTCCATGCTCGAGTCCGAAATGCGCAATCGCGACATGAAGTGGATCACCAACGCCAAGACCACACGCGTCGAAGAAGGGAAACTGTTTGTGACCCAACTCGACGATTTGGGTAAAGACTATAAGGAGCACGAAGTCGCCTTCATACTCTCCATGATGTTGCCCGCCTTCAAGGGCGTCGATGCAGTCGCTGCTGTGCCCAA
Organism: Rhodoferax sp.; assembly: GCA_020048895.1. Lineage (GTDB taxonomy): Bacteria > Pseudomonadota > Gammaproteobacteria > Burkholderiales > Burkholderiaceae_C > Allorhodoferax. The sequence goes on along the minus strand of JAIFLV010000115.1, from coordinate 3,545 downwards.
CTTGTGCAACCCACGCGGCTTTGTGCTGATTGATGAGTTCCAGCGAAGCAAGACACACCGCAACATTTTTTCGGCTGGCGTGTGTGTAGCGATCCCTCCGGTAGAGGCAACGCCAGTTGCGACTGGGACACCGAAAACCGGATACATGATCGAAAGCATGGTGGGTGCCATCGCCCACAATATTCGCGACGAACTTGAAGGCAAGCCGGCCGTGCACAAGGGCACCTGGAACGCCATCTGCCTGGCCGACATGGGCGATACCGGAGCTGCGTTTGTAGCCCTGCCACAAATTCCTCCGCGCAACGTGAATTGGTTCAAGAAGGGTAAATGGGTGCACCTGGCCAAAATTGCCTTTGAAAAGTATTTCATTCGCAAAATCAAGAAGGGCAACTCCGAGCCGATTTACGAGAAGTATGTGATGAAGTCACTGGGCATCGTGCGCCTGGTCGATCACAAGAAATGACACCCACTAGCCAGTTTTTTCAAGGAGAAAAAGATGACCGTTGACCGTTATATCCACATCATTGCAGGGCTGTTTATCCTGCTGTCTCTCTCGCTCGGCGTGCAGGGCAGCCCGATCTTCGTATCGCAATGGTGGCTCGCATTTACCGCATTTGTCGGAGCCAATTTATTCCAGTTCGGGTTTACCAATGTATGCCCTATGGGATGGATCCTCAAAAAGCTGGGTGTTCCCGAATCCAATCTGGCGTGCAGCCGCTGAGCGGCCCAACATAGTCCATGCCAGCGGTTCTGGAAAATTCGGAATTAAGCAGCGAAAATGGGGGCTCTACTGCTCCCATTGCCGAAAGTTGTCCGGTGTCCAATCTCAGCAAATCCGAAGCCCGTAACGATGTCCTGAACCGTTTGCGCCGAGCCGAGGGCCAGATTCGCGGCATTCAGCGCATGGTGGAAGAAGGCGAGAGTTGCCTCAAGATCGGGCAGCAGTTTTCTGCCGTTCGCAAGGCGCTCGACAGCACCTACCTGCGCATGACGGTGTGTTTTATGGAGCAGGAGTTGCAAGCCCGCATGAAACCTGACGAGGCGCAGCAGGCGGGCCTGGAGCACATGCTCAAGGACATGGAAACTTTACTCGCCCGCATGGGCTGACGCGATAACACCGCCGCCGAGGCACACCTCGCCGTCGTAGAGCACAGCGGACTGGCCGGGGGTCACCGCCCACTGCGGCTGCGGAAAACGCAGACTGAACTTGGAAGCCGATGCGACTTCAAGGGAGCACGGCGAATCCGCCTGCCGGTAGCGGGTCTTGGCCGCCATCTCAATCTCTTTGGGAGGCTCGCCCGAAAGCCAGCTTGCATCCTGGGCGCCCAATGCGATCGACAGCAACCAGGGGTGGTCGTGGCGCTGTACCACCCACAAGGTATTGGCCTGCATGTCCTTGCGCGCGACGAACCAGGGCGCGTGCTCCCCACCACCTTTTTGAGCACCTTTCGCCTTGAGCCCGCCAATGCCCAGGCCCTGGCGCTGCCCCAGCGTATAGAAAGACAACCCCACGTGCTGGCCAATGGTGCGTCCTTTGGCATCTTTGATCGGGCCTGGCTCTTTGGCAATGTAACGATTGAGAAAGTCCCGAAACGGCCGCTCGCCAATGAAGCAGATGCCGGTGGAGTCTTTCTTCTTCGCGTTGGGGAGTTTCATTTCCTCGGCAATACGGCGCACCTCCGTCTTGTGCAACTCGCCCACAGGAAACAGCGTTTTGGACAATTGTGTCTGGTTCAGGCGGTGCAAAAAATAGCTCTGATCCTTCGAAGGGTCCAGTCCTTTAAGTAATTCAGATCGACCAGTCACAGGGTTCTCGCGAACCCTCGCATAGTGACCGGTTGCGATCTTCTCTGCCCCCAATGCAACCGCATGGTCCAGAAACGACTTGAACTTTATTTCCGCGTTGCAAAGGATGTCCGGGTTGGGGGTGCGTCCCGCCTGGTATTCACGCAAGAATTCCGCAAATACACGGTCTTTGTAGTCGGATGCGAAATTGACATGTTCGATTTCGATACCAATCACATCGGCAACCGCCGCCGCATCCACAAAATCGGCGTTCGATGAGCAGTATTCGCTGTTGTCATCGTCCTCCCAGTTCTTCATGAAGATGCCAACCACTTCGTGGCCCTGCTGCTTGAGCAGATGGGCAGTTACTGCGGAATCCACTCCGCCACTGAGTCCGACAACGATTCGATGTTTGGTCATAGCGAGGCAATTATCTCTGGCACCGTCAAACGCGCCTCGATCAAGGCCGGCTAGAGCCTGAGCGGCAGAGCGTTCTGCGCAGGTAAACGAGGAGCCCGCACAGCGGACGGGGGACACGGAGCAGAAGGCTCTGCCGCTCAGGCTCTGGAAATTGCTATTTTTTGGATAGCGGATCACGCTTTCCTGGCGTGCCTGGAGGGCACAAACCCGTATGTAGTTTCACATAGCGCCTCTTGGGGTTCACACAGGCGAATGCACCGTTGCGCTCCTTGACACTGCGATACATGCAGTACACGAGGAGGCCGCGATGAATGCACCCAACCACCAATTCCCGCCAAGCGAGGCGCAGAAGAACTGGATCGTTCGTGGTCTGGCGGTCGCCGCTACGGTCGTTTCGCAATGCCCTGGTCACCGTCGGAGGACAGATTGATTCGATCGAGGAGATGGTGTCAAGCATCAAGATTCGCCACGCAACCGCTTTGCGCATGCACGTGAGCCCCATCGTTGTGCAGGAAGCTCCAAGATGAAGTGGGTCATGCTCGACATGAAAAATGTCAACAATAGCGTGGCAACGATGAGCGGGAGTCCGGAAATTCCGATGCTCTTTTGCAACCAAAGCAGAATGATCAAATGCCACAAATAGATGCCGTAGCTGATCTTGCCCAGAAACGCCAGAGAGCGCGGCACAGCCTGCTGCTGCCATCGAACCGCCCCAAAAACCATCATGGCAAAAGCGCCTGCAGCCAGGGTACGAAAGCCTCCAACGATGGAGCGGTGTTGCCAAAAGTCCGCCAGATAGAAATCGACCACCCACAAACAAAGGGTCAATGTCAGAACACTGGCGATCATGAAGATCCAGGGCTTCATGAAGTACGCTGCTACCGAAATTGAAGAAGAGCTTTTGCTGGACCCTGGCCACAGCGCAATGGCTGTACCAAGCATGAATCCGTCCAATAACCCAAACACTTGATTCGACCAGAATATGCGAAGGGATTCGATCGGCTGCAATTGAAAAACCAGTAATCGATACCCTACACTGGCAGCTATGATCAAACCGATCACCACCGCTCCGCGCCCGACCGACACAACCCTGAAGCCTACCAAGAACCAGGCAATGATGTAGAACAGCACTTCAATCCCAAGTGTCCAAGTCACAGGATTGATCGAACCCGCAGTTTCCGGCCACCATTGGTGCGATAGCAGGATATGAGATCCAATTTGCTTGAATGCATCGCTTCCGACAATCGGCTGTTACGCACCACGCTAGTTTGGACAAGCGGACCCACGCTAGCGCAGGTTGAATTTGGCGATGTGACACGCACCGGCTTAGGAAGTACGAA
>JAIFLV010000044.1 GCA_020048895.1 Rhodoferax sp. | reverse complement strand
AAGTCGGTTGCTTGCACGTCCTTGGTAAGCGTGCCAATCGAGATGCGATCCACACCCGTCTGTGCCAGCTCCGCCAAACCATCGAAGGTCACGCCGCCGGAGATTTCGAGAATAGCGCGCCCTGCGTTGATTTCTACGGCCTTTCGCAAAGTCGGCAAATCCATGTTGTCCAGCAGCACCATGCGGACACCCGATGCGAGCGCCTGTGCCAGTTGCTCAAGCGTTTCCACTTCAATTTCGATGAAATCGGCCTGCAAAGCCAGAGCGGCAGCGCGTCCCAGTACCTCTGGAATGCCGCCGGCGGCGGCAATATGGTTTTCCTTGATCAGGATTGCGTCATACAAACCGACCCGGTGGTTGGTGCCGCCGCCGGTGCGCACGGCGTATTTTTGTGCCAGGCGCAAGCCAGGCAATGTTTTGCGTGTATCTACGATCTGGGCTTTGGTGCCCTTCACAGCGTCAACGTAGCGCGCCGTCTTGGTGGCAACGCCACTCAAAAGTTGCAAGAAATTCAAGGCGGTGCGCTCGGCGGTGAGCAGGGCGCGCGCAAGTCCATGGATTTCCAGCACGACCTGGTTGGTTTCGCACTGCTGGCCATCCTGCACATGCCAGGTGAGTGTCGCCTGGGGATCGAGTTGCAGTACGGCAGCGTCGACCCAGGCGCTACCGCACAGCACTGCAGGTTCCCGTGCCAGCACGCGAGCCACGGTACGGCGATCGGCAGCTACCAGCGATGCGGTGAGGTCACCGTCGCCCACATCTTCGGCCAGGGCGCGCGCTACATCGGCCTTTGCGAGCTGGCGGATCGATGCCGACGAGAAATCGAAGGACTTGGACATGTAAATTGTTAGGAGCGAAAAGTGCCATTATCGCCCGACTGGCAAGCGTGGGAAGCTATCAAAAATGGAGCGCATACACTTCTCTGAGAGTGTGCCAACTGATTTTCAGACTCGACGTACCGTTAGCGCATTACCAACTGTTCCGGATGTGGCTCCACTATCGCTGCAGTTTGGCGCGACATACGATTGTTGGGCATGCTAAATTAGACGCGGCTCCAAGGTGGGTGCCGCGTACCGAACCGGGCCCGCTGAACCACAGAAAACACAAATAGCTTTGCTTTTCGCTAACCCGTTACCGACGATATTCACTGAAGCGAACAGTCATTGATCATTTGATATTGTCAATCGCCAACCCATGCCCCCATCCAACTTCAAATACGACCTGCCTGCCAACAAGCCGAGTCACGTCGTCAAGGAAGAGCACATTGAATACGGCTTCATAGGCAAACTTCAAAACCTCAAATACGAATACCGCGCCGACATTCGCGACCGCGCTTCGCTGGAGGGCAACTTCCGTGAAAAGTTTGAGGCATTGAACCGCGTCAAGCTGTCCGATGGCGAGTTTGCCCGCCTGCTCGATGAAATCGTCACCCCCGACGTATTCACTTCGGCCAAAACCCTGCGCACCATCAACGCCTTTACCCGCGAAGACGGCACGCCGCTGAACTACACCTTGGTCAACATCAAAGACTGGTGCAAAAACACCTTTGAGGTGGTCAACCAGCTGCGCATCAACACCGACTACAGCCACCACCGGTACGACGTGCTTATCCTCATCAACGGTGTACCGTGTGTGCAGATCGAGCTGAAAACGTTGGGACTCAACCCTAAGCGCGCCATGGAGCAGATCGTTGACTACAAAAACGATCCCGGCAACGGCTACACCAAGACGCTGTTGAGCTTTTTGCAGCTCTTTATCGTCAGCAACCGCACCAACACCTACTACTTCGCCAACAACAACGCGCGCCACTTTGCGTTCAACGCCGATGAGCGCTTTTTGCCCATCTACCAGTTTGCAGACGAGGCCAGCAACAAGATCACCCAGCTTGATGAGTTTGCTGACAAGTTCCTCGTCAAGTGCACCCTGGGCCAAACCATCAGCCGCTACATGGTGCTGGTGGCCAGCGAGCAAAAGCTGCTGATGATGCGGCCCTACCAGGTGTATGCGGTCAAGCAAATCGTGGATTGCATTCACCAAAACTGCGGCAACGGCTATATCTGGCACACCACGGGCAGCGGCAAAACGCTCACATCCTTCAAAGCATCCACCCTGCTCAAAGACAACCCCGACATTGAGAAGTGCCTGTTTGTGGTGGACCGCAAGGACCTGGACCGCCAGACCCGCGAGGAATTCAACCGCTTCCAGGAAGGCTGCGTGGAGGAGAACACCAACACCGCTGCACTGGTGCGCCGCCTGCTACAAGGTGATCGTCACCACCATCCAGAAGCTCGGTTTGGCGCTGGACGAAAACAGCAAGCGCAACAAACAACAAACGAAGAACGGCAAGGCCACCTACAAAGAGCAGCTGGCACCCCTGAGCGACAAGCGCATCGTTTTCATTTTTGACGAATGCCACCGCTCCCAATTTGGCGATAACCACGACGCCATCAAGAACTTTTTCCCCAAAGCGCAGCTCTTCGGGTTCACCGGTACGCCAATCTTTGAAACCAACGCCACGGTCAAGCAGTTCGAGGGCGAGGAAGGCCAGTTGCGCACCACGGAAGACATCTTCCAAAAGCAGCTGCACGCCTACACCATTACCCACGCTATTGAAGACACCAACGTGCTTCGCTTCCATGTGGACTACTTCAAGCCAGAGGGCAAGAATCCACCCAAAGCGGGCGAGGCTCTGGCCAAACGGGCAGTGATTGAGGCCATCCTGGCCAAGCACGATACGGCCACGGCCAGCCGCCGCTTCAACGCCGTGCTGGCCACCGCCAGCATCAACGATGCCATCGAATATCACCGCCTTTTTTCCGAATTGCAAAAGGCCAAGCACGCGGCAGACCCCGCCTTTGTGCCGCTGAACATTGCCTGCGTGTTCTCGCCCCCGGCGGAGGGTGATGCTGATGTAAAGCAATTGCAGCAAGACCTGCCGCAAGAAAAGCAAGACAACGAGCAAGACCCCGAGGGCAAAAAAGCCGCGCTCAAAGCCATCTTGGCCAGCTACAACGCCCGTTATGGCACCAATCACACGGTGGCGGAGTTCGACGAATATTACAAAGACGTGCAAAAACGCATCAAAGACCAGCAGTGGCCAGACGCGGATTTGCGGAAGGCTTCACCGAGCGTCCTGCATCACAAAATCGACATCACCATCGTGGTGGACATGCTGCTCACCGGCTTTGACAGCAAGTACCTCAATACGCTGTATGTGGACAAAAACCTCAAGTACCACGGCTTGATACAGGCCTTCTCGCGCACCAACCGCGTGCTCAACGGCACCAAACCCTACGGCAACATCCTGGACTTCCGCCAGCAGCAGGCCAACGTGGATGCCGCCATTGCCTTGTTCTCTGGCGAGAAGTCGGGCGAAGAGGCTCGCACCATCTGGCTGGTGGACAAGGCCCCGGTCGTCATCCAGAAGCTGGACGCCGCCGTCACCAAACTAGCCGACTTCATGCAAAGCCAGGGCCTGGCCTGCACGCCCGATGCCGTGCACAGCCTCAAGGGCGACGACGCGCGCGCCGCCTTCATTAAAAACTTCAAGGAAGTGCAGCGCCTCAAAACCCAGCTAGACCAATACACCGATTTGACCGAAGACAACGCGGTTGCCATCGAGCACATCTTGCCCTTCGATGCCCTGCAAGGCTTTCGCGGCGCCTACCTGGAAACCGCCCAGCGCCTCAAGCAACAACAGGCCCAGCAAGACAAAGGTAGCGATTTGAGAGGCGATGACGCGGCCGATGTGGACCAGCTCGACTTTGAGTTTGTGCTCTTCGCCAGTGCAGTGATCGACTACGACTACATCATGGGCCTCATGTCCCGCTACTCACAGGGCACCGGCAAACAAAAGATGACCAAGGATGAGCTGATCGGCTTGATCCTGGCCGATGCCAAGTTCATGAACGAGCGCGATGACATTGCTGCGTACATCAACACCCTGAAGGCAGGTGACGGCCTGAGCGAGACCGCCATCCGCGATGGCTACACCCGCTTCAAACGCGAGAAAGACAGCGCCGAGCTGACCGACATTGCCACCCGCCACCAACTGGCCCCCCATGCCCTGCAGACCTTTGTAGAAGGCATCTTGCAGCGCATGATTTTTGATGGCGAAGTCTTGAGCGACCTCATGGCCCCGCTGGACTTGGGCTGGAAAGCCCGCGCCCAGGCCGAGCTGGCGCTGATGAAAGAGTTGGTGCCGCTACTGAGCAAGCGTGCGCAGGGACGTGAGATTTCGGGATTGAGTGCGTATGAATAGCAAGGCAAATCACTCGCTGTTGCCCAAATTGCGGTTTCCAGAGTTTCGGAGTTCTCCAGGTTGGAAAGAACAATTTGGCGACAAGCTGTTCGATCAGATTAGCGACAAGAATCCTGAGCCCGGTCTTCCCGTGCTGGCGATTACGCAGGAACACGGCGCGATCCCTCGTCACATGATCGATTACCACGTCTCGGTGACAGAGAAGAGCATCGAAAGCTACAAAGTTGTTCAAGTTGGAGACTTCATCATCAGCCTGCGCTCGTTTCAGGGTGGCATTGAGTATTCACAGTACCACGGCATATGCAGCCCAGCGTATGTTGTGCTGCGTCGCCGTGGTGGCGGAAGCGATGCCTATTTCAGACACTACCTGAAGACTGACAGACTCATTCAAATCCTCACGAAAAACCTTGAGGGTTTGCGCGATGGAAAAATGATCAGCTACAAGCAGTTTTCAGAATTGCAAATCCCCGTTCCAGCATCTGAAGAACAACAAAAAATCGCCGACTGCCTAAGTTCCTTAGACGAGCTGATCGCCGCGCAAGCCCGCAAAGTGGACGCGCTCAAGACCCATAAAAAAGGGCTGATGCAACAGCTTTTCCCCCGCGAAGGCGAAACCCAACCGCGTCTGCGGTTTCCTGAGTTTCGAGATGCGGGGGAGTGGCAGAAATCTCCACTCTCAAAGTTCGTGCTCTCACTAGATGCAGGCGTCAGCGTGAACTCTGGAGATAGCAGGCCAGCCAATAAAACTGAGTTTGGTGTTTTGAAAACTAGCGCCATCACCAAAGGGCAATTTGAACCCGAAGAAAACAAAGTGGTTTTGGCAGAGAGTGAGCTATCCAGGCTAAAAGAACCAGTCTCCAGCGACACCATCATTATGTGCCGCAAGAATACGCCAGCCCTTGTAGGGGCCAACGCATACGTTGGATCGAGTCACGAAAATCTCTTTCTCCCAGACCTACTCTGGGCCGCAAAACCAAGAGAAGGAGTGTCGATGCAATTCTTGGCGTTCATATTGAGTTCCGATAGAGGCCGAACCGCCCTTTCCAAGTTGGCCAAAGGAAGCTCAGCATCGATGAGCAACATTTCCAAACCAGATGTTCTCGCATTCTCGGTAATGGCACCATCTGCAGCCGAACAACAGCGCATCGCCGACTGCCTCACCTCCCTCGACGCCCTCATCACCACCGCCACCCAAGAGCTCGAAACCCTCAAGACCCACAAGAAGGGTTTGATGCAGCAGCTTTTCCCTTCGGCGGAGGCGGTGGAGGCATGAGCAACTTTATTCTTTACCCCACTCAACGAAGGCAAGAGCTAGGTGCAGGGCTCATAAAGGTAGAAAAGGACAACCAATGAAAATCGATCAGATCGAAATATCAGGCTTCAAAAGTGTGGCTGATCTTCAATTGCTGGACTTAGAGCCGTTCAGTGTGTTTGCTGGCCCGAACGGTTCCGGCAAAAGCAATTTAATGGATGCATTGGCCTTCGTCAGTGCTGTCGTTGAGTCCGGGGCGGTCAAGGCTTTGCGCCAGTTCCGTGGTTTTCCACAAGTGCATAGTTACAAGCTTCGAAAGCGCAATGCCCGTACCTTTGGATTCACTATTCGTGCAACCATAGATGGACAAGCCTTGGCTTATACCCTCAAGGTGCATGACATGGACACGGCTCCCGTGCTAGATGAGACTCTGGTGGTTAACGGGAAGAAGATTTTGGAGAGGAAAAAAGGGAGCGACCCCCAGATTTCCTCCTCAAATAATGAAGCGCCCATCGTCATTGAAAAGTTCCCGCCAGATATGTCTGGGCTTTTGTTTACACAAGGGGAATTTCCACTGTATGACTACTTGACCAATGTCGAGGTTTTCCGCTTTGACCCCTTGGGTGCGAAAGAGCCCGATGGTTCAAGCGCCGATACCACCGCATTGCACCCGAACGGGCATAACGTTGCAACGATGCTCGCGACGCTTGAGAAGGATGATGATTTCCGCACGCAGGTAATGGAATGGATGAACCTTTTGGTGCCGGGCATGGAGCAGGTTCGCGCCGAGCCTGACCGCCTAAGTGGCGGCACGGTGATTAAGTTCAAGGAAGAGGGTACCAAAGCACACTTTCCTGCGAATCTGATTTCAGATGGAACTATCTACGCGCTGTGCATCATGACGGCTGTACTCAGTCGTGCTAAAAAACATGGCATCACACTGATAGAAGAGCCAGAGCGAGGGCTGCACCCCAAAGGCATCGAGGCTTTGGTGGACCTAATGCGCCAAAACGCGAACATCGAGCACCCGGTCTTCGTCACAACGCACAGTGAGTCATTGGTTCGCGCATCTAAGGTGAGTGAGTTGTGGCTGGTCAATAAGTTGGAGGGAAAAACTGTTGCCAAGAATGCGGTGCAAAGTAGCTCAACATTGGATGGCCTGAACTTAGACACGGCATGGCTCATGAACATGTTTGATGGGGGCCTGCCATGGTGAAAGTGGGGTTCATCGTTGAAGGGGATTCCGAAAAGGTTCTGATCGAGTCCGCTGGATTTAGAAAATGGGCAGGCGATCAGGGGCTCGAAATTTGTAGCCCCGTGATCAATGCCAAAGGGGGCGGAAATTTATTGCCGCACCATCTCAAAACCATGTTGGCGCAATTTGCTCGCAGTCAACCCGACCACATAGTGATATTGACGGATCTGGAGGATGCATCAAATGTAGAAGCGGTCAAAGCCCGCATAACAACAGAGCACACGAACTTGATTTTTATTGCGGTCAAAGCGCTGGAGGCCTGGTTTTTAGCCGACACCGATGCCATGCGTCGTTGGCTGAATGCATTAAATTTTTTTGAACCCGCACCAGAGCAAACGCTTGGAATGCCTTGGGAGCGGTTGAAGGAAGTAGCTAAGGCACACGGTTCCAGGGGGCCAGGCAGCAACAAGGTCATTTTTGCAAAAAGGATGTGCGGCGTGGCGTTGCGATACGAGCTTGAAAGGGCAGCCGCGCATCCAGCATGCCCTAGTGCCAAGGCTTTTAGGGATGGACTGGTCGAATTGGGTGGCAAGAACTCCCACTTGCAAGGATGAACAACCTAATTCTTTACACGACTGACGACGGCAATAGCCAGATTCAGCTTCGGGCTGATCTGGGGACGGTATGGCTGACCCAGCTTGAAATAGCAGAGCTGTTTGATGCCACCAAGCAAAACATCTCGCTGCACCTCAAGAACCTCTTTGAGGACGGTGAATTGGATGCAAATTCAGTTGTCAAGGAATCCTTGACAACTGCCTCCGACACCAAGAAGTACCGCACCCAGCTCTACAACCTCGACGCCATTCTGGCCGTGGGCTACCGGGTGCGCTCGCCGCGCGGCGTGCAGTTCCGCCGCTGGGCGTCCACGGTGCTGAAGGAATATCTGGTCAAGGGCTTTGTGATGGACGACGAGCGGCTGAAGAACCCCGATGGCCGCCCGGACTACTTTGACGAGATGCTGGCGCGCATCCGGGACATACGGGCCTCGGAAAAGCGCTTCTACCAAAAGGTGCGCGACCTGTTTG
>JAIFLV010000188.1 GCA_020048895.1 Rhodoferax sp. | reverse complement strand
ATTTGGCGGCCTGGTAGTCGTACTGGGCGGCCTGGGCTTGCAGCATTTCGGCACGCCCCGGGTCACTGGCACGAATGAGATTGGCATCCGCGCGCAATTTGTCGGCCGCGCTGATCTTTTTACTGGCCATGTTCTTCATGGTGGTGCTGAACGAGGAGGCCTCGTCGAGATCGATTTTCTTCGCCGTGCCCAGCTTGGATTGGGCCGAGGCGGCTTTGGGATCGTCGTAGGCGGTGCCGCCGTTCTGGTTGATGTGGCTGACAATCTTCTGGAACTCATCGGGCGTGGTGTTCGCCGGGTGCGGCATGAAGTCGGTGTTGGTGTCAATGCGGCCCTGGGGTTGCGGTACGCCCTTGGAGGCGATGTGCTGGCGCACGGCTGTCTGGTAGTTGCCTTCCACCTTCTTGATGTCGTCGAGTGTGAGCTTTTGCCCATTGCGGGTGGTCACGTTGACGTCGGTGTCTGTACCCGGGTTGAGCTTGGCTTCGCTGATGTCGGGCTCAAAACCCGCGTCCCTGACCGCCTGCTTCACCAGTTTGTCGTTTAGTTGAAAGAACTGGTCCTGGCACGAGGCATACACCATGTCGGTGAGCTTGCCCTCCTGCGCCATCAGGTTGATCTCACGGTTGTTCAGGAACACCATGACTTCCTGTGCCCGCGTGCCCTTACCAAAAGCCACCGCCTGCGCCGCCTCCAGCAGACCGGGGGTCCATGCGAAGGCTGACAGGGGCAGCAGAAGCGGGAGCAACAAAGCCCCGGTGACAAGACGAAAAAGAATGGAACGAACCATTGCAACCTCCAAGACAACGCACCGCCTGGTCGTCCGTACCGGTGGGTTGCCGGACGCTCTACAGAGTTTTCATTGTCGACATCCTTTGCGCCGTCGCTTTGACGGCCATCAAAGTCAGATGATGCGGGGGTGCTGCGGCGGCAACGCCCTCAATGCTGGTGCTTGAGCCCGCAGAACTTGCCAATGGCAATGCCTTTGCAGGCCTTTTCGAGCTCCTTGTAACAGACAGCCTCACCTTTGCCAGCCTCCAGGCACTTGGCGGCGGCCTCATGCGCAGCGGCGATGGCACGGTGCCGTGCGACGTCCTCCTTGCGTTCCTTGTCGCCGTGTGTGTCGGCCGCTATCGAAAGAGTAGCTGTCAGCGCAAGTCCCATCAGCGCAAAACCCATTTTTTTCATAAATTCACCTTGATTGAAGAAGTTCCAGAACACTGACGCGGTAGGCTCCCAGGGCGGGTAGCAACGCGGCACCCAAAGACACCACCAGGGCCAAGACCGGCACCATGGCAAGTTCCATTGGCCAGACCAGACCTCCCACCAGCAGGGAATTGTCCAGCCGCAGGAACCAGCCCAATAACGCGGTAAATACCTGACCCAGCGCCAGACCAAGACCCGCTGCCAGCAGGCCCAGCCACAAAGCCTCACTCAGCAGCAAGGCGGCTACCTTGCCCGGTGGCGCGCCCAGCATACGCAGCAAGGCCAGATCGGCGCGACGCTCGCGCACAGCTGTCCACAGGGCAAAGAACACACTCAGCGCTGCGGTCAGCAGCAGCACGCCCGCAAAAGCACGCAGCACGTCGGTACCCAGACCGAGCATGTTGAGCAACCGGGTGATTTCCAGGGCGGGTGAGGCGGCCTGCATCTCGGTGGTGGTGTTGACAAAGCGCGGAAATGTCATGGCGGCCATGGGCGTTTTGTACTTCACCAGCGCCATGGTGATCTCGCGCTCCTCTTCGAGCACGGCGCGGTCTTCCTCATCGGCTGCGGTATGGTCCTCATGCACCTTCCAGACCGACGCCGTATCGGTGAGGATGAGCCGGTCCAGTACGCTGCCGCTGGGTGCCAGGATACCAACGACCGTGTAGTAACTGTCGCCATGCTGGTGACCGCCACCGCCCAACCCGTGCGATCCGGCAAAGGTGACTCCCAACGTGGTGCCCAGCTTGTGCGCTGCCGTGGCACCCAACACCACTTCCATCGGCTTGCTCCACAGCGCACCGCTGGCCAGCGTTGCCTGGTAATGGTGGATGTAGGCATGGGATGTTCCGACGATGCGGTAGGCTTGAAAGCTATCGCCCAGACTCACCGGGATGATGGAGGCCACCATCGGATGCTGCTCCAGCTCGCGCACGGCCTTGAGCGGGATATTGCCTGGCGGCACATCGATGTGCAACACACCGCTAAGGATGAGTAGCATCGGACTGCCCTTGGTGCCCACCACCACGTCAATACCCGCCAGATCGCGGTCAAAGGCACGGCTGAGCTGGTGCGCCACCAGCAGCAAAAAAGTGATGGATGCCAGCCCCAGACTCAGCAACAGCACATTCAAGGCAGCGCCAAGTGGGCGCGACCAAAGGTAATGCCAGGCGATGGCAAGTGTCTTCATGGCACCCATCCGCTATGCATTTGGTAGCTGGCTACGCACGAGGCGCAAGGGCTGAAAGCCGATTTGACCTTCAACGCCGACGGGGATCAAACCGGCCACACGGGCGTCATGGGTGGCGATCACCAACGTGGCCTGGTGAATGCTGGCGGTGTGCAGCAGCAGTTTGACGGCATCTGCAGCGGCTTCGTCGTCCAGGCTGGCCGTGGGTTCATCGGCCAGAATGACGCGCGGCTGCAAGAGCACCGCCCGCGCCAATGCCACCCGCTGCGCCTGGCCGCCCGAGAGTTGGCCGGGCTTGCGGTGGGCAAGTTCTTTGACGCCCAAAGCATGTAGCGCCGCGTGGATGCGCCCGGCGTCTTCAGAGTGACCGCTGGCCCACTGCGCCATCACCAGATTTTGGTACACGGACAACGCGCTGCTCAGGTGCAACTTTTGAGGCAAAAAGCCAATAGCGCCCGCCCGCCATGCGTCAGCAGCTACGTTTTTGAGAGCATTCAGGGGCTGCGCTGCAACCGTCAGTGACCCAGCCGACGGAGCCATTAACGCCGCCACCAGCGCCAGCCAGGTTGATTTGCCGCAGCCCGAAGGGCCGCTCAGCAGCAACACCGCACCCTGGGGCACGTCGACGTCCGGAAACACCAGCGTGGGTCCGTTGGGGTAAGTGAAACTGAGGCTGTGCGTCTGGATCATGACCGTCTAGCTTATTCCATTTCCAAATCATCCGTGTCGTTGTTGCTTCGCCTTGTCGTGCTACAGCACTGCCTACGGCTTCACGCCTAGACACAAACGATTTGGAAATGGAATTTGCAGGCGAATGGGCATCTCCCATCGTTAGAGCGCGCGCAACTACGACTTTTGCAACCGCGCAAACGTCTTGCGAAACTTGGCCACTTTCGGGGCTGCCACGGCCATGCAGTAACCCTGATGCGGGTTGCGCTCAAAATAGTCCTGGTGGTAGTCCTCGGCCGGCCAGTAGTTGTCTACCGGAACGACCTCGGTCACGATGGCCCGCGCGTACACGCCGCTGGCGGTCATTTCTGCGATTACCTCGCGGGCCACCGCTTGTTGCTCCGATGTGCTGACGTAGATGCCGCTGCGGTACTGCGTGCCAGCATCATTACCCTGCCGGTTGAGCGTGGTGGGGTCGTGGATGCAAAAGAAGATCTCCAGCACTTCACGGGTAGAAATCTGCGCCGGGTCATAGACCAGCTTCACCACTTCGTTGTGCCCGGTGGTGCCGGTGCAAACGTCCTCATAGGTGGGCGCGTGCATCTGGCCGTTGCTGTAACCCGACTCCACATCCACCACACCGCGCACCTGCACAAACACCGCCTCGGTGCACCAGAAGCAACCACCACCCAGGGTAATGGTCTCCAACGATTGCGTCATGCCAGTCTCTCCCCTTCACAGTTACGAAGCCTCGCACTGTAATGCCTCATGGACTCCCTGCGGGTGGGCAGGGCTTTAACGAATGCGAGGCTCTGCCGCAAGTTGCTCAGGGGTGGTGAAGTAGGCAGCGCTGGCACCCATGCGCTCGCGCGCTTGCGCCAGTTCGTGGCGTGCCACCGTGCGCAAATGCACTTCATCGGGCCCATCCATCAGGTGCATGGCGCGGCCCCAGGTCCACAGCGCTGCCAGCGGCGTATCGGGCGACAGCCCCATGGCCCCAAAGGCCTGCATGGCGCGCTCCACCACGCGGGATTGCAGGCGCGCCGCCACCACCTTGATGGCAGCCACCTGTGCACGCAACTGCGCGGGGGTGAAGGTGCCGTTGTCCAGCGCCCAGGCTACGTGCAACACCAGCAGCCGGGCCTGGTCGATCTCGATGCGCGACTCGGCTACCCAGTCCTGCACATTGGAAAAGTCGGACAAATACTTGCCAAAGGCGTGGCGCTCCAGCGTGCGCTCGGTAGCGAGTTCCAACGCCAGTTCGCACTGGCCGATGGTGCGCATGCAATGGTGCACCCGCCCCGGACCCAGGCGCGCCTGCGCCATGGCAAACCCTTCACCCCAGTAGCCTAGTAGCTGATCCGCTGGTACGCGCACATCACGCAGCACGATTTCGCAATGCCCTTCTGGAGCATGGTGGTGCACCACCGGGATATTGCGCACTACCTGCACGCCGGGCGCGTTCAGCGGCACCAGCACCATGCTGTGCTGGTGGTGCGGGCTCGCATCAGAATGGCCCTCCTCGGGGGCATTGCGACACATCACGATCAGTAGTTTGCAGTGGGGGTGGGCAGCGCCCGTGATAAACCACTTGCGGCCATTGAGCACCAGTTCCCCATTCTCGCGGCGCACAGTCGTTTGCAGGTTGGTCGGGTCACTTGAAGCGACATCGGGCTCCGACATGGCAAAGGCCGACCGTATGTGCCCCTCCAGCAGGGGCACAAGCCACTGCACGCGCTGTGCCGACGTGGCAAAACGGTGCAACAGCTCCATGTTTCCGGTATCGGGAGGGCTGCAGTTGAAGACCTCGCTGGCCCAGGGAATGCGGCCCATGACTTCGGCCAGTGGCGCGTATTCGAGGTTGCTGAGGCAGGTACCCGGCTGCGCATCTGTCAGGTTGGGAAGAAACAGGTTCCACAGGCCTTCGTCCCGCGCAAGGCTTTTGAGATCCTCCAAAAACGGTGGAGGGTACGAGCCGTCTTGCACGGCACGATGCCAGGCAGGGTTGTACGGCAGAACATAACGCTGCATGAACGCCTGCAGCCGCTGGCGCAATGTGAGCGCCCGTGAGGAATGTGCGAAGTCCATCCGCCGATTGTTGCCAAGTCAACCGCGCTTGTCAGAACGCAGGCGACAGGTGGATTTTAAGTGGGTCGCACACGTATCATTCATTAAACTCAGGACTTTGATTCCTCGATGCACCGCGTGCGCGGTAGAGAAGGCGGTTTGATGGCAACGGTTCGAAGCACAGCGGATTACAAGCCCGACAGCCCGCATGCTGCGCAGGGTCAGGTGGACTATCGCATGGAAGGCCGCATTCTGCGCACCACGGCCACCGGGCCGTTCAACAACGAACTGATTGAGGCGATTCCTGTGGTCATCAGTGATCTGATAGCCAAACTGGCGCCGCAAGGCAAGTGGGGGCAGATCATTACCTTCCAACGCAGCGCCCATGGCCCCGCAAATGCGGCCGAGGAATTTACCGCATATCTCAAGAATCGGTACACAAACCCCTCCACCAACCCCGTTACCGCACTGGTCCTGGGAACTGGAGTCGAAGGTGCGGCGGAAATGGCGCCCCTGTTCTTGAAATGCTACCTGGACGCAGGCATTGCCAGCAAGGTCTTCGAGGATTACGAAACCGCCCTCTACTGGGTGGAATCGCGCATCAAACAGACCTCCGAGCGACTGGCCTGGAGCGACAGCTACCGCATCGGTGCTGCGATCATTGACGAACAACACCAGGAAATATTCCTGCGTGCTGCGGACGTGATTGCGGCGACCACCCGCGATGGCCAGACCATGTCTGCCATGCGATTGCAGCGTTACGCGCTGACCCACTTCTCGCACGAGGAAGACCAGATGCGCCGCCTCAACTACCCAGGCATTGCGGAGCACGTGCGCCAGCATGATGAACTCACGGTGCGGCTCAAGGACATTTGCAGACAGATTGCCAGTGACAACATGGTAAAAGCGGAGTTGGAAGAGTTTATTGCCCACTGGCTATTGCGGCACATTGGAAGTGTGGACTCGCTGTTGGCGGCGTACATCAAGAAGTAGCAGAATCGGCCAAACTGCGAATAAACTGCTGTGCCATGAATCCACAGGGCCCCAGCCCCGGGATTTGAATCAAGATAAACAACTAGGCGAATCGATGGAAAGTAAACAACTGCAATCCGAGCTGGATACTCTGATCGCCACGCAGGCGGGCCTGATGGCCATTGTTGCCTCCCTTATGGCGACGCATCCGCACTACGAGAGATTTCAACTTCACCTCACCGGGCTCCTGGAGATACTGCTCAACGGAGCGGCGGGAGTCACATTCAACGAAACCCAGCGTCAGCAGTCGCGCGACTTTGTCGAGACATTGCAGCAGCTGCGCAAGGCACCTCCGACCGATCCACTCCAATCACTGCTGGATCTGTAGAGACTGTAAGACCACAAAACAAAACTGACATCCTGGAGAAGTTCAAGGCATCAGGCGATGGCTGGCAAACCCGGATCAATGAGGTTCTGAGGGCGCATGTGGAATGCCATTCAAGGCCGTTCTCCGTAGTAGCATAGGCACCTTCGCTTGGCACACCACTTTTCCTGGATATTCATGCAGAATTTTCGACGCGTCACCCATTTTTTTGCAGCCTTGGCGCTGGTGCTGCCGTGCATTGCACAGGGTCAACCCAAGCTTGTAGAGGAAGCTGGCGACGCGCCTGCCCAACCCGCCAGTACCAGCATCAACGCTGGCCCCACCGGCATCACCCAGGCCGGCACGCTTGCCAAGCCCACTGACACGCTCAATTCACTCAACCGCGACATCGGCAAGGTGGGCGCTGACACACAAAGCACCAACCCCACCCAGGAAGAACTCAACCGCCAGCTTGCCAAAGCCCGTGGCGCTGCCAAGGCAGAGCCGCCAAGCCAGTTTCAGCGTTTTGTTCTGGAAGCTACCGGAAAACTGCTGCCGTTCTTTGGTGCACAGCTCTTTGACTCCCCCCAAAACTACGTGCCCGATGCCGGGCAGGCAGTGCCCGCCAACTATGTTCTTGGCCCCGGCGACGAGATTCGCCTGCAGGTGTGGGGCGCGGTGGACTTTAGCGGCACGCTTGTCTTGGACCGCAATGGGCAGGTACTGGTGCCCAAAGTTGGCGTGGTCCCGCTCACCGGTGTCACGGTGAAGGACCTCGAATCTGTTCTACGCTCCAACCTTGCCAAGGTCTTTACCAACTTCAGCCTCAACGCGAACCTGGGCCGTTTGCGGGGGGTGCAGATTTATGTGGTGGGCCAGGCAAAGCAGCCCGGCACCTACGTGGTTTCCAGTTTGAGCACGCTCGTCAATGCCTTGTTCTTGAGCGGCGGCCCCAGCGCCAATGGTTCCATGCGCCGCATAGAGTTGCAGCGCGCAGGCAAAACCATTACCCAGCTAGACCTGTACGACTTTATCTCGCGGGGCGACAAATCCAGAGACGTCTCCCTGCTTGCCGGTGATGTCATCTTCATCCCCCCCGCTGGCGCGCGCGTTGCCGTCACCGGCGCCTATGACCAGGCGGCAATCTACGAACTCAAGGACTCTGCCCGCACTGTGGCCGACGTACTCACTCTGGGAGGGGGCGCCTCAGCCACCACCAACACCCGCAAAGCACTGCTCGAGCGTGTGAACCCTGAAAAATCCCCACCCCGCCAGGTGATTGACCTGGCGCTGGACGCAGCGGGCACCAAGCAGGCCTTGCAAGACGGTGATGTGCTCACGCTGCTGCCGGTGAGCCCGGCCTTTGCCAATGCGGTCACCTTGCAAGGCGTGGTGGCCGAACCCATGCGCTACCGCTGGTTTGAGGGCATGCGCATTCTCGACCTCATCCCCGAGCGCGAGGCGCTTATGTCGCCTGACTACTACAAACGCAAAAACCTTTTGGTGCAAACCGAGCAAACCGCAAAAGCAGCTGGCGCCAACGTTGCAGACCGCATGCGCCGCATGGTCGACCAGATCAATTGGGACTATGCGGTTATCGAGCGGCTGGACCCAAAGAAACTTGCCACCGAGCTCATCCCCTTCAATCTGGGCAAGGCGGTCATCCAGCGCGATGCCTCGCAAAATCTTTTGCTGTTGCCAGGGGATGTAGTCACCATCTTGAGCCAGACCGACGTGCGCCTGCCGCAAGAGCGGCAAACACGCCTGGTGCGCATTGAGGGCGAAGTAGCTGCCCCTGGTGTCTACCATGCACTGCCCGGCGAAACGCTGCCGCAACTCATCAAGCGCATTGGCGGGCTGACCCCGGCAGCGTTTGTATATGGAGCAGAGTTCAGCCGCGAGTCGGTGCGGCAGCGCCAGCAAGAGAATCTGGACGCATTGATCAGGCGCCTGGAGTCACAGGCACAGTCGCAAGCGGTCAAGAGCGGCAGTAACCGTGATTCGGAAGGAGCCAACCAGGCGCAAGCACTGTTGCAACTGCAGCAAACTCAAATCAAGAGCCAGATTGACCGGTTGAAGTCGTTCAAGAGCAACGGCCGCGTTTCGATGGAGCTCTCTGCCGACGCGCCGTCGTTCCCTGCCCTGGTGCTGGAAGACGGAGACCGCATTCTGGTTCCCGCCATGCCGGCTTTTGTTTCTGCGTTTGGCGCCGTCTACAATGAAAACGTATTTATTTTCAAACCCAATAGAACGGTTGGCGACATCATCAAGTCTGCGGGCCTGGCCGAAGACGCCGAGCCAGACCAGGCGTTTGTGCTGCGCGCAGACGGCAGCATCATCGCCAAACGCGACACCGGCGGCATTTTTGGCAGCAGTTTTGAGTCCATCCGCTCGCTGCCCGGCGACACCGTGGTGGTGCCCGCGCAGGTAGACCGCGAAACCCGCTACAACTTTGTCACCCGTGCCATTCGCGACTGGACGCAGATTTTTGCCAACTTTGGCCTGGGCATGGCGGCTATCAAGACCTTGAAGTGAGCCAGACCGTGACCGATCAAACTTTGACCCCCGGGCCAACCGCCGACAACCCTGCCGACGACGAAATCAGCCTGCTGGACTTGCTGCAAGTGGTGGTTGACAACCTGCGCCTGCTGGTGCTGGGGCCTTTGGCCGTAGGCCTGGTGGCCCTGGGCATAGCATTCGCAATACCGCCCACCTTCACCGCCAAGGTGCAATTTATCCCCCCCAAGCAGCAGCAAAGCACTGCCGCTGCGGCGTTGTCAGACCTGGGCATTTTGGGCGGTGCTGCGGGTGCGGTAGCTGGCATCAAAAACCCGGCGGATCAATATGCGGCACTTGCCAAAAGCGTTTCGGTGGCCGACGCGCTGAGCACGCAATTCAAACTGGCAGAGCGCTACGACGAGACTTTGAAACAGAAAATTCGCAAAGAGCTCGCCGACAACACCCGCATTGCCGTGGGTGCCAAAGATGGTCTCATCAGCATCGAGGTAGACGACCAAGACCCCCAGTTGGCAGCAGACATGGCCAACGCCTATGTGGTGGAGCTGCGCAAGCTGCTCAACCGGGTAGCGCTCACCGAGTCTCAGCAGCGCCGCGTGTTTTTTGAACGCATGGTGACCGAGGCCAAAGCCAACATGGTGCGTGCCGAGCTGGCACTCAAGGCCAGTGGTGTGGACAGCGCGTCGCTCAAAGTCAGCGCCCAATCATCGCTGGAAGGGGTGGCGCGGCTCAAAGCGCAGATTTCGGTGCAAGAAGTCAAACTGGCGGCCCTGCGTGGCTATCTGGCTGACACCGCACCCGAGTTCAAGCAGGCACTCAACGAGCTTGCCGCCCTGCGCGCCCAAATGGAGCGCGCCGACCGGGGTGAAGATGTCTCATCCGGCCAAAGCGACTATGTGGCGCGCTTTCGCGAATTCAAGTACCAGGAAGCGCTGTACAGCCTCTACATGCGCCAGTTTGAAGTGGCGCGGGTAGACGAGAGCCGCGAGGGCGCTGTCATTCAGGTAGTAGACCCGGCTGAAAAGCCCGAGCGCAAAAGCAAGCCCAAAAAGGCTCTGGTAGCAGTGCTGGCCACCCTGGCCAGCGGGTTTGCGTTATTGCTGTTTGTTTTTGTGCGCAATGCAATGCAAAATACGGCCACCGACCCGCAGGCCGCCGCGAAGCTTGTCAGGCTTCGCCAAGGCTGGGCCAGGGCACTTGGGAAAAACTAAATAATGCCAGGGAGAAAAATGGATGATCGACAACGTGCTGAGCAGTCTTTTGCAGACCAACACTCTCGCCGCTGCCTTGGCCGCGTTGGGGGCCTTTGCGCTTGCGGTCGTGCTGTTGCGCACGCAACAATGGCACGGCCACTGGAGTATTGACAGCCACATAGGCATTCAAAAGTCGCACTCCCAGCCCACAGCCCGCATCGGGGGCGTGGCCATCCTGGGTGGAGTGCTTGCAGGGTATTTCTTTGCACCACTTGACCAGCGCGCCATTCTTTGGCCGCTGATTTTGGCGGGCCTACCGGCTTTTGGCTTTGGTTTGCTGGAAGACGTTACCCGGCGTGTCAGCGTGCGCGCAAGGTTGCTTGCCACCATGGCGTGCGGTGTGCTGGGTTGGGCCATTACGGGCTATGCCATCACACGTGTCAATGTGCCGGGCGTGGACTGGTTGCTTGGCATCACCTTCGTTTCGGTGGTATTTACAGCCTTTGCCGTGGGCGGTATTGCGAACGCCATCAACATTATTGATGGTTTCAATGGCCTCGCGGCGGGCTCGGTCACCCTCATACTGTGTGGGTTTGCCAGCATCAGCTTTGCCGTGGGCGACCCCGCTCTGGCCTATGTGTCCCTCATCTTGGCGGGCGGAGTGCTGGGTTTCCTGCTGGTGAACTGGCCGCTGGGCAAACTGTTTTTAGGCGATGGCGGCGCCTACTTCGTTGGCTTTGCCATTGCATGGCTGGCCGTGTTGCTCATGGCCCGCCACCCTGAAGTGTCTGCCTGGGCCTTGCTCTTGCTGTGCGCCTTTCCTTTTTTGGAGGTTGTTTTCAGCATTGCCCGCCGCCACCGCCGCGGCCTCAGCCCGGGAGCCCCAGACCGGCTGCATCTGCACAGTTTGGTAAAGCGTCGCATTGTGTGCAAGGTGTTCCCCAAAGCCTCTGCGCTTGCGCATAACTCCATCACCGGTGCCATGATGTGGATCGCCACACTGGTTCCTGTGCTGATGGCTACGGCCTGGCCGTCTGACCGTGGCGCACTGGCTTTGGGGCTTGCTGTCTGCGCCTTTGCCTATTCGTCCATCTATGCGCGGTTGACCCAATTTGTCTGGTGCTTTGGCGCCGCCACCACCGGTAAACCGAAGTTTGCCTAGCTAGCCGCTTCAATTCACTGAGCGGGCAAGCCAATATTTATCTGGAGCAAGGTTTGCCATTGGCCTACCAAGACTTTATGCGACAAAACAGCCTCTAGCGCCCGCCGAACAAGCGCAGGAAGCTATCAAATTGATACCGACCGCCATGTCACAACTCAGAGCTCAGAAAGGCAAAAGGAAATTGACATGCCTGAAATAAGTCGATTTTTGGGCATAGTGATTGCCATGTATTACAACGAGCACAATCCGCCTCATTTTCATGCGCGCTATGGGCAGTTCAAGATTGAAATAGCTATCAAAACGCTGACCGTATTGGCAGGCAAGTTGCCGCCAAAAGCGTTGGGGCTGGTGATGGAGTGGGCCACTTTGCATCAAGACGACTTGATGGCTGATTGGGCCCTTGCGCGGGATAATGCCGAACTCTTGCAAATTGATCCATTGGAGTAAAACCATGTTTCTATTTGATGTCACCCGTGTTCAAGCTCTGCCCAACCGCAACTTAGAACTTACTTTTGAAAATGGTTTTCATGGCATTGTCGAAATGGATCGAATCGTAAAAAGCTACACCGGTGTTTTTGCCCCGCTCCTGCAAGACGACTACTTTAAACAAGTCACCGTCAACGCCGAACTTGGCACCATCGTCTGGCCCAATGGAGCCGACCTCTGCCCAGACGTTTTGTATTCACAAGCCACAGGCATACCTGTTTCCACCTCGGATGTTCTGTAAGCGAAATCTGCCGCTAACGCCCGCCAATCCAGCGCTAGCAGCTACCAAAAAAATAGCAACTCTCCATGCGCAAACGCTGTTCCCGGTGCATGTCTCGGACCTGCGGCTCTGAGTTGATATACATTATGATTTTGTATATTTAATCGAGGCGCATCATGCAAGTTTCTAAATGGGGCAATTCACTGGCGGTCAGGTTTCCGGCAAGCCTGGTGCAAGCACTTGATCTGAAAGAAGGGGAAGAAATTGACCTTCACCTGGTCGGTTCCCGGTCTTTTGAAGTGGAGAAAAAGCCGTCGGTGCGTGAACTACTGGAGCGTTTGCACCAGTTTCGTGGCAGATTGCCTGCTGATTTTCGTTTCGACCGGTTCGAAGCCAACGTCCGAGACCAGCAGACGTGAAACGCCCCTTTCTGGATAGCAATATCGTGTTGTATCTTTTGTCCGGCGACGCTGAAAAAGCTGACCGTGCACAAACCCTGCTGGAAGCCGGGTGTGTCATTAGTGTCCAGGTGCTCAATGAAGTGGCATCCGTTTGCATGCGCAAGCTCAAGATGCCCTGGCAGGAAATTGAGGCTCTGCTCATCGCCGTCAAGGCGGCGTGCCAGGTGGTGCCGCTGACGCTAGAGTCGCATGAAAAGGCGATTGAGGTTGCCAAGCGTTTCAAGTTGCCGTTTTATGACGCCAATATTGTTGCTTGCGCACTTCTTTCTGGCGTGCCCGAGCTACTGTCTGAAGATATGCGTGGCGGCCTGCAGATCGACGGTCTTGTCATCCAGAACCCCTTTACGACACCCACACGATGACCGCCTACAACCAATTGCTGGCCGAGTTGAGCTCATTGAAAAATATGCCAGTGGCGTTCAAAGTCACCCAACGAACCATTGAACGCTGTCTCAGCCCCCGTCAATCAAGCGTAAGCAGCTACTAAAAAATAGCAACTTTTCATGAAAATAATGTCATGAAAATCATCGACGCCACCCCATGAAGCTTTCTGCCCTCCAAGCCCTCATCGCCGCAGGCGAATCGCAAACGCTGGAATTTAAAGCCTCGTTTGACAAAGCCTGCATTGAGTCCTTGGTTGCCTTTGCGAATGCACAGGGCGGCACAGTGCTGGTGGGAGTGAGTGATGCGGGTCTTGTGCTGGGTACCACCATAGGCAAAGAAACTCTCAACGACTGGTTGGGACAAATCAAGTCCGCCACCAGCCCGTCACTCATACCCGACATCAGCGCCTACACCGAACATGGTAAAACTGTGGTGGCAATTGGCATCAGTGAATTCCCGGTGAAACCCGTCAACACGCGCGGACGGTATTACAAACGGGTAGCAAGCTCAAACCACCAGCTTGTATTGGGCGAAATCTCGGACCTCTACCTGCAGTCTCTTCAGCTCTCGTGGGATGCCTACCAAGCGCAAGGCTACACAATGGCCCAACTCGATCCGACAAAAATTCAGCGATTTATTCGCCTTGTCAATCAACACGGCCGTTTTGCGCTAGACGAAGCAGACCCACTTGGAGCGTTGCACAAGCTCAGCTACCTGAAAAACGGGGCCCCCACATGGGCAGCTGTCTTGCTGTTTGCTACGGACCCGATCCGCCACAACATACACATTGGTCGATTCAAAACGCCCGCCATGATCATTGACGACCGTCAATTTACCGATACCTTGTTTGAAGTGGTCGAACAGTCGATGAAATTCATCGTCTCCTACATCAGCGTCGCGTTTGAATTTGACGGCAGCGTCCAACGCAAAGAACGCTTTGCGTACCCGCTGCCTGCAGTCCGCGAAGCCTTGCTTAACGCCATTGTGCATCGCAGCTACACCGACCCCAACGACATCCAGATCAAGATATTTGACGACAAGATCACCATTTTCAGCCCAGGCACCTTTTACGGTGGGCTCACCGTGGCAGAGATTCAGACTGATAACTATCGCTCCAGCCTGCGCAACAAACTTGTCGCCGAAGGCTTCTATTTGATCAATGTCATTGAAAAATATGGCAGCGGCTTCATCCGCATCCGGCGCGCACTGCGGGACTACCCGGAAGTTCATTTTGATGTCCAGGAATTCCAGGGTGGGGTGATGGCAACGTTTACCCAAAAGCTACCAGCGTTGCCTGATGTCGGTGCAAATGTCGGTGCAAATGTCGGTGCAAATGTCGGCGCAAGTGGCGGTGTAGGTTCGGAGAAAAGTTCGGAGAAAAGTTCGGAGAAAAGTTCGGAGAAAATTTTGCACCACTTGCGAGCCGAACCCAAACTGTCGGCAAAGGCGCTTGCCGAAATGCTGGGTTTCAGCTCACGCGCGGTAGAAAAACAAATCGACCTGTTGAAAAAAGAAGGACGTCTTCGCCGCATCGGCCCCGCCAAAGGCGGCCGCTGGAAAGTGATCGAATGAAATCACCCTGCAGCCCCCGCCAATCAAGCGTAAGAAGCTACCAAAATAATAGCAGATAGAAAATGAACCTGCAAGACATCAAACTCGCCATCATCGGCTTAGGCTACGTAGGCTTGCCCCTTGCAGTTGAATTCGGCAAACAACGCGCGGTGGTTGGGTTTGACATTAACCAAAAGCGCATTGATGAGCTCACATCGGGTCACGACTACACGCTTGAGACCGAGCCGGAAGAACTGCAGGCTGCCATACACCTGCGCTTCAGCACCCAGCTTGACAGCCTGCGCACCGGCAGTTTCGTGACATGGGCGCAAGCGCGATCCGCGCCTTCGGCACCCCCGACCATGTGCCGTACGACATGAAGTACCTGTTTCCGGTGCAAGCCTCGGACTTGCGGCTATGAGTACGCTAATATTGTCCTTTTAATAGTGACATTAAATATAAAAATCGTACGATATGGAAAGTCAATTTAGACCCGTCATCCGGCAAAAAATAATCGACGCGCAAGCCGCGTCGCTGCCCCTGCTCACGCGTCGCGATGTATGGCTACCGATGGTCAAAGGAAAGGCCACAGCCGTAATTGGCATGCGGCGGTCGGGCAAGACCAGCCTGCTGTGGCAAATTTTGGCCGATCGCCATGCCGCAGGCACCGACCGGGCCGGTTTGTTGTACTTCAGCTTTGAAGACGAACGCCTGGCCGGCATGCAATTGGCCGACCTCGACATACTGGTAGAAGAGTATTACAGCCTGCACCCCGAATGGCGCGATACCCAACGTGCCTGTTTTTTTCTGGACGAAATCCAGTTGGTGCTTGGGTGGGAGCTATTTGCACGGCGCATTCTGGACAGCGAAAACATCGAACTCTTTTTGTCCGGCTCTTCCGCCCGCATGCTCTCGCGCGAGGTGGCCACCAGCATGCGCGGACGCGCCATGGAAGCCGTGGTGACCCCGTTCAGTTTTCGCGAGGCCCTGCGCCATGCAGGCTACGAACCCAAGACTCCCGTTGCCCAGCTCACCAAGGCCCAACGCTCCCAATTGCACAAAGCCCTGTTGGACTATCTGACATGCGGAGGTTTTCCGGAAGCACAGGGGTTGGACATCCGCAACCGCACCGATTTGCTGCGCACCTATGTCGACGTCGTATTGCTGCGCGACGTGGTCGAACGCCACAACCTCAGCCAACCGCAGGTGCTGCGCTGGCTGGTGCAACAGCTGTTGGGTAATGCGGCGGGGGCCTTCAGTATCAACAAGTTTCATGGCGACCTCAAATCGCGCGGCATTGCCATTGGCAAAGACACCTTGCACAGCCTGCTCGCGCACCTGGAGGATGCATTTTTGCTCTCCAGCGTGGGCGTTGCAACAGATTCGGTGCGGCGGCGACAGGTCAATCCGCGCAAGGTCTACCCGGTAGACACCAGCCTGAGCAGCTTGTTTGATCGGTCGGGCAAAGCCAATACCGGCCATGCACTGGAAACTGTGGTGTGGCACGAGCTGCAACGCCGTGGTGCAGAAACAGCCTATGTGCGCACCGCAGCGGGCCTGGAAGTGGACTTCCATGTGCGCAGCCCGACAGGCGATGAGTCGCTTATTCAGGTGTGTACCTCGCTGGACGACCCGGCAACACTGGCGCGTGAAGTGCGCGCCCTGCAAGACGCAGCACCCTCCTGGCCCCAAGCCAGCCTGCACCTGGTTACGCTGGATGCTCCCGCCACGCTGCAGTTGCCTGTGAGTGTGCAGCTGCACCGTGCTACCGATTGGTTACTGGCCTCATAACGTTTTTAACCATCCAATATGCCTGCAGCCCCCGCCAATCAAGCGTAAGAAGCTACTAAAACAATAGCAAATAGAAAATGAACCTGCAAGACATCAAACTCGCCATCATCGGCTTGGGCTACGTAGGCTTGCCCCTTGCAGTTGAATTAGGCAAACAACGCGCGGTGGTTGGCTTTGACATTAACCAAAAGCGCATCGATGAGCTCACATCGGGTCACGACTACACGCTTGAGACCGAGCCGGAAGAACTGCAAGCAGCCATACACCTGCGCTTCAGCACCCAGCTTGACAGCCTGCGCACCGGCAGTTTCGCGACATGGGGGCAAGCGCGATCCGCACCTTCGGCACCCCCGGCCACGTCCTGTATGACATGAAATACCTATTTTCAACAGCAGATAGCGATTTAAGGCTTTAAAAAAACCTATATAAATCAATGATTTGAATGCATCAATAGATTAAGATAAAAATTATTACCTTAATTTATTTCACCATGAACACCAACACCACACCCTGGGGCTTTTACGGCCGGCAACAAGAACTTGCGCAGCTGCGCGGTATTCTTGCGCGCCAACGCTGGTTCTTCGTGCAGGTGGCCGGGCGCAGGCGCATTGGCAAAACATCGCTGATACAACAAGCCCTCAAGCAAACCGGGCGGGAGCAAACGCTCTACATCCAAATACCCGACTCCGACCCCACCGGTGTGCTCTCTGCCTGCAACGACTACCTGCAAACCTTTGGCCTGCTCCAACGGGTCAGCAGCTTGGGCGGGTTGGCTCAACTGATTGGAGAACTGGTCAGCCAGGGCTATGTGGTGGCACTGGACGAGTTTCAATACTTCAACCGCAAATCACTGTTCGATTTTTGCTCCCTGTTACAGGCCGAAGTAGACAAGCTTTCTGCCCGCGCAGATAGCGTCAAAGGTGGTCTGATTGTGTTGGGCTCATTGCATGCCGAAATGTCTGCCCTGCTGGAAGACCGCTCCGCACCCCTGTTCAACCGCACCACCGACGTGCTGGCCCTGGACCATCTGGACATCGCTTCTCTGCTGGAGCTGCTGCAAACTCATGCAGATACCGACCCGAACAGGTTGCTTTTTCTCTGGAACCTGTTTGAAGGAGTTCCCAAGTTTTACCGCGACGCCTACGAACAAGGCGTGCTTGCGGCAGACCGGCCCACGCTGCTCAAAACCCTGTTTTTCAGCAGCTCATCCCCCCTGCGCGGTGAGGCGGACAACTGGTTCCTGCGCGAACTGCGCGGGCGCTACGACATGCTGCTGCAATATGTAGCGCGCCACCCAGGCTGCAACAACGCAGACATTGTGGCCGCCATATCGGCCCTGTCGCCCCAAGAAGGCAAACAAGCCGGTGGTTACTTGAAATCCCTTACCGAGCGCTACCGCATGGTCGAGCGCCGCCTGCCCATCTTTTCCAGCGCGAGAGCACGCACCGGCCGCTACTACATTTGCGACAACTTCTTGCGCAGCTGGCTCATGGCATTGCAGCGCCCCGTGTCCGCCATCCACTTCAGGCCAGAAAGCCAGCTGGTCGCACAGGCCGACCAGCTGCTGATGGACGCCGAAGGCGCGGCGCTGGAAGAACTGGCAGGCCGCATCTACGAAGAGTGCAGCCGAAAAAGTGTAGGCAATTTTCCGCTTTCGGAGCGTATCAAGGGTTATTGGGACCGTGCAGGCGTGGAGATCGACCTGGTGGCGGTCAGCGAATCCACCCGGCGGATCCGATTTGGCACCTGCAAGCGCAACCCGGCCAAACTGCTCGCCAGCGTGCCTGCACTGCGCACAGCGGCGGCAGCGTTCCTGGCGCACCATACCCACTACGCGGCATGGCAAGTCGAATACTGCGCCATTGCACCGCATATCCCGGCAGACATACAAGCCGAACTGCAGGCCTGCGGCGTCAACACGCAGCCCCTGGCCACGCTGCTAGCGCAACTAAGTTCTTGAACATCCAATATGCCTCTAGCCCACGCAGAACAAGCGCAAGCAGCTACTAATTTAGTAGCGCCAGCCAGCGCTTATGACCACCTACTGGCACAACTGCCCCGGTCCCCCAAGAACTGGCTCATCACCGGCGTTGCCGGGTTCAGGGGCTGGCGTTGGCCATGCCCTGGTACATTGCCCAGAGTAATACATCAAATCAGCCTCAAGCCCCCGTTTTTCATGCGTAAGCAGCTATTGAAAAAATAGCAGTTATCAAGCATGATTCAAGCCCTCCCTGAGCGGGAAAATTTGATTTTGATTCCGGGGCGATTTGATTCTGGAAATGTACACCCCAAAAAAACGGCCTTAAAAGCCGTTTAAACCATC
>JAIFLV010000014.1 GCA_020048895.1 Rhodoferax sp. | reverse complement strand
CCGTGCTGCCGTTCGACTTGCATGTGTAAGGCAT
This sequence comes from Rhodoferax sp., assembly GCA_020048895.1. Classification (GTDB taxonomy): domain Bacteria; phylum Pseudomonadota; class Gammaproteobacteria; order Burkholderiales; family Burkholderiaceae_C; genus Allorhodoferax. The sequence continues at coordinate 109,373 of JAIFLV010000014.1, read as the reverse complement.
GCCGCCAGCGTTCAATCTGAGCCAGGATCAAACTCTATAGTTCGATCTTGAATTTTTCGCTCTTTCGAGCAACTCATAAATTGGAATCGACGTGAATATCATCTCTGACTTTCACATCTTTTTTACTTCATGAGCGTTTGTAGGCCAGTTAAGACCTAGTTCCGAAGAACTTGGCAATCGCCTTCAAACGCCCACGCTTATCGGCTGTAAATTTTTAATGATCACAAAGATTTTTTACTTTCTTTGCTTGCTTGGCTGTGATCAGCGAAGCCTTGAATTATGACACACTTTTTGCGCCACCGTCAACTACTGCAAAAAATATTTCGCTGCGTTTTTATCAGGGCCAGTCAAGCGACTGGCTGAACGGGGTAGATATTTTATCACACATAGCGAATAGCGTACTTCTTCAGGCTTGTCCAATGAGGAGGCAATGCGCGCAATTGGCCTATATGCCGTCACGCTCGGCCCCGTGCGCGATTGCGTCGTTAAACAGATTCGGTTGCCCACAATATTCAGCAGATGTTTGCACGAATCAGGCGACAAGCACCTCAGTGCCCACCGAGCCGAGGTGGGCTACACTCGAAATCGCTCGGAAAGACTGCTCAATTTAGCCAGAAGTGCCGGTGCAATCGACGTTAGAGGCAACACTTCGTCGGCCGCGCCATGCAATATAGCTTCGCGCGGCATGCCAAATACGATGCAACTTGCCTCGTCTTGAACGTAGTTGTAACTACCAGCGTCTCGCATCTCTTTCATTGCACGCGCCCCATCATTGCCCATCCCAGTCAACATCACCCCGAAGGCGTTACGCCCGACTACGTTGGCAACCGATCTAAACAACACCTCAACAGAAGGTTTGTGTCGGTTTACTGGCTCACCATCTTCCACGACGCAAACGTAGTTGGCACCGCTTCGCTCAAGCCTGAATTGCTTGCCCCCCGGTGCAATATATGCGTGCCCAGGCAACACTCGTGCACCATGGACCGCTTCCTGCACCGCAATCCGACACAACCCATCCAGACGTGCCGCGAAACTTGTCGTGAAACCAGGGGGCATATGTTGCGTAATCACAATACCTGGTGCGTTTGCCGGCAAGTGAATCAAGACCTCCTTGATTGCCTCGGTGCCTCCAGTCGAGGCACCGATGCAAATGAGCTTTTCAGTTGAGGTCCGGGAGTGTGTAGTCGCCTGCAGATTTCCCACAGTAGCATTCGCAGCAACAGTGGCAATCGTTGTAGTGGGATTTAGTCGTCGGATGTGAGCGGTAGCGGCAATACGAATCTTTTCTACGATTTGCCCAGCCATTTCCGCAATGCCATCGGTCAAACCGAGTCTTGGCTTGGCGACAAAGTCGACAGCTCCCAATTCCAGCGCCCGCATCGTAACTTCGGCACCGCGTTCAGTTAACGTGGAGATCATGACAACGGGCATCGGCCGAAGGCGCATCAACCGTCCGAGAAACTCAATTCCATCCATCTTTGGCATTTCAATGTCAAGAGTAATGACATCCGGATTGAGTTCTCGGATCATCCCCCTGGCCACCAAAGGGTCATTGGCCGCACCAACGCACTCCATATCCTTTTCTCGATTGATGATTTCGGTCAAAAGACTGCGGACCAGCGCAGAGTCATCCACAACTACAACGCGCGTTTTTTTCAATCGCTCACCCTAAAACAAATCAATAGATCCACCAGAAGTGGATTTAGCCACCGTTGCAGCGTTGCCGCGTCGTTCTTCCACCGCTAGAGTTTCAGGATGCGTGTGCGCCAATCGTTTTACCAGCGCTTTCCCGGTGATGGGGAAAAAACATACCTTTCGAGGGTGAATGTCCAATACATCCTGAGAAACGACAGGAATACGCTCGGTGGCAAGGTAGTCCAAAACAAACTGAGTATTGCGCTCGCCCACATTCATAGTGGTAAAACCCGCCATCACTTGCGCCCCCCCGAATACCTTCGCCTGCATTGTCTCCCTTCTGGCACCTAGCTTGAGCATTTCATTGATCAACAATTCCATCGCATAAGAGCCGTATCTCCCGGAGCCATCAGCGCCGTCTCCGTCAGGCAGCATAAAGTGATTCATGCCACCAGTCCTGGCTTTTCCGTCCCAAATGCAAGCAGCAATGCAAGAACCTAGCACGGTCATAACGACAAGATCTTCATTGGATACATAGTACTCCCCAGGGAGCACCTTCACCGCATCGTATTGGAAATGATGGTCTGCATAAAAGAAAGAGGCTTCACCTGGCTTTCGCGGCAGCGCTTTCAATTGCTCAATCCTAGATGTCCGCCCGCTAGCCAGAACTTTCAGTTGCACACTCGAAGCGCCACCTTTCACTGCACTTGAAGTGACTCCGGAGGGAGGTGAAATCATAGTGTCCTTGTCATTTTTTAACTGCAGCACTAGCAAAAATACCCGCACAGGGCTTTAGTCCAATCAATGACGCTCATAAACGGTTTTACCCTTGAGCACAAAGAGGTCCCTCGAATCACTAAAGTTCTCCGCGTGTCCGACAAACAGCAAACCACCAGGCTTCATCACCCGGTGTATTCGCTCAAGCACTTTTCGTTGCGTCGGAGCATCAAAATAGATCATCACGTTACGGCAAAAAACGACGTCAAAAGGCTCTTTAAAGGGCCAATCATCACGAATCAGATTGACGATTAAAAACTGAATTAGTCGCGCGAAATCGGGTTTTATTCGCACCATTCCATCGTTTGCCCCTTTGCCCCGCAAGAAAAATTGCTGCATCCGCCTCGCATCCACGCCCTTCATTCCATCCAGCCGAAACATCCCACGCTCAGCCGCTGCCAAGACCTTCGAGTCGATATCGCTCGCCGTCAAGGAAAAATTTCCACGAACTCCCAAAACATCAATTGCGGCCATGAGAATCGAATAAGGCTCTTCTCCCGTAGATGAGGCACTGCACCAGAACCTCCAAGATGTGCTCTGTGGTTTGCTTTGCAGGAACTCCGAAAAAACCTCGAAATGATGATGCTCACGGAAGAAAGACGTCAAATTTGTCGTCAAAGCATTGACAAACTCCTGCCACTCAGGTCCTTCGGTTTGGTCTAGCCAAGAAAGATACTCGTCAAAACTCTGATAACCGGTCTCTCTTAGCCTTCTGGAAAGTCGGCTGTACACCATCGCGTGTTTGCCATCATGAAGGCTGATACCCGCACGCTTGTAAATCATTGCCTGTACTCTGTCAAAATCCTGATTAGTCCAAACAAACTCCCGTCCCTGACCAACGCCAACATCATCCGAAGATGGCGTCATGGGATTTCGCGCGTTCCCTCGTGACAACATCTCGATTTACATGCAAGGGAAATGGCCCCTAAACGCCACCACTACTCGACATCACTAACCAAGCCCATATCCGGCGCAGACATAAGACGTTCGATGTCAAGAAGAATTAACATCCGTTCCCCAAGTGATCCTAATCCCAGCACCGCACCGCTATCGATGACGCTTTCAATATCGGGCGCAGCCTTCAGGCTGTCCGGCGGTAATTCCATGACATCGCTTACGGAATCGACCACGATGCCGACGATCCGACTGCGAAGATTAAGAACAATCACAACCGTAAACGCGTTGTACTCCGCTTTTGAACAGCTAAACTTTAGCCGCATATCAACAATCGGCACAATTGTTCCGCGCAAATTGACAACTCCCTTTATAAAGTCCGGCGCATTGGCGACTCTTGTCGGTGGCTCATAGCCTCTAATCTCTTGGACCTTCAGTATGTCAATACCGTACTCTTCCTGGTCTAGCCGAAATGTCAAATACTCTCTCGCACCAGAAGCCGACAATTCATCGAGCTTTTCCATCATGCCCATAGCCATACTCCTAGAAATTGTCGCTGCATCAATGCCTTGAACGACGTACCAAGGCCCCAGTATCCAAAATCAATGCAACCTTGCCGTCACCGAGGATCGTCGCACCGGAGACGTTCGGTACTTTCCGATAGTTGGATTCAAGATTCTTTACCACTACCTGCTGCTGGCCCAGAAGTTCATCAACGAGCAGTGCGACTCTGCTGCCATCTGCCTCGACCACGACCATGATGTCGCATGCCTTTTCAAAGTCGAAACGAGGCACTTGAAAAACTTTCTCCAACTCAATGACCGGCATGTATTCGTCGCGCACTTTAACGAGTTGCGAGCCCTGTCCAACAGTGCTGACTGCGTCGGCTTTCACTTGAAAAGATTCAACTACCGACGAGAGGGGCAATATGTACACTTCGTTACCAACGCCTACAGACATGCCATCCATGATGGCAAGCGTCAAAGGTAGACGGACGGACACTTTCATTCCATAGCCAACAGCGGAATCAATCTCTACGGTACCATTCAACGCTGCGATATTTTTCTTTACCACGTCCATACCTACGCCCCGACCAGATACGTCGGTCACAACTTCAGCAGTCGAAAAACCGGGGGCGAAAATGAGGCCCCAAACATCAGTATCCGACATCTGATCGGACACATCCAAGCCACGCTCACGCGCTTTGTTGAGTATTTTCTCTCTGGAAAGCCCCCGTCCGTCATCTCGAACTTCAATGACTATCGATCCGCCTTGATGCGAGGCAGAGAGTGTGATCGTTCCTGTCTCAGGCTTTCCAGCGGCCAAACGCTGCGCAGGCATTTCGACGCCATGATCGCAACTATTTCTAACTAAATGCGTCAAGGGATCGGTAATTTTTTCTACAAGCCCCTTGTCGAGTTCAGTTGCTTCGCCCTGAGTCACAAAATCAACTTTTTTGCCAAGCTTCCCTGCCAAATCTCTCAACATTCTCGGAAATCGACTAAAGACAATCGACATGGGAATCATGCGAATCGACATAACAGATTCCTGCAAATCCCTGGTGTTTCGATCCAAATCTGCCAACCCCGTCAACAACTGTTGATAGACCGCCGGATCCAGAGCGCGGCTATTCTGCGCCAACATCGCTTGGGTGATCACCAATTCTCCGACAAGGTTAATCAATTGATCCACTTTGCTGATCGCAACACGAATGGTGGCTGCTTCCGGTTGTGAAGCACCGCCCGTCGCATTTGCCTTCACGGGAACTTTAGCAAGGCTCTTCGAGTCCGGCGAATGCGCAAGCGCTAACGCGCCAGTTTCAACAGATGATTGCGGCGCGCCGGGGGATCCATCGAAGAAACCAAAACCGGGCAATGGAGCCAATGGTGCGCCAGGCGGCGGATCATCTGCATAACTCGTCGGAAGCACGGAAGCCGCATGATTGTCATCAAAAAATCCGAACTCCGCATTGTTTTTCTCTGATGTGTTGGACTCGCTAGCCTTTATGGCAATATTCTCTCTTGAAACATGGAATGCAAAGAGGTCCAGCAAGTCCTCATCGGAAGATGCCGTCTCCACCGCAAAAACACGCATTGCTTTGTCGTCCGCGGGAAGCGCGGTAACCGTACCCAGACCGGCAATATCACGAAACAACTCCTGAATCGCGTCCGCTTGCTCAGGATGCTCCAAAGGACCAATTGTTATTTGTAGGGATCGGCCTAACTTTTCGCCTGGTAACACAGGTTGGGGTTGCTCCACTGAAGCCACCGGGACTTCAATAGGCACTGGAGCTACGACGACGGGTGCACTTGCCGCTAAAGCAACGCCTGAAGCCAAGTCGGAAATACGCCGAACCAAGTCCGAAGTAGCCATGGCTTCCCCTTCCCCCCCAGACTGATGTCGCGCCAAAAGACTACGCGAAGCATCGGCTGACTCCAGCAAAACGTCCACCATTGCTGCGTTTGGCTGAATTTCATGGCGACGCAACCTGTCTAGTAGCGACTCCATCTTGTGGGTAAGCTCCGCCACATCCGCGAACCCAAAAGTCGCAGCCCCCCCCTTCACCGAATGGGCGCATCGGAAAATGCCATTCAACTCCTCGTCATCCGCCGTCTCGAGGTTGAGGTTGAGAAGCATTTGCTCCATCAAATCCAAGTTCTCGCCGGCCTCTTCAAAAAAAATCTGATAGAACTGACTGAGATCAAAGTCTCCGCCAGCACCACCGCCTTCCTGATGTGTCTCAGACATTATGGAACTCCTAAATTTCCCAACATCACGCTTGCCTTAGCGGATGACCTTCTTGATAACCTCCAGCAATCTTGCTGGATCAAATGGCTTCACCAACCAACCAGTGGCTCCGGCAGCGCGGCCTGCTTGCTTCATTAGGTCGCTGGACTCTGTCGTAAGCATAAGGATTGGTGTCGTTTTGAACTGTGGATGTTCACGCAATTTACGCGTAAGTCCAAGACCGTCCAAGCGAGGCATATTTTGGTCTGTCAAAACAAGGTCGAAAGACCTAGACTGTGCTTTTTCATACGCATCCTGGCCGTCCACCGCCTCGACGACCTGGTAACCGGCTCCAGTCAAGGTGAAAGACACCATCTTGCGCATGGATGGCGAATCGTCAACAGCGAGAATAAGGGGCATAGAAAACTCCGCATTTTTCCATATATGTGAATCATTTCAGGATTCAGAAGAGCTCAATTGAACCCGCATCCATTTCATCCTGTGTAACAGGGTTTGGGCGCTCAGGCACTTCCTCAACAAAGGGAACCGCTTCCCCATCCTCGGAACCCATAGCCTCTGAGGCTAGTCGATATGCACAACCCTGTAAAATTTTAGATGTGTGAACGATAAGTTGCGAGGCCATGTCTTGAAACTGCAATTCAGTTACTGCCGCTCGAAGCGTACTTCTGACTTCGTCCAACTCTTTGGACGCCATGAGCGACGGATCAGCCAAGTTAGCACTGGCGCTCGTAAAGCGCTCCATCAGATTTTCCATTGTGTGTGCGAGCAGCCCATCCAATCTTGTCAAATCGTGTACAACAACGAGCAGCGAGTCCTGCACTTCCGCAACCAACATAACTGGCAACTGCACAGCAGGTGGGGCGGGGATGGTCAATGTTGGCTGCATTGTCACTCGTCCTCAAAACAACTTTCGCATTGAATTCCCATTGGCATTAGCGCGCTTGTCTGTTTGAAACTTGAAGGTTAGCAGGAAAGTAGCGCATTGGGAGACTTTCGCTAATAGATTCACCAAATATTGCACTCTTCACCAGTGGACTTCGGGCCTAGCCACCCACATAATCGCAATCAATGCCGGAATCGCCAAAGACACCCCTTGCCCCCTCCCATAGGTTGCGAATTCTTCACCTTGAGGATTCTCCTGCGGACCACCAATTGGTATGCCGCGCACTTCGAAACACGTCACTCGACTTTGAAGTTCACCGCGTTGACTCGCTGCAAGATTTTTCTGACGAAGTCCGCCGCCATTCGTTCAATCTGATCCTTGCTGATTACATGCTGCCGGGGTTTAATGCGCTGGACGCATGGCAACTCGTACAAGATGAACCCGCACGGCCGCCTTTTGTCATCCTGTCGGGCGCCATAGGAGAGTCTGCTGCTGTGTCGGCTATTCATTGCGGCATCAGCGATTATCTGCACAAAGATAACCTCAGCGGGATTGAAAGAGTCATTCGACGTGCAATGGAGGTACATCAGGCTCGCCGTGACAAAGAACTCGCCGACGTCGAACTTGCCGCCTCTGAAAAGCGTCTAGCCGGGTTTGCCGAGCATTTGCAGATGGCAATCGAGCATGAGCGCGCTTCAATTGCACGGGAAATACATGACGATATTGGCGGCTCCCTGGCCGCGATTAATCTAGATTTGGCGTGGGTTGCAAGACATCAGAAAGACCCTGCTACGTTAACCCATATTTCAACGGCGGTTGAGATGCTGCAGCATGCCATTGGCGCAAGCCAGCGAATCATGATGAATCTTCGACCGTCCATCTTGGATCAAGGACTCATTCCTGCCATACAGTGGTTAGCGACGAGTTTTGAGAGGCGAACTGGTATAGCAACTACATGCCGCATCAACAATGAACGGCTTGCGCTAGCAAAACCCATTGAGCTAGCAGCATATAGAACGGTACAAGAGGCACTCACTAACACGTCGAAGTATGCGAATTGCACGATTGTGTCAATTGAAGTTTCGGACGCTGAAGGAGTACTTACCGTTGAGATTTCAGACAACGGAAAGGGCATGGATCTATCAGAAGCTACGAAACCAGGCTCATTTGGACTCCGTGGTCTGACAGAAAGAGCAAGAACCGTAGGTGGTTGGCTGGACATCAGTTCGCACGGAGCGCTTGGGACGACGATCATTTTGTCTGTTCCGCTTTCCGGGAGTCCAGGCGAGTATGGAGAGGGTGGTTTGTGATGATCAAGGTTGTGCTGTGTGACGACCACGCCATGGTTCGCCGAGGGATTCGAGACACATTGAGTGAGGCGGTGGACATTCAGGTTGTCGGGGAGGCTGGAAATTACTCTGAGGTCCGCGAAGTACTGCGGAACTGTCCATGCGATGTCTTGGTTCTGGATATCAATTTACCTGGGCGTGGCGGCCTTGATGTGCTTGCCAGTCTCAGGGAAACAGGTTCACCCATTCGTGTCTTGATAGTCTCCATGTTCGCTGAAGATCAGTTTGCTATTCGCTGCCTTAGGGCTGGCGCGCAAGGCTATCTCAACAAGGCTGGAGATCCGACAGAACTCATTCTTGCGGTAAGAACCATTGCCCAAGGGCGAAAGTACGTGACCGCTGCCGTTTCCGAGATGCTAATTGAAAACCTGTCAGACCCTACACCCGAAAGTCTGCATGCCTCGCTATCCGAACGAGAACTTCAGACGCTTCTCAAGATTGCGTCTGGCAAGAAGCTCTCCGACATAGCACAAGAACTCATGCTGAGCCCAAAAACGGTCAGCGTCTATCGCTCAAGACTACTGGAAAAACTAAAGCTTTCGAACAATGCGGAGTTGACCGTCTACGCCATCCGCAATGAGCTTGTCTGACACCACTCCCTCAAGTCGCCCCAAAAACCTCCAACATCCGCTCCATCAAGGCCATAAAGGGCTGATCAAGCATTGGAAGTGTCACGGTGATCCCGATGAGTCCCACAACCAGCGTCACGGGAAACCCAACCGCAAAGATGTTCATTTGCGGGGCTATTCGGGACACAATTCCCAACGCCAAATTGACAAACATAAGCATTCCAATCATCGGCAACGCAATCCAAAGAGCGCTGGCAAAAATATCGGCACCAAAACGAAAGAGTGGCATTCTCTCGAGCGACACCAGGAAGTTCTGATCAACCGGGAATGCCGTAAAACTCTTGTTGATGGCCATCAACACCATCAGGTGCCCATTCATAACAACGAAGAGCAGCGACACCATTTGCCCAAAAAATCGTGCGACTGCACTTGATTGTGTGTTCATCGCCGGATCAAAGAATGCAGCGAAATTGAGTCCCATTTGAAAGCCGACGACTTCCCCCGCCAATTCCACTGAAGCGAAAACCAGGCGAACCGCGAACCCAATAGCCAGTCCGATGCCAACTTGCTGCACAACAGCACCCATTGCTCCTGGATCAGATACGCTAATGACTGCCGTTGTCGGCATACTGGCCTGAGTCGCAAGTGCAACAAAAAAGGCCAGCGCGATTTTCGCGCGCGTTGGGAAAGCGCGCGCCGAGAAGATGGGCGCAGAGGTAAACACCGCCAGCGTTCGCAAAAATGGCCAAAGTATTGGTGAAAGCCATGCCGATATTTGTGCCTCTGTAAAGGAGATCACAAGTGCCTCTTAAACGACCGAACCTGGGATCGACTCAATGGTTCGGCGGATGTACTCAACCAGCATCGTTAACATCCAGGGACCCGCTATCGCAAAAACCGCGATTACTGCAATGAGCTTGGGGACAAAAGCAAGTGTTGCTTCATGAATCTGCGTTACCGCTTGGAAAAGGCTCACCAAGAGGCCAACAAGCAACGCCGCTCCCAAAACCGGCGACGACACCATGAGCAACATCAGCAGTGCCTCTTGCCCCATCGTAAGAACCATTTGAGCGTTCAAGAGTACAGCCTCTAACTGACAAAACTCGCAGCCAAGGACCCTACTAGCAGGTTCCATCCGTCTGCAAGCACGAACAGCATCAATTTGAACGGCAGCGCAACCAATACTGGCGACAACATCATCATCCCCAAGGACATCAGTATGCTTGCAACTACGATATCGATAACCAAGAACGGGATGAAAATCATGAATCCAATTTGGAAAGCAGACTTCAGCTCGCTCACTACGAATGCTGGAACCAACACGCGGAATGGTGCTGATTCTGCCTTTGTTTCCAGCGGAAGTTTCGCCAATTTAACGAACAACGCCATATCGGATTGGCGCGTCTGCTTCACCATAAAGGACCTCACAGGCTCCTCACCCTTGGCTATCGCTTGTTCAAAGGTGATGCTGTTCTGGCTGAATGGCAGATACGCATCTGCGTAAACTCGATCCAGCGTAGGGCCCATCACAAAGAGGGTCAAAAACAACGACAGTCCGACAATAACCTGGTTTGGGGGAGCAGACTGCGTTCCAAGTGCTTGTCTAAGCAATGACAGAACAATCACAATTCTTGTAAATCCCGTCATCATTAAAAGCACCGCCGGCAGAAACGACAACGCAGTGAAAAACAACAACGTCTGTATCGGCACCGAGAAGCTAACGCCGGCCTCTCCTGTGCCAACCAACAACGGCAGTTGTCCAGCACTTTGGGCATGGATGGCGGGATGAAGCACAAAACCCGCCAATGCCACAAAAAATTTGGTGACTTTGCCGCCACAGTTGAAAAACGGTCTCTGCATAACGGATTTGGTGAACAAACTATGTACGAAGCGCGGGCGCGCTTGTATCAACCGCACCCACTTCTTCCGTTGAAACACCGATTGGAGCGACGTACAAACAAGAAATCGATTGCTGGGTTACTCCCAATGTCAACCAAACGCGTCCTCCCTGCGGGCCTGTTTCAATAGTCACAACACTTTGGTGTGGTCCGACCGCGACCGCTGAAATAAACTTGGCATGCTCCGTACTGTGCACTGATTTCGCCAACACACGTTGCTTTACCCACTTCAGTATAAAAGGCAAGCATGCCAACACTGCAACGAAGAAACCCACTACAAGCAGCGATTGCGTCATTGGTAAACTAACTCTTACTAACTCTTACTAACTCTTACTAACTCGGCGCAAACGCTCAGACGGGGTGACCACATCCGTCAAACGAATGCCAAATTTATCGTTCACCACCACCACCTCACCTTGTGCGATCAGATATCCGTTCACCAGAACGTCCATGGGTTCACCGGCAAGGGCGTCCAGCTCCACCACCGACCCTTGCCCCAACTGTAAAATGTGTTTGATAGGCACCTTGGTTCGGCCTAACTCCACCGACAGTTGTACCGGGATATCCAGCACCATATTGATATCGTTGACTGATCCATCGAGCGAAGATCCGCCGGAAGAGAATGGTTTTGGAGCCTCTCCCGACAAAACCCCACCGGATTGCTGATCACCCCCTCCAGAATCGCTTGCCTTCTGTTCCAAAAGGGCCTCGGCCCAATCTGCCATACCATCGTCGGCCGCTTGTTCATCCGGTTTATCTTCAGACGCCATTGCGCTCTCCTAGCCAGTTTTGGTCATTGCCGCGCAATGCCTTGTCAATTCGAATGGCGTACTTGGCATTATGCGTGCCATAGTGGCATTCGAAAATAGGAACTCCGTCGATCGTGGCCTGTATCGTTGGCTCACGATCCAGTTCAATGAAATCACCTTTCTTCATGGAAAGAAGTTGCTCCACTGTTGCATCTGCTCGGGCGAGTTGGGCCACAATCGTCACCTCAGCAGCCTGAATTTCACGCGTAAGCACCGTCACCCAACGCCGGTCGACTTCAATGGAGTCGCCTTGTGTTGAAGAATACAAGACATCTCGGATGGGCTCCAATGTAGAGTATGGAAAGCAAAAATGGACGGCCCCGGTAATATCACCAATCTCAAGCTGAAACGACGTTGATATGACAATTTCGCTTGGCGTTGCGATATTTGCAAACTGCGGCTGCATTTCTGACCGCTGGTAGTCCAGTTCAAGAGGGTAAATTCCTTTCCAAGCTTTCTTGTACTCGGTGGTGATGACATCCACCAAACGATTGATTACTCTCTGTTCGGTCGCTGAAAAGTCACGCCCTTCAATGCGTGTCTGAAACTTCCCAATTCCCCCATACAAAGTGTCAATGACACCGAACACCAGCGCCGGTTCACACACGATCAAACCACTGCCTCGCAATGGGCGAATAGCCACAATATTGAAATTTGTCGGCACGGCCAATTCTCGCAAGAACGCGCTATAGCGTTGCACCGCGACGGGTCCGACCGAGATTTCCGGGCTGCGGCGAATGAAATTAAACAAACCAACTCTGAGGTTTCGGGCAAACCGTTCGTTCACAATTTCCATGGTGGGCATACGCCCCCGGACAATTCTCTCCTGACTAGAAATGTTATACGCCCGAACTTCGCCGTGCTCAGCCGCCTCTTCGACCGTCTTCTGGCTCTCGCCAGTGACTCCCTCCAGTAGTGCATCTACCTCTTCTTGCGAAAGAAATGATTCACTCATGTCACATCATCCATAAGGCGCTATTGCACGATGAAACTGGAAAACAGAACGCCCTTGACTGGCATCTCGGCGTTAGCGTTTTTCTTGCTCGGGGGCTTTTTCTTGGCCACAGGCGATTCTTCGTGTTCACTGTCACCCCCACCACCAAAAGGAATTGAAGCCTCCTTGAGAATATCTCTTGCGAGGCTTTCCTTGCCTTCGATCGACAATAGTTCCTCTGCCGTTCTCTTCGAGATTTGTTTCAGAACACCATTACGAATTGTGGGCAAAAAGCTCTTCACTGAATCCGATGCCTTGGCGTCGGTCACTTCAAGGGTAATACCTATTTGCGCAACCTTTTCACCTCCAGGGTCTGCAAGATTCACGACCATGCTGTCCAACGGAAGATAGACCGGCGGCGACTTGATTGACCCGTGGTCGGCGGCTTTGGAAGTCGAAGCATCCTCACCGTCCTCAGCAGCGGCCGCTGCAGCCCGTTGCTTACTGATGTAGAAGTATGCACCACCCCCGCCAACTGCGAGCACTATCAGCACGACCGCAAGAATAATGATCAACATCTTCTTGCTCTTGGCCGGTGCTTTGGCCTCCTCAGCGGCTTCAGGTTTATCAGACACAGTATTTCCCCATATCAAAAAAGATCCGCGATTATTCCTCGAAATGCTCAATGCAGACCAAGAACAAGGTGCACTGATTTTGCTCTATTTCAATCAGGTGGCATTTTGATCTGTGTTTAAACAAAAAGGTCCAGCGACCGACCTGCAACTAGTAACGAATCTCTGCGCTGTATCGGCTGTAAAGTTTGAGCCGCAAGGACAGACGTTTGTTTTCCGCCTTCGCGCTGCTTATCTTCTTGGGTACCAGATCCGCCAGATCCGTTGGAGCCTACTGAAACACCAGACAAAACCACCCCTTCTTGCTGAAGCATCTCTTTCAGGTGGGCGCTGGCGCTTTCCAGCGCATTTCGCACCTGGAGTTCATCCGTGCGGAACACGACTTGCGCTTCATTGCCGTTCATGCTGATGTTGACTTGAACAGGATCTGATCCAAGACCTTCAAGTTTCATCTCAGCATTTTGAACATCACGCGATATCCAGTAAGAGACCTGTTCTGCCACAAACACCTCTGTAGGTGAAGACAACTGCATTGCAGCGGTCGTCGATCCAGTAGATGCGCTCAAAGAACTTGATTGTGGACTCTGAACAGTTTCAACCACTTCGCGCCCAAAAATGGAACGCATCTGCGGCTGTTCTTTCCACCTCGCTCCTGGCATCAATGCAGAATACGCCTCCGGGGCTCGAATCTCAATACTTTGCACCTCACTGAAGAACTCTTTAGGCAAGACCTTCTTTGAATCTGCAAGCGTCTCCGAGTTTCTTCCTGCCGAGGCCGTCGCAGAAAAGTCAGCCTGAACTGCTTGCGTTGGCTGCTGCGCTTTGCTGGCAGCTACCTTTGGCAAAACTTCACTGAGGGGGGATGCTGAAACTTCCTTTGTGTTCCTCGACAAAGTCTGTCGTATCGAAAGACCTGGCACTGTTGCGATGACAGCGTTGGGTAGAGAGTCCGCGTCTTTAGGTAGCCCAGTTGGATCTGCGGTGCTAGACGGTACTACATCTTTAATCAACAACGGCGAACTAGTTGAGACAGAACTTGCGAGCTGGTTTATGGTTGCGGACAAAACCCCATCGTTTTGCGCCACTTTAGCTTGCGATTTCGGTTGATCGCGTCTTGGGGCTACAGTTGCCTGCTCCCGAAAAAGAACTTCTGCTAACTTTGCCGTCTCATTGGGATTGGTCTGGGCTGTGGTGCCGGGCAAAAGCCCGTCATTCTCTACTAGCGTTTTCGACGCAAGTGCCTTACCGCCATCAAGATCCGACTCCAAGTTCGCATTCAAGGCCACCTGAACTTGCTGAACTTGCTGAACTTGCTGAGTTTGGACAGGGTTGGAATCCAACTCTTTGCATCCTAGCAAATTCGCGAAAGCTGTTTCGTCCACCTTGCCTGTCGTGCCAGTGGACGTGCCATCGCCTCCTGGCAAATTGTCATCTCGTTTTTGGACTTCCCCTTTCGGACCCACAGGATCACCAGTCTCTGCACCGGTGACCTCGGACAAAACTGCAGAGAATGCTCCACTTTCGCCTCCGTCAGTAAAACCCAATCCCTCGCCTTTACCTGAAGCATTCTTTGCCCCAGATGCGCGCCCCGCTTGAACCGTAGCGGGAATACTCAGAATGTCGACACTCATACTAATTCTCCTTGCGACAGCCGCGATGTCTTACGAATAAATGCCAGAGAGGCAAATTCGTCCGTATTTCTTTGTTCCCGCCGTTGCTGTGCTCGTGCGACAACCGCCCTGCGGGTTTCCAAAACCTGTTTCAAACCAGCCAAGCGAACTTCCGCCGCCACCAGAGCGCGACGGGCACGATCCACCTGCACGTTCGCGTCAGCGATGGCAACGGCTTGCAAGCCGATGGCTTGGTGCAACCGGTCCACAAACTGGTAGTGGTGCTTTATCAACTCCGCGGAAAGCATCCCCGCTGGAGCGCCCAACCAGCGGGCATCGGTATCCCCCGCGTACCCGCGAAGCTGTTGCATCTGTTCATCTGCAAAACTCACCCGTTTTAGTGCCAAGGCAACGGACTTTGCAGCATCATCACGGTGCCTGATCGCAAGTTCTATCGCCAGGGTAATTGCACTTAGATTAGACATTGTAAAAATTCCGATTACTCACTTACGAGGCTTTTCCAAAAGATTGCGTTGTCGCCATAGACATCTCTTCGAACACCGTACTTTCGGACGACTGCTCATACATATCCTGCTGAAGAAAATGGTCCAAGCTATCATGCAGGGCAATGGCCTCATCGAGAGCAGGATCTGATCCATGCGCGTATGCACCAATTTGCACCAAGTCCCGCCCGCGCATGTACTTCGAGTAAATCGACCTGAATCTTCGTGCCAGCTCAAAATGCTCCCGCGAAACCACGTTGTGCATCACACGCGAGGCCGATTGCTCCACATCAATCGCCGGGTAGTGGCCTGACTCAGCCAACGACCTGGAAAGCACAATGTGACCGTCCAGGATTGCGCGAGCCGCGTCGGCAATCGGATCCTGCTGATCGTCGCCTTCTGAGAGAACGGTGTAAAACGCCGTGATCGAGCCAACGCCATTGAGTCCGTTGCCACTACGCTCCACCAATTGCGGAAGCTTTGCAAAGCACGATGGGGGGTAGCCCTTTGTAGCGGGGGGTTCCCCAATCGCCAGCGCAATTTCGCGTTGCGCCATGGCATACCGCGTCAATGAATCCATTAGCAACAACACGTGTTGCCCACGATCCCGAAAACTCTCAGCAATGGCTGTGGCGTACGAAGCCCCTTGCATGCGAAGCAACGGCGGTGCGTCCGCTGGAGCCGCAACCACCACCGAACGGGCACGCCCTTGCTCTCCGAGAATGTCTTCAATGAACTCCTTGACCTCACGGCCACGCTCACCGATCAGTCCAACAACGATGACATCAGCCTGCGTGTAGCGAGCCATCATGCCCAACAACACGCTCTTGCCCACACCAGATCCGGAGAACAGCCCGATACGCTGTCCTCGCCCAACGGTCAGCAAACCATTGATAACGCGCACGCCCGTGTCCAGCGGCACTCGGATTGGGTCACGATCCATGGCATTGATCGGCTTACGGTTTAGCGGTCGTGACACAACATCGCTAATGGGACCCATACGGTCAATCGGGTTCCCTTGCGAATCAACCACACGACCGAGGAGCCCATCTCCCAAGGGCAGGCGAAGCATGCCTTCGTCAGATGAGCGGGCAACATCTGCGACATCATCCAAGCGGGGCACTGGAACATAGGCCGGAGCGGCAGCCACTGCGGCACCGCTTGAGAGCCCCTGCACGTCGCCAGCCGGCATCAGGAACGCTCGGTCAGCAGAAAAACCCACTACTTCCGCCAGAACGGGTGTCCGCCCCTTCATTGATACGACGCACTGCGATCCTATGGGCACACGGATCCCGTGAGCTTCCAGTACCAACCCTGTCAGTCGTGTCAAAGTGCCGTGTAGTTCCAGGGCGCTTTCATTTCTTACGCGATGGCAAGAGCGCTCCAAAAACCCAGCCCAACGCGCATTGCCTTCAATCGACATCTTCTGGCACCTCCCACGAAGACTCGAGCCCCAAGCTGGCTACAACCCGAGTCCAGCGTCGCTGCAAGGTCGCATCAACTACAGCGCCAGCCGATTCAATGACACATCCACCCCGGGTGATCGTTGTGTCGGCCATCAAGGTCAGCGACAAATAGGAAAATTCCTGCCGCAACACTTCCGCCAAAATGTCCAGATCGGTCGGGTGGAGCCTGATCAGTGCCGCTTTGCTGTCGACCGCGAGCATCCCCAGCGCTTCGCGGATCACCGGTTGCAACGCATTCGGATTGGATGCCAATTCATGGCGCAGCACCTGCCGTGCCAATTCACAGGCAAGCTCCAGCACACCTTTTGCGATGGTCTGCTCTGACTCTGCGATCTGCGCTTGCGCTGTGGCAATCAATTCACCAAACCGCTTCGCGGCGTCTTGTCCCTGTGAGGCAATAAACTGTTGGATCTTGCGCTCGCCCTCCAGGGTGGCCTGTGCATGGCCTTGTGCATACCCTTCAGAAAAACCGATCTGCTTGGCTTCATTCGACTTGGCTGCTTCTTCCGCGAGTTCTTGCGCCCGCAGTTTGGCGGCAAACCGAATGGACGACTGATCAACGGCAGCAAAGTTCCAGTCGGTCACGGTGCCGATGTCTTCTCCAGATACAAAGCGATTTTGATTGCGTGACATCAGACCATGGCGTCGTCGCCACCTCCGCCGCCAATCACAATTTGACCTTCGTCCGCCAAGCGGCGCACCGTCTTGAGAATTTCCTTCTGCTGCGCTTCCACTTCGGACAGCCGCATCGGGCCACGCGACTCCAGATCTTCACGCAAGGTTGCCGCCGCGCGCGAAGACATGTTGGCCAGAATCTTTTCCTTGAGCTCTGGCTGTGCGCCCTTGAGCGCCACGATGAGCACATCTGACGACACCTCTTTGAGCACCATCTGTATGGCTTTGTCATCGAGCTTGATCACATCGTCGAACACGAACATCTTGTCCATGATCTTCTGTGCCAGGTCTGCATCGTGGCCACGAATCGACTCAATGACGGTTCCTTCGATGGCAGTACCCATCAGGTTTATCATCTCAGCGGCGGTCTTCACGCCTCCCAGGGAAGACTTACGAATCTTGTCACCGCCAGCCAGCACCTTGAACAGCACTTCGTTCAAGTCCTTGAGTGCGGTTGGTTGGATACCCTCCATCGTGGCAATCCGCAACATGACTTCATTACGCTGCCTCTCCGTAAGGTTCTTCAGAACATCGGCCGCTTGGTCGTAGTCCAGATGCACCAGAATTGCAGCCACGATTTGCGGGTGCTCATTGCGCAGCAACTCCGCGACGGAAAGCGGGTCCATCCACTTCAAGCTCTCAATGCCTGAAACGTCGCCGCCTTGCAAGATGCGGTCAATCAGCAGCGCCGCCTTGTCGTCGCCCAGGGCCAGTTTGAGCACCGAACGAACATAGTCGCCCGAGTTGGAGACCAGCAGACTCTGGGATGCCGCCACGCCAGTGAACTTGTCGACCACTTCGTCGACCCGTTCCCGTGAGATCTGTGTCGTCTTGGCGATAGCCTCGCCCAGCTTTTGCACCTCTTTGGGAGACAGATGCTTGAACACTTCGGAGGCTTCTGCCTCTCCCAGCGACATCATCAGAATCGCAGCGTCTTGGAGTCCGTCTTCGTTTGCCATGATGCTATTTTGCGCCAAGCTTTATGCAGGCACTTCACCATTGATCCATGCTTTCACGATGTTTGCCACCGCAGCCGGGTTGTCGCGGGTGAGCTTGCGCGCATCTTCGAGGCGAACTTCACCAGCGCTGGTGTGTGCTGGCTCATGGCTAGTGACTGGAGCACTCAACTGTGGGCGTGCAGGCTGCTCGGCCTCAATTGCATCCAACTGTCCTCCACGTTCTTCGACACGGCCCGAGCGAGCCACCGGCGGTTTACCAATCGCACTCATCGCTGGACGAATCATTCCAAACAAGACCAAGATTGCGAATAAGAGCGTACCGACTGGCCAGACCATGCTTCGCGCCAAATCCTGAATATCGGGCTGCCGCCAGAGTGGTATATCCACCACCTCCACTTTATCCGCCACAAAAGGCGCATTGAGCAGGTTGACGGAGTCGCCACGCTCCTTGTTGAAGCCGACTGCTTCGCGCACCAAGGCAGTAAGTTTTTCAACCTGCTCTGGCGGCAATGGCGTGCTGCTGGACTTGCCCTTGGCGTCAACCACCACCTGGTTGTTCACCACAATGGCAGCATTGATGCGCTTCACCATGCCACTTGCGCCCTTCACCACGCGTATGGTCTTGTCAACCTCGTAGTTCACGATCGACTCCCGCTTGGTCGGACCCGTTGCCGAACTTTGACCTGCAGCAGTCAGTGCTTGCGCAGCGCCATTGATGGGGGCTGCGGACTGCGCCGGCGGCTGATTGGTGGTGGCACCTGGAACTCCGGAAGCAGGAGCACTACCAGCGCCCGCGGAGCTCTCAACCGTCTGCTGACTGCGAATGGCACTAGTCTCAGGCGTCTGGTTCGGCTTGTGCGATTCGGTGGTGGACTCGGTTTGCGAGAAGTCCAGTTCCGCCGTCACTTGCGCTTTCACATTCTGCTTACCCACAATCGGTTCCAGAATTTCCAGGATTCGCCTGCTGTACTGTTGCTCAACTTGCTGGACATATTGCAGTTGCTCGGCATCCGCACCCAAACCACCACCCGCGCCATCCGCTGGAGACGACAACAACTTGCCAGTGTCATCCAGCACGCTCACGGCGGTAGGGTTCATTTCCGGAACGCTCGAAGCTACCAAGTGAATGATTCCCGCCAATTGGTTGCGATCCAAAGTACGCCCAGGGTGCAGACTCAGCAACACAGACGCAGACGGTTTTTGCTGCTCCCTGAAAAATCCATTCTGGTTAGGCAGCGCCAAATGAACTCTTGCATTCTGAACGGACGACAGCGCCTGAATAGAGCGCGTCAGTTCCCCTTCCAAACCGCGCTGAAAGGTCAGCCGCTCTTGGAACTGGGTCATGCCAAAACGGTTGGACTCCATCATCTCAAACCCGCTGACCGACCCCTTGGGCAGACCCAGGGAAGCCAGTTTAAGGCGCGCGTCGTGTACACGGTCCGCGGGTACCAGAATAGCACCACCGCCCTCGGCATGTTTGTACGGGATGTTCATGGTGCCCAGTTGCGCGATGACTGCACCGCCATCCTTGTCTGCCAGGTTGGCATACAGCACCCGCCATTCAGCCTGACGGCCCATCACCAGACCCACCACGCCAATCGCCACAAACAGCACCACCCCAAGGGCCAAACGCATGCGCTGACCCTGATCCAGGCCAGCCAAACGCTGCCCGATGGTCGGATTCAGGGGAATGGTAGCTACTGCAGACATCTTTCTTTCCAGTGCAATGGGGCGCGGATTGCCTCACCTATGGCATTGATTATTCGACGCACCTTCAAAAACATTAGCTTGAAAAGCACCGCCTTTACCGTCCATTTGAAAAAAATGCTTCATCTGCCACCGGACTAGTATTAGTACCAATCAAGTTTTACCTGGAACCGTCATGGATCTCAAGCTCACCCCCGTTTCCATGCCCACCGCGATCGGCGGTAGCAGTGGGCTGCGTCCTTCATCTGTTGCTGGCACACAAGGAGCAGGGGGCGGTTTCTCTGGTGTTCTCAAGAATGCACTGAGTTCTGTGAGTGCGTCACAAGTTGAGTCCGGCCGCTTACAACGAGAAGTTCAGATGGAAAACCCCAAAGTAAGCTTGGAAGAGACCATGGTGGCGATTCAGAAGGCACAAATTGGCTTTCAGGCCACGTTGCATGTGAGGAACCGCATGGTTCAGGCTTACACTGACATTATGAATATGCAGGTCTAGTGTCTCCGTCCTTTTGTCAAATGTAGAAATTTATGGAAATTTAGCCTCTATCGTCCGTAGGCATTGCGTGAGCAGCTATAGAATTCATAGTAAATTTGACTAGAAAATAGTTCGCATCATGAAGGCGGTCATTCTTGCAGACAGGCATGGAATGAGAATCTCAAACGCGACACCCCGCAAGCCAAAGTTGTTGACCAAGAACGGATGCATGCCGATCGTTTGGCACAACATGAAGCTCCAATGTTCCTACAGCATGCAATGAAACAGATTTATTTACACACAATCGCGTACTCGCAGGAAACGTTGAATGCTGCGGAGAGTGGCTATCGCGTGCTGGACAACACGAGCAACACCCGACCGGACTGGCGCGAATACTGGCCAATCCGTCAGTTCTTACTCAAGGAACCTCTAGACGAGCGCGCCTTTTATGGTTTTTTTTCACCCCGGTTTCGCTCGAAAACGGGATTGTCACATTCGGAAGTCCGTGAGTTTGTAGACGCGGCACCGGCAGAGGTGGAAGTCGTGACTTTTTCGCCGCAGCCAGACATTGGGGCTTTCTTCCCCAATGTTTTCTTGGGCGGCGAGATGGCAGACAGAGGATTTCTTGCGACCTGCCAAATGCTTGCAGACCGTGTCGGGTTGTCGCTAGACTTGGCATCCCTCACGCTTGACTCCCACAACACGGTATTTAGCAACTTCGTGGTAGCTCGCCCTAGCTATTGGAGGGAATGGCTGCGTATCTGCGAAACCGCATTCGATGTCGCAGAAAACCCCGCCAGTGATAGTGCGTTTCGCGAGTTGCTTCTGAGCAAAACGAATTACGGTGAAGGCGTTGAGCGCAAGGTCTTTGTCATTGAAGGTGTGGCATCCTTAATCCTCGCTGGACGCGACCCCTTAACCATCGCAGCCTACAACCCTTTCAATTGCGCATGGTCTTCCCAACTGGGCGCCTACCGCGACGAGGCGGTGATTTGCGACGCACTCAAAGTCGCCCACCGGGTCAACGGTTTCGACAACTACCGCCAAGTCTTGGAGACCATCCAAAAAAGAGTCCTGCATGAAGCTTTCGGCCCCAGACACACCGTTTCGAGGAGCAATATGAAACAAACCCCCGCCCACGATCTTTACAACGACACCATCCTCGCGCTTATGCCCTCCACCCTCAAGCGAGTGCTGGAGGTAGGCTGCATGCGCGGTTCGCTATGTCGAGCCTACCATGAGCGCAATGCCGAATGTCGCTGGGTCGGTGTCGACATCGACCCCGACAATATAGAGATTGCTCGAAGCGTCTGCACTGAAACGCATTGCCGCGACATTGAAACTATTGGAGACGACGAATACAGACAATGGTCCGATGTAGATGCTTGGATTTTTGGCGACACTCTTGAGCACCTGCGCGACCCATGGGCAGTGATCGCAAAGATCCGCAAAGTCTTACCAGCGAACGGTATGATCATTGCCAGCATTCCCAACGCGCAACATTGGAGTTTTCAGGCGAGGGTGAATATAGGCCAGTTTCGCTACGAAGAGGATGGTTTGTTTGACAGAACCCACCTGCGCTTTTTTACCCGAACCACCATCTTTGAAATGTTCGAGTCTGCTGCATATCGAATCGACTCAGCAATCGCCCGCAACATCGAATCGCCACGTGCGGCAGCTTATTTTCCGCATATCCGCGCAATGGCACAGGCAAGCGGACACGATCCTAATGTGGCAGAAATCGATGCAAAGGCTTTCCAATATGTGGTGAGGGCCCTTCCGTTGTGAGTGCCAAGACATTGAGCTTGATGAGATAGGCCTTGAATGGAAAGCATAGGAATAGTCAGCGCGACTCGTGCAACACAGGCGGACTTTTGGGAAAAGTCACCGCTGGGGGTCTCCTTGCGCCGACTTTCGCGGGATACCCGATTAAACGCATGCATTGCATTTGAAAATCGCCGAGGGCTCCCAGACGTATACAACGAGGCCATTCATGCCGAGTTTGCACACGACTACTTAGTCTTCGTACACGATGATGTCTGGATTCAAGACCTGTTTTTCTGTGAACAGGTCATTGCTGGCTGCGAGGTGTTCGATGTGATTGGCGTAGCCGGCAACCGCGCTCGTTCACCTGGTCAAGTCTCCTGGGCGTTTCTCTCGTCATTGAGTTGGGATGACGGACCCAATTTAAGCGGTCGCTTGGGCTTTGGTGATCAACCATTCGGTGATATCGGTTTTTTTGGCTCCGTTCCCGCACCGTGCGAATTACTCGATGGGGTATTTCTTGCTGCCAAGAAGTCAATACTCAGGAGGCAAAAAGTACAATTTGATCCTCGCTTTGACTTTGACTTCTATGACATGGATTTTTGTCGCTCTGCTCGAGCCTGCGGCCTTCGTTTGGGCACTTGGACGATTTCCATGAGCCATTGCAGCGGCGGCACATATGGCTCTCAACGATGGATCGACTCTCATCAGCGCTACATCGCCAAATGGGGTGAGTGATGTACGACGGAATGAAGTTCAATCAACGTCGACACCTGTATTGTCCAGCCACATTACTGAGTTATGGATTGCAATTCACCAAAGTGAAAGAACTTCGATCTGTCACTTGTGACTTCTTTGAATACCTCGCGCATCCGATAGCACTTTGCAGCCTTGACCCTTTTGCAACAAAATGTGGCAATAGTTTGACGCTGCTTTTTGATCTGCGAAACCTGTAACCGAAACACGGTACCAAGCCTCGGAATTGTATACTGCACTGGCAATATGATCCAATTGAGTGGCCCGGATCCAAAAGTTCCCCGCGCTGCCGCCAAAACGTGTTTGCAAATCACGCCAGACGGGCAATAAAGCGCTACGGTGAAACACGCCGGGCAGTTCGACTTCCCATTGCCCGAACGGTTGTGATGGGGCTGCTGGTTCGGCAAGTAGCGTCGGATTCGCGTCCAACGCCCCCACACGCAAGTCCCCTGCAGCTAAGAATTCCCGCTCGCCGGCGTCACTCATTGGCTTCTGGGTATCTCTCAAAACCGCCCCAAGACCAAGTGCATACGACAGGGTTGCGTAACTGCGCAGCAGCTCACCTTTCACGCGTTGCGCATCGTCGGCGCTGCGCTGGTAGTTTCTGCGGCTGTCGAGCAGTGTGGATTGATCGATAGCCCCAGCAGCATACGCATCATTGCTAATTTTGAAAAGGTTTAACGCCGAGCGGGAAAGGCTTTTCTGCGCATCAAGGCGTCGCGTTGCGGCCCTAAGATTATCCAGCGCACTTTCTACCTCACGCACCGCCTGCAGTACGGTCTTGCGGTAAGTTTCCACCATTTCCTCGTAATACGACTGGGCAAACGCCTGCTCACCTTTTCTCACCCCTCCATCAAAAATGGACATCGCAAGTGACGCCGCTGTGCTGACCAATAAATTCTGTGGCTGGAACAATGTGGCCAGCGCGGCACCACTGTAGCCCGCTTGCAAGGACAGATCAACAGGTGGCAACAAGCGGGCACGGGCCACGTCAATATTGGCGTTCGCCGCACGCATACGGGCTTCCATCATTCGGATGTCGGGTCGACCTAGCAGCAAAGCCGATGGCAACCCCACTTGCACTGAGGGCAGTTGCAGTGCGTCCAGACCCTGGTCAGACAGCACCAGATCGCCAGGCAGTGCCCCTACCAGGCGGGAGATCGCGTTGCGCAGATCTTCCTGTTGGTTTTCCATACCTGGCACAATCACTTGCTGGCTGAATAGCACGGCGCGCTGCTGTTCCAAGTCTTCCGCCGTTGCATCCCCTAACGCCAACCGCTTTTCCACATTGCGCAGTATGTCGGCAGCGACCGCTTCATTCTCACGGGCCACCAATATGCTATCGCTTGCAGACAGGTAGGCGATATAGGCGTTGACTACGCTGCCAATGACGTTGCGCTGTGTATTTTCCCGCTCATGCACAGCGCGTTCCAACTGCATATCGGCCGAATCGATCAACCCACGCTGCTCACCCCACACATCGAGTCGGAAAGTTCCAAGCAGTCCGACCTGGGAATTCTGCTGAGAATCGGCGTTGTTGCCCTGGCTTTGCGCTACGGCGCGTACCGGAGCGCTTAGTGTGGGCATCCGCCCTCCGCGCGCCTGATCGGCCCGTATCTTCGCCTGTGCGACCTGCAGCGTGGCCACCCGCAAATCGGAGTTATGCGCCAGGGCGCGGTCCACAAGGCGATCAAGCTCCACGCTTCCGTATTGAGACCACCAGTCCACACGCACAGCTGCGGCAGTGAAATCAACCCCGGTCGGCGCCAAGGTATTGCGGTAGGCAGGGGGCAGCGGGTAGGTTCCAACGTCCGACTTGGGACCAGTGCTCTCGCAACCGGCCAACAGGGACAGCGTAGCTACGATGCCCCACAGGGCAGTGTAGGACGTACAGCCGCGGTGTTTCACATCATGGCTCCCGAATGGACTCTTTGGCGGCCTTGGTGAGAGGCCACAACAAATACGACAACACTGTTCGCTTGCCCACCAAAATCTCCGCCGTGAGTGTCATACCGGGTAGCAGGGTCGCGTTGGGGGGCAGCCCCTCCAGCGTGGCTGAACCCAGAGCGATTTTGGCTCCGTAGTACGCGTCCAGGCCCCCCGTGGAGGTGTCACGGCGGAAGGCGTCCTGGCTGACTGTGCGTAGCGTGCCTTCCAACGTGCCATGTTTTTGAAACGGATAGGCGTCAATCTTGACGTTGGCCTTGGCACCCATCTTGATATAGCCCACGTCCAGGGATTCGATTTGCACATCGGCCTCCAGCACATCGCTGATGGGGACCAGAGTGAAGAAAGGTTCGGCCTCCTTGACAATGGAACCGGGCGAGAGCTTGGCCACCTCCAGCACCACCGCGTCGGATGGCGCGGTCAAGATCACCCGACTTTGACGCAAATTGGCTTTTTGCAGTTGATCGCTAATGGCATCACGCTCACGCGAAACCGCAAGCATTTCCTCCAGCATCTTTTGGCGCCAACCGGTCTCGTAGGCAGCCTTCTCCGCCTCCAGCGACGCCAGTTCTCGCCGGATTTCTATCTGACGGTTGCGTGCAAGCTCCGTGCCGCGCTCCGCTTCCATAAGTCGGTCACGCACCTCCAGCAGGCGACTTTTAACGGCTAATTGTTTGCTGACCAAGTCCGCGGTCATAGCCTCCATTTCTTTCAGGCCCTTGACCCGCGCTTGCTGACCTTCTTCATCCCGTCGTGCAGTTTCCAACGACGACCGCAGTTTGGCAATGGATTCGGTCTGACGACGGATTTGCGATTGGTAGCTGGACTGTCGCTCCCTGGACAGGCGGGACTGTATCTTGCTGTCGGCCGACTCCTCTTGCAGCCGCTCCACGCGCTCTCCGGAAAGCTCAGCCTCCAGGCTGGCCCACTGGGTGTTCAGACTTTCGAGTTTGCTCTTAAGCTGAGAACCGTCGGCAGCCGCGAAGGTAGGGTCCAGCGTGGCGAGTCGGTCGCCTTTCTTGACGACTTGACCGGGGCGCACATCAATCGTCTGCACGATCGACGTTTCCAAGGGCTGCACCACGATGTTGGGCAACGGCGTGACCAGGCGACCACGTGCGGTGACGATGAGGTCCACCTCCGATATCCAGGCCCAGGCAAAAAAACTCAGCAGCGCCGCAATCAACAGGTGCACGGTGATGCGCGCCATAGCCGGCAGGGGGCGCCGTTCGATCTCATCAGCGTCTGGCAGGAAGTCAATGGCTGTCTTGTCTGACGCGCCTTTGGCGGCCTGCGCTAGATGTGGCTTGTCTGCTGCTGCCATAGCTGTTGATAGGTTGGGCTGCGCGCTAGCAGCTCTTCGTGTTTTCCTGCATCCGCCAGTTTGCCCTGCTGCATGACCAATATGGCGTCAGCATTGACGAGTGTGGAAAGGCGGTGCGAGATCATTATGACGGTGCGGCCCACGGCCATCTTGCCCAGGTTGCGAATGAAGATAGCCTCGCTTTCCGGGTCCAGCGCACTGGCTGCCTCGTCCAGGATCAACACGCGCGGCTTGAGCAACAAAGAGCGTGCGATGGACAGTCGTTGTTTTTGCCCTCCACTGAGATTGGAGGCGTTTTCTTCGAGCAGGGTGTCATAACCCTGGGGCAGGCGCTCTACAAACTCGTCGGCACCAGCCATTTGCGCAGCAAGCACAACTTCTTCAAACGAGGCACTGGGCTTCGCGATAGAAATATTGTCTCTGACCGAACCCCGAAAAAGGAAGTTTTCCTGCATCACGATACCGACCTGGCGTCGCAAATGGGACAATTCAATCTCTCTCGCATCCACACCGTCAAAGCGCACAATCCCCTCACCCACAGGATACATGCCCTGGATGATCTTGGTCAACGTAGACTTTCCCGAACCGCTGCGTCCCACAATTCCGACGATAGTGCCAGCCTTTATGGTGAAGGTTGTTTTGTCCAAGGCTGCCACATTTGCGCCAGGGTACCGAAAGGTCACTTCGTCGAAACTGATTTCGCCCGTCAAAGTTGGGCGCAAGCCGCCGGCTCCGCCGCGGCCCTCAGACGGCCGGTTCATAACCTCTCCCAAGATGCGTACCGACACCGCTGTCTGTTGATACTCGTTGATGAGGCCAACAATTTGGGTCAGTGGTCCCATCACGCGGCTGGAAAACATCTGGAAGGCAATCAAGGCGCCGACCGTCATGGTCTGGTCAAACACACTTTGTGCGCCGACCACAATCACCACAATAGGCAACAGCTTTCCCAGGAATTCGGTCATCGCATTTCCGGTCATGGCAGTCTTGGCTACCAGAAAGTGAGAGGTAATCGTCCGGGCCGATAGTTGATCCCAAGTTCGCCGCTGAGCAGGCTCTATTGCTAAGCCTTTGACGGTGCGCATGCCGTGTATGGTTTCCACCAACAGAGCCTGGCGCGCGCCTTCTGCAGAATTCAAGGTGTCGAGCTGACGCCGGTAGGTGGGCAGCATAACGGCAATAATCAACGCAATCAGCATGGCAAACACGACTACGATAGAACCCAGCTTGGCGGAATATGAAAACAATAAAGGGATGTAGATCAGCAGTGTGAGCGTGTCAAGACATGTAAAGAATAGGCGTCCAGTCAGAAAACCCCGAATGCCTTCCAGTTGCTGCATAACACGCGCCACTACGCCCGCCGATGTGCTGTCAAAGTAGTCGATTGGCAATGACAGCAAGTGTCCAAAGGCCCGCCGCGTGATCTGCATATCAATTTTGTTGGTGGCCGACAGCAGCAAAACCTGGCGCACATAGGAGAACACTGTCTCAAAGCCCAGCGCCACCAAGATACCAGCCGCCAACACCCACAACGTAGACACACTCTGGTGTACAAGTACTTTGTCGATAACCAGTTGGAAGAAGATGGGCGAGGCCATGGAGAGCAGGCTGAGCGCTACCGCAGCAAATGTGATGTCCCGAAATGCTGTCTTTTGCTTAAGGATTTCCGGAATGAACCAACGAAAACTGAATGGCTGCTTGGGGTCGGTTAGCGCATGGCTGTGCTTGAGCAAAATCACCTGACCACTCCACAGGTCAGTGAAGGTCTCCTTGTTCAGATAGTGAACTGCAGCCTGCGGAATTTGAGGATTTAAAACGGCGATTTCGCCATCGGCTCCGTCACCACCAGCCCTGACACCCACCACGATAACTGCTTTACCGTCCTTCAGCAGCCCAATGAACGGGAATACGCCCTCTTGGGCAAAAAGTCCCTTCCAGCTTAGCTTAGCGACCTTGCCCTTCAATCCGATCCCGGCGGCCATTCGGATCACAAGTACTGGGCGAGGCTCCTCATCGGGCAGTGCATATTCCTCGATCAGTCGATCAGGATTGACTTGCAGCCCATGATGCTGCGCAATCGCTGTTAAGCATTGCACAACTGAATAGTTTTTTTGCTCAGCCATTGCAGGGAGCCAAGGTGAAGGTAACCGTCATGTCTATTGGAGATGACTGATACTCCCACGTCCCTGATTTGTCTAAACGGTGAAAAGGCCGCTAATTCGAGTTCACTTCGCGCTGGCGACCGTCCAGTTGCCAACCCTACGCTCTGCTTCAACCCACTGAGCAGGGCTCAAGATACTCTTGGCATGCTGTTTATTAGCGTTGGCCGAGGCATCACCACCTTCAGCGGCAAGCATTAGCCATTTGGCCGATTCGATAGGATCCAGAACAGCACCATCGCCCGTCGCATAAGCCAAGCCGACCCGTGCCTGCGCCGCAGCCAACCCGCCCGTAGCCGCAGCCAACAGCCACTCAAACGCGGTCGACTCATCTCTCTTGACACCCAAACCCTTTTGGTATGCATTTGCCAAGTTGTACTGCGCCTCCAGATCATGCTGATTGGCAGCTTTGGCCCACCATTCAGCAGCACGATCGTATTTCTTCGCCTTTGCGAACAGCATGCCTAAAGTAGCCTGTGCTGGAACAAACCCTGCATTTGCAGCGCGCTTGCAAAGCAGCATTGCCTGCTTGGAGTCCTGCGGCACACCGGGAATGCCAACCGCCAGCAACTGTCCTAAATTCCACTGCGCACAAGCATTTCCCCGATCAGCGGCCCTTTCAAACCAGTAAAAGGCCATGGCAATGTTTCTTTCGACTCCCAACCCCGCCAAATAGCCTGTGGCAAGGGCGCATTGTGCCTCGGCATGCTCTTGCTCTGCCGCCAGTTGATACCACTTGCATGCCTGACCCCAATCTTGCTGGGAATCGTTGTTCTTTGCGCTGCGCTGGCCCATCGCATACTGCGCCTGCGCAATTCCACTATGCGCTGCAGCCAAAATCCAAGACTGACTAAGTGCCGCAAAATTGGCCTGCAATATCTCTGTCAACTCGAATTTGGCACCAGCATCCCCGGCTCTAGCCGCCTGCGCGAACCAGCAACACGCCAAGGCAAGGTCTTTAACAACACCAACGCCCTTCTGCAACGCCTTTCCTAGCGCAAACTGTGCTTCCGGTACATTGTGCTCAGCCGCCTTTTCTAACCAGCGAACCGACTCTGCTGGACTAGGGTCCGCCACCAATCGAGCCAGCGGAACCATAGCGCTGACATACCCGCGCTCAGCAGCCTTTAGGTACCAGAGTCGCGCCTGCTTTGCACTTTGCTCCACACCTATGCCGGACTCAAACATAATGCCCAAATGGTAAAAATCTTCAGCGGTGCCCTTGGAAGCGTAGGTCACCCATCTTGAATCTGCCAATCTGCGCTCACGCGAGCTTGGGCGCTTACTGGTCTTTTTGCCTTGACTACTATGTCGCCCGGTCAACTCATCCAAACTCTGAAGTGCAAGTTGAGCAGCGGGCATCCCTTGGGCCGCTGCTCTTCTATACCAACGGCATGCTTCGCCCACGTCTGAAGCCATTCCAATGCCAAACTCATATGCCTTACCCAGGGCCATTTGAGCGCTAGCTAGGCCTTGCTCAGCAGCGGACCGGTACCACGCATTGGCTTCGTCAATATTTTGTGCAACGCCCCCCCGCCCTTTGGACAATTGATCAGCAACCGCCATTTGGGCGTGAGGCAACCCCGCTTTTGCGGCATCCATCGCATACTTGAATGCAACTTCATTTTGTGGTTGTGAAAGCAGCATTGATAATTTCAGAGTTGCCTTCTCATTGCCTCGCTCAGCAGCGCGCTGGTACCAAGTCAGCGCCTTCACAGGATCTTGTACCGTACCCAGCCCTTGCTGGAAAGAGCGCGCTAGCAAATACTGCGCAGAGACGTGACCTTTCTCAGCCGCCAATCGGGTCCAATGAAGTGCTTGCTCAAGGTTCTTGGTAATGCCTGCCCCATTGGCATACATCAGCGCAACATCGTATTGCGCAATGGGGTCCCCAATACGCGCCTCCTTGAGACGCTTCAAAAACTCGCGCTTAGTGCGCGGAATACTTGGTTCGATCATTGGATGCGTGCTCGGTTGCCCCTAACGGTAAGGCATTGACAAGATTCCGAAGGCGTGCCTCCAAATCCTGCACAAATCGCGGCGTGTCAAACAAAGTGCCGTGCGCACGCACAGCGCGCAAATGCTGGCGAATCTGTAGGCAGCGCTGAGGACTTATGGCCAAAGTGGCGGCAGTTTCCTCGTATTCTTTGGCGTTGTACGTGATCAGGTCCGGCAACTTGGCTGCATTCAGCAACGATCCTGCCATTCGGGAGGCAAACGATCTGCCAGATAGAGTCAACAGCGGACAACCCATCCAAAGGCAGTCATTGGCCGTGGTACCGGCATTGAACGGAAACGTATCCAGAAAGAGGTCGGCGCAATGGTACCGGGCCAGATAATTTTCAGGAGATACCCTCGGTGCAAAAATCAGTCGCTCTGGCGAAACATCCATCCTCGCAGCTTCAGAACGTAGGTTTTTTTCGGCCCACTCGTTGTCCGCAAGAAGCCAGAGCACACTTCCGGGAGTCGCCTTTAGCAATCGCAGCCAGATAGCAAACATCTCTGGCGTGTACTTATAGTTGTTGTTGAACGAGCAGAAAACAAAGCCTTCCTCAGGGAGACCGCAACTCGTTCGCGATGGTGCATCAGCAGCGACACGGTTTCGGTCGCTGACTTGGTAGACATGTGGCATGTACAAGGGTTGCTCAGAGTAATACCTGGCTTCATCATGAGGAATCAGGAACTCATCCGCTATCACGTAATCCAGTGCTGGCAAACCAGTCGTCGCTGGAAGCCCCAGGTAGGTAATTTGAATTGGCGCGGGCCGGTAACCGAAAATGTTAGCGCGGGCTCCAGCCGTTTGACCCTGCAGATCAACGAGGATATCAATTTCGTGAGACCGAATCAGCTGCGCCGCAGCTTCATCTGATAGTGCATCGATTCGAAAGAAATGATCCATTCCCGCGATGACACGCTTACGTAAGCCAGATCCATCTTCAGGGCTCCAACAAAAACCGTAGACTTCAAAATCATTTCGGTCATGTAACTCAAAGAGTTGTACGGTCAGCATAGACACTGGATGCAGAGAAAAATCTGACGAGCAATAGCCAATCCGGATCTTGCTGTGAACGTAAGAGCCAAGGGCGGCGAGCCGAGGTAAGTCTTTTGCCAACTTCTTTTCAACATAAAGTTTGGCGGCACCTAGCTGCGAGCCGGGGTCGTCCGTAATACTCAACATTGCCAATGCGGAAGTGGACTCTTGCATCGCATCCAGCGTGACCCCCTCAATGAGTTGATAGACAGGCCACAAGCATTGCTTTTGACGCAGAAATACCCAATGGTGCAACACATCCGATTGATTCCCATCAAGCTCCAAACTTTGCGTCAAATAACTCAGCGCCTCGGCGTATTGCTTTCGAAGTTCCAATAGACGGCCCAAGTGGTTAAGGGCCAAAACAACAACTGCACGATTTAAATCATCTCGAGAACAATTCCAGACAATCCATTTCCACTGTGAAATCGCATCTTCTGGCTTGTTCTGGCGTTCAAAGAGCAGCCCTAGATTTAGGCGAGGGTGTGCAAAGGCGGGTGCCACGTCCATCGCCCGGCGGTAAGCGGCTTCAGCGCCTCCCAAATCGCCCAGATTCGTCAGCGTTGTCCCCAAATTGAAAAGAGCCGCATGCGCATAGGGCGAAGTACTGCGCGATATCCAAGTCTGGTACAAAACTGCCGTAAGAGGAGAGCTTCCGCGTTCATCAAGCGTTGTTCCAACGCTCAGCAAATCTGAAAAGGATAACTCCCCATTCCATGCAAGCAATACCTTAGAGCCAAAATCCTCCACGAGCGAAATACACCCTCACATTTGAAGACCGCCGGACTATGTCAGACAACGTACTGACATCGTTACCAACATCAGTACGTTGTGATCATACAAGCGGACTACCACTCGGCGCCAACATATCGCCGTCAGTCTTGCGCTTACCAGCAGTATTCAATACTAGGGATGCAGACACTGAAGGCGTCTCGACCACCCCAGTCACAAGCCGACCATTGACGTCAAACTGCTTGAGCACATCCGCCATTCCGACGACACCAGCACCCAACGGCGACGCTTCGGCATATGTCGCAAGTATTGATTGCCCATCCGAAGTCCTTGTCAGCGGCACCCCCGGGCTGTTGTAGGCCTGCAATGCATCCACCAAGCTAAGGACCTGTGCCTTGAGATCACCCTCTGCAACCGTGGGCACGTGGGCACCAAACACTTCTGGCAAAGGTTGCGCCCTCTCTGGTATAACAATATTTAGCGCTGGAACTGCAGGAACCGCAACGTCCGATGAGGTTACTGACACTGGTGCCACTTGCGTGGAGAACCACACGTCTGCCATCTGATGCACGTTTCCATCTGCAGTAGTAAAGTTCGACACTAGTCCAACAATATTGCCGTTGTTGAATTCGGTCGTTGATTGCGCCTTTAAGTCAAGCTGGGTGATGCCCAGCGAACTCAAGGTATGCAATTCCGAACTCACACTTGCTCCATCGCTATCAGCATCGACCCAAACCATCAATTCACTGAACGCGGTGTCAGAGGCGCTAATGACTCCATCCGCGTTGGCATCCAGTTCATTCAGCGCGAGGTATCCGTTGGCTGCCTTAAGGCCGCTGGCCAGGGTCGTTCCTTCTCCGAACAACTCAGCGCCGCCATTAATGGATCCGTCATGATTTCTGTCCATGACCAGCAATCCATCACCTCCGGCAACCCACCCGGTCTGAACTTTAGAGTCAATCCCGAAAATATCAAACTTGACACCGTTGTTGACGCTTTGCGTCGTTATACCGTCACCATTCAGATCCAGCACCAGCGGTGAACCAACAAGCAAAGCTCTCGTTTGATCGGTGTTAAATACACCCTTCTGGTCAGTGGTAAGGCTAAATACCTGTGCCGTCGTCAACGCCATGATCTGGTTTGTTGTCAAAGCAACGATCTGATCTGTTGTCAATATCGATACCTGAGAAGTCTTCAGAGCCGCAATATCACGGGTCTCCATCGCCTTCGCCTTGATCTGACTCGTCGTCAAGCCCTTGCTGATCTGGTCCGTCGTGAGTGCCGCCACCTGCGCCGTCGTCAATCCCGCCACCTGATCAGTCGTCAACGCTACCTGGACCTGCGCGGTCGTGAACGCCGCCACCTGCGCCGTCGTCATCGCAGCAATCTGCGCCGTCGACAACCCGACATTGATCTGCTGCGTCGTCAGCGCCTGCACCTGGTTGGTCTTGAGCGCCGCCACATCGCGCGTCTCCATCGCACGAATCTGCGTCGTGCTCAGCGTCAGGATCTGGTTCGTATTGAGCGCATTGAACGCACCCACCTGCGCCGTCGTCAGTGCTACCACCTGATCGGTCGACAGCACCTTCAACTGGTCGGTCGACAGCGTCGACACCCCAGCCGTCGACAACGCACCAACGTCCACCGCATCCATCGCCTTGACCTGATCGGTCGTCACCACCTGCACCTGCGCCGTCGTCAGCGCTCCGGCCTGCGCCGTCGTCAACGCCATGATCTGGTTTGTTGTCAAAGCAACGATCTGGTCCGTCGTCAACGCCTGTACCTGACTGGTCTTCAGAGCCGCAATATCACGGGTCTCCATCGCCTTGATCTGACTCGTCGTCAAGCCCTTGCTGATCTGGTCCGTCGTGAGTGCCGCCACCTGCGCCGTCGTCAATCCCGCCACCTGATCGGTTCGGAGCGCGGTACTAATCTGCGCCGTAGTAAGCGCCTGAATTTGCGATGACGTCAGTGCCGCCACCTGCGCCGTAGTCAAGCCAACATTGATCTGCTGAGTCGTCAGCGCCTGAATATTGCCGGTGGTAAGCGACGCAACGAACGCAGGCTTCAAACTCGCAATCTGTTGTGTATCGAACGCCCTCACTTGATCGGACGTAAGAGCGGCGTAATCTGCCGTGGTCAGAAGCGAGAGTTGTTGTGTAGTCAAGACAGCAACGTTAGCTGTCTTGAGGCCGTCGAAAAATGAAGTCATTTCGGTTTCCCCTACGAAGTCCTATCCTGCGTATTGCCTCCGCACAGCGGTCAGGGCCCATGCGCAATACCAGTATCATGCATTTATCGACTTGGTAACCACTAAACTGAAGGTCGCATTGGTGCTATTTGTCACACAATCGAGTCAAAAAAGCGCGCTTACGCTGGAAGCAGACCCAAAAGGACAAAAATAATGCTCACTTCTCAGCAGGTGCAAATTTGGAGTTCGAATGCGTGAGCGTCTTTTGTCCCAGCGACAAGTTACCCGCGAAAGACATTGTTGCGAGCGACTCGCCATGAAAACCGGTGTGCCTGCCGCGCCCTCGCAAACGGCGGTGCCGGTTGGCCCGTGCCCAGCAGTAACCACCGAGCGACCCTCAGTGCAGTACGCGATTTTGGAGAAGATCAGTTGACGACGCAGCGAGTTGGTCTACCCAAGGCTCGGTAATCGCACGGATTTTTGCATCATTCAGCAAAATATTCCGCATTATGGAAGATTTTTCCCTGAGCTCTTCTGGCCCGAGGTCTTCGAAGCGGGCACAGTCTCGCAGTTGGGCAATCAATACTGAGCAAATTCCCTCATACTGAACTACTTGCTCCCAGTCCGCGCTGCGCGCAGCAACCAGCATTTTTTCACTACTCTCTTCAATAGATCTATAGCATTTGATAAGGGACCGCGCCATTTCAAACTCCTAACTTGGGATTAAGCTTGGCAGCAACTCCGACTTCTCCCCTGATCGAACCCCATGCTTCTGCCAGCGGTTTGACGAGCGTCACCACCTCTTCCACTTTTGCAATGTCGCCCCTCAAGTTGGCCTCTGTCAAGATGAGGGTGCAGTAATCGTAAAGACCACGCAGGTTTGTTGCAAGCTGCCCCCCCTGGGCCTCGTTCAGGCCAGCTTTCAACCCCTCTTCAATCAAGCGAACCGCCTTGCAAATGGCGCGCCCTTTACCCTGAATATCATTCATTTGCATCGCCAACTTGGCAGCTCCGAGCGACTGCAAAAGTGCGTCATACAACAATTTAACAAGCTGATGTGGATCCGCAGCGGCCACAGCCGTCTCTACACCGACCGCTTTATATGCGTTTGCTGAGCGAGTGTTGACTGAAGTGAACATTTTTATCTCTAATGTGGTTGTTTACATATTTATCGGCAACCACACCGAAAACTCAAGCGCTTTCCAGCTAGACCCGCCTTGCAACAATCTCCATGCAAGACTTGTAACGCATGCTGATGCTGTAATCTACCGGATGGAATCCCTCTTGCGCAAGCAGACGCATCAGGGACGCACGACTGAAGTTATGGTGGTGCTCCAGTTCACCCCAATAAGGGTTGTTTCCGTCCGCATTTGATTTACGCCAGGAGCCACTATCAAGGTTTGGGCAAGAAACCAGTAGGATCCCCCCCGGAACCAGCGCGGAGTGAACCCTCTTCAATGCAGCCCGAGGAAAAGGCACATGCTCAAGTACATCAGCTAGCGAAATGACCTGAACTGGATCAGTCACCCTCAACTCCATCAAGTCACCTTCCAAGGCACTATAGCCCAAGGCCTTCAGCCCTTCCACGGCTTGTAAGCGGCTATCGAGTCCAATTGCAACAAACCCGTACTCAGCAGCTGTAATTACCAAACCTCCGCCACCGCATCCAATGTCCAACCACACCAAACCATCGCTCAACCAAGCAGGCTGATCAAAGTGCCGTTGCACGCGTTCCACAGTTGTATACCAGCGCATGCGCTCCTGGTCAAGATTCGCACCAGTGACCTGCGTAGGATGTGCCTTGCTAAACAGCAAGGAAAGTCCTTGCTGAGTAAAGTACCTGCCCGTGAAGATATGCTCGCACTGTTGGCAGTGCATCCAATGGATGTTGCGTGGCAGTCCATCCTGCCATAAAGGGTAGTTCTCGCAAGAATCGCTTCGCAACAAAATGGTGTCATTGCCTTGGCACAAAGGGCAACCTTCGTAAGGTTTCCAAAGATCTGAAACCTCGTCAAATGCAGGCTGGATATCTTCCTGTCTCGGAACTTGTGCTGCTTTCTGGGTTGTCATTACTGCCAGAGACTCCAGATACTGCGCATTTGCACCCGCTTTCAAATTGCCCCTTGAAATCAGTTCCAACAGCAGAAGCACACACAAATCAACGCTTGCCAGGCAATAGTGCGCAAACAGTGCGAGCTTGCTGAGCTGCGAGCTACTCAGCAATTGAAGTTTGAGTGGATCCTTGATATAGACAATATCAGCTTCCAGAAGCTGGTTGAATGGGACTCTGAAGTTGCCATCCCTTATTGTGGGGGAGATGGACCAGCGCTTAACGTCCACAAAACAATGCGGCACAAAGCCGTGAGCACGCATCCAGACATCAACCTCTCCAAATGACGGCTGATTTTCATAGAGGCAGATAAAGGAGACTTCAAGCTGCACCGCTACGCAATCTGAGAGCTTTTCTTGACCATGCATTAACACTGCGAGCTCAGATCCTTGAATGTCCATCTTCAAAAAGTCAATCTGCGGGACTTCAGGCATGTCATCCAGCCGTGTTGTGCGTACCTGCACTGTTTTTTCAATTTTTCCAAAGTGTTCAAAATTGTTAAAAAACTTCAATGCGTCTACTTTTGGCTTCAAAAGTGAGGTCATTCCGCTTTCTTCGTGGGCCACATACAAGGTATGCTCCAAACCATCTGCCAAAAAACTGGAAAACACGCGTGCCTTGTCTCCGTAGGTCTCTTTGATCTTGGAAATTTGTCGCGAGTCCCCCTCAAACGCATTCAATTCACCGATACCCTCATCCAGCAGCACTCGGTATATTGGAATTTCAGCGATGCATGCAGCGCCGATGTCCATGATTTGCAGCTGATCAGCCAGCGAAACAATCTCTTTCAGGCTCATATTTTTCTCACAATTTGACTAACGAATTTGGCCCCGTACCACTGCTAGGTTGTGCTCCGCGAGAAAACTCCCTCTTCCTACAACGCTGTCATCCAAGTGCGGGGATTCACCAATTTCCAGACAGCGTTGCCAGCAAACCTCCGCCAATGGAAGCAGTTCCTCATAAGCGCGCTCTGGATGCTGGACGGCCGAATCAAGGAGCAGGTTACCCATTACGAAGAAAAAATCTGGGGAATTCTGCCAATAATCCATCTGAGCAGTCGCAAACTGGACTGCCTCTTCAAGCTGTCCACTTCTGCTCATAGAGTACATCCGCCGCGTTACCAGGCTGTGCCGAAATCCGTCGGTTGGCACCGCCCGCTCCCAAGCGAGTTGGTAGTAGGTACTGGCCAGAGCATAGTCCTCATATGACTCACTGTCTTTCCCCAGTTGGTAAAGAACGTAGGCACTTTCTGGATTCTTCGACAATTCAATTTTCAACAGGGCCGCGTTCCGACCACGCTTGCTCTCAAGCCTCTGAGGCTCGTAGCCGTCATGACCGATGACCAGCGGCAATCGCTTTCGGGGTAACGTCGATTGGGGTTGTTCATGTATGCGCCCTGCGTACCGGATGC
This sequence comes from Rhodoferax sp., assembly GCA_020048895.1. Taxonomy (GTDB): domain Bacteria; phylum Pseudomonadota; class Gammaproteobacteria; order Burkholderiales; family Burkholderiaceae_C; genus Allorhodoferax. Next base: position 71,428 of record JAIFLV010000014.1, on the reverse strand, counting down.
CTCGCGGAAGCAGTCGTGATATCCAATTTACAGTTGTCGAAGTGCTTTCCCCCGATCTGAACGAGCTGGTTACGTTCACGACACCTACAAACGGCGAGAGCCCAAGTGCCGCCTGCGCAAGGCACTCCGCCCCGCTAACCAGCCATTCGTCCGCGTCCAAAATCAGGTTCCAGTCTGCATCCGAGTACGAAAGCGCAGCATTGCGCGCCTCTGAGAAATCGTCACTCCATTTGAACGGAAATACCTCTGCACCACAATCAGCGGCAATTTGGACGGTGTTATCGGTGGAGCCCGTGTCCAGCACTATCAACTGGTCTACCCACGGTTTCACGCTAGCGAGGCAGCGCTTGATGCTGCGCGCCTCATCACGTGCAATCATGACAAGCGCTATTCGATGATGTTGACGGGTTCCCATTGTCGGACGATCTTATCGCGCAAACCTAACGGAAATTGTGAGAAGAACCGCGTTTTCACATCGGCTTATTCTCGATTCAAGTAGAACATCTCGAATGCGTTTGGCTAACATCGGAGTTCCATCGTCACCACGTCGATAGATTGAATACGAACCCCATGAAAACTCCTTTGGTTTCTTCGAACTTCCCCCGAGATAAGCTAAGTCTATGCATGATCGTCAAGGATGAGGCGCGGGCACTGGGCCGTTGTCTGGCATCAGTGCGGGACTGGGTGGGAGAGATGATTGTGGTTGACACCGGGTCCACCGATGCAACTATTGAGATTGCAGTCTCACATGGCGCACAAGTCAGCCATTTCCCATGGTGCGATGACTTCGCAGCGGCACGGAACGCAGCACTCGACTTGGCAACACGCGAATGGGTGCTGGTGCTTGACGGAGACGAAACGTTGGAACTCACCGACACTGTCGCTCTGGCACGAGCGTTGGAGCAAAGTCGATTCGATGGTTTCAGTATTCCCATCAGTAGCCTGAATGATGATGGCTCAGAATCCAGAACCACAGTTTTTCGCCTGTTTCGGCGTGATTCCCCAGGTATGCGGTATCGCGGAGAGATCCACGAACAGCTGGAGGTCGTGGCCGCTGGTCGGGCACGTACTTCAAGTTTGTCATGTGTTCGCATAGACCACGACGGATACCTCGCATCCATATTCACCGCCAAGGAAAAGGAGCAGCGCAACACCCGACTAGCCCAAAAATTGGCCCAATCCCGCCCCAACGACCCGTTCTCATGGTTTGTGATAGCGATGGCATTTTTGCGGACAGACACTGATCAGATGCTCGAAGCGGCGCATAAGGCGTTTACCCTGCTTGCATCCACCCCTGGCAAGGGCAAGGGGGAACAGTACCTGGTGAACTTGTACGTGGCAGTCATTGGCGTCTACCAGGCGCGTGAGGCACTTGATCTCGCGATCCAATGGGCTGACCGGTCTCTGACGGTGTTTCCTTTTTCCCCGGACTTGCGCTGCCAACGTGGAGACTTGAACCTGGCACAAGGCGATTTCACGCGTGCCGTTGACGACTTTACGGCTGCTCTATCCGCTGACGCGGCAGCTTTCATGCTGATTTTGGATCCTGCTACCACGAACCACAGGGCACGTACCGGACTCGCGAAAGCCCTGTGGAAACTGAACCGTCGCGATGATGCGTTTTCTCAGTTGCGCCGGGCTATCGAAGAAAGCCCCGCTGGATCTCCCTATGCGCATGCCGAGCTTGGATCAATTTTTCTGCAACTCCAGAAATGGGATCAGGCTGTCACCCTGCTTGAAGAGGCATACCGCAGAGATAGCACTTCGCGTGTGGCAGCTACTCAATTGGCCTGGTGCTTGTACCAGCTAAAACGCTTTGCTCAAGCGCAGAGCGTACTAAATAGTCATCGCGGGGAACCGCAGGTTGATCATCTGCTGGCTCGCATTTTGTTGGAAAACGGAGGGGCTGCTGAAGCTGCGACGCTGCTGCTACCGAGCACACTTCCCGCATCGTTGCCCACCTTGGGCTGGGCATACTTCTTGTTGGATCAACCCGATATGGCCAACAGTGTCTGGGATAGGTGGCTCAGCACATTGGCAGAAAGTGATCCCGCAAGGCGAGCGATGGTGGCGTTTCGTGCATTGCTTATTGGGACTGCGATCGAAAATACTGCATCTGACATTCCAGCGCAGGCATTTAGTGAGACAGATTCGTGGCTTCGGCTTTTGCTGAGTTATGGACACCGTGCCCATGTTGAACGGGTCATCTCGCAGGCACCGATGCTGGGTGCCGCAATATGGCCGGATTTGCGTATGCGCTGGGCACAAGTCTTGGCAATGGCAGAACATACCGACTTGAGTGTTGAACTTTTGATTGGTGCCGCCCGAGATACACCAGACGACGATTCAATTTATTACTGGCTAGGGTACTGCGCTGCTATTCGCGAGCAAATAGAAGATGCCCGCGTCATGTTTCAGGAGTGCCTGCGCCTCAACCCAAACCACTTGCAGGCCCGCCAAGCTTTGACGCTGTTGCCTTAGTGCTCAGTTCGTTGTCTTGTTCCACTGCGCTAACTGTGCGGTGACGTAGGAACTCAGTGACGTCATTGTCGCCATCTTGGCATCCAGCGCCGAATACTGCACCCGCAATCTCTTTTCAACCGCCGCGGCCCGCGTACTCACCTTCTCTTGCTCGGCCGAATTGCGGGTGATGGCCGCCTGTAGCGCCGCCGCCTTATTGGTCACGTAGCCATTGCCTGTACTAACAGAAGTTGTGCCACCACCAGCGTTGAGCAATTCTTTCGCGAACTCGCGAAACCTGACGCCAAATCCGTCTGTCTGCTTGTTATAGGTCGGACCGTCGGTACCATAAGTGAATAGCGTCTGCAAACTTGCCATGTTCTCCATTGCTGTCGTCAAACTTGTACTGTTCACTGTGAGCGAACCATCGGTCTGGATCTGCAACCCCACATCCGACAAATACTTGTAGCCGGTAGTTGAACCAGTGTAGCTGGTCTTAAACATCTCCCGCATGAGCTTCTGCAAACCGACGGTGGTCGTATCCCCTTGCAGTACCCCAGACGTCCCGCCTGGAACGTATTTCGTCGCATCCGAGAGAGTCTTACTCAAGGCGGTATAGGCGTCTGCGAAAGCCTGAATATTGGTCTGAATACCCGGCTTGTCCTGAACCACTGAAACTTGCGCAGGGCCAGTCTTGAGTAGATTCACAGTGACTCCTGGGGTAATGTTCGTCAAAGTATTGGTAGGTGCGTCAATCAGTACCCCATTAATGTTTACGCTTGCGTTCGAACCGCGTTGAGCCCTCTGCATGCCGCTGGTGCCAGCGGTAATATCTTCAGCTGTATAAGAAAGGCTATCAAGGCCATCAAAATTAACGTCAGGTAGAGTTTTGGGCACAGGAGTAATTTTGAACCCACTGCTCGAGCCAGCCGTAGTGGATTGGATGGATAGTTGATCCATTCCCCCGATGGTCAAAACCGTCGCCCTCACTCCCGCATTGGCAGCGTTGATGGCAGCCGCCACTTTCGTGTAGTTATCTGATGCATTGATGGTCACATCCACGGGCGTGCCAACTGTTGTAAATGAAGTAGCTCCAGTCCAGGTGCCAAGGGCTATTGACAATTTACCAGTCGCCGTCCCTCCACCGACTCCTACCGTGGCAGTTGGGGCCAAGGTCTTCGAAAACACCGATTGCGACTGTGCAAGTGTGATGACGTTTAGGGCGAGCTCGGCAGAGATGGCGGTGGCTCCAGTGCTCACCGTCGCAATGGCGGTATCCGAAGACGTTGCCGCCTGCACCGTCCAAGAACTGTCCTTGGCCAACTTCGTCGCCGCGTCCTGCATCGTTGCAATCTGTGACTTGATGGTTCCGTAGATCGACACCTGTGATTGCAACTTGGATGCAGCGGTCTGCAAGGTCTTGAGCGGTTGCTTTTCGATCGCCACCAATTGCGTGACGATGCTGTTGACATCCAGCCCACTGCCGATACCTGTTGATGAAATTGCCATTGCGATCTCCTATTCAACCTTTATACCGCCATTGCAGCCTCCCCGAAACGCGGAAAAGCGGCGTTGGGCAAGCCCAAACGCCGCGTCACTCAGGGCTGACTGCGCTCAGCCCCGCGAGACTGCTACTCTACCTTAGCAAAGCCAGCACACCGTTCGGACCCTGGTTCGCCTGCGCCACCATCGCAGTACCAGCCTGTTGCAGAACTTGAGATCGCGTGAGATTGGCCGTCTCTTGCGCATAATCTGCGTCCACAATCCGACCTCGCGAGGCTGCCGAATTTTCCGCTGCAACGCGAAGATTCGAAATTACGGTTTCAAACCGATTCTGTGACGCACCCCAGGTTGCACGCAGCGAAGTAACGGCACCAATATCAGCGTCCAATAGACCGATCGCAGTATTTGCGGTTCCGGAATCTACACCGAGAGTTAAACCTGTTCCGGTGTATGCAGCGCCTTGCACTGTTATCTGGTCTCCAGAATTCGCACCTACCTGGAATGTAAATAGTGTACCGGCAATAACTGATTGCCCATTGAACAGCGTAGCTGTTGTAACCCGGGCGTTTTCTGCAAACAGCAAGGCGAACTCTTTCTCCATGGAGGCCACGTCAGTCGTTGTATTCGTCCCGTTGGATGCTTGAACTGCCAACTCGCGCATGCGCTGCAAGTTAGAAGATATGGCTCCTAACGCACCTTCTGCCGTCGCCGCTAACGATATTGCGTCATTGGAGTTGCGTACAGCAACGTTCATTCCGCGTGTCTGGGCATCCATACGCTCTGCAATAGCCAAGCCGGCTGCATCGTCTTTGGCACCGTTAACGCGCATCCCGGAGGAGAGGCGTTCCATTGCTGAGCTCAAACTACTTTGCGTCTTCGACAAGTTGCGTTGCGCATTGATTGAGACGACGTTGGTATTGATCGTTGATGACATTAGATTCTCCTAAAAAGCTTAAAAAGCAGGCCTTACAGCCCAATCCATAGCCAACCCCACGGCTGGTCGCCAAGACCGGGGCACCCTATTTAGGACACTTCCCAATCGACGAGTCCATGAAGAAGAACCCGTTGGTTTTGTTTTCGGCCACTCGAAGCAAATACTTAAGCGCTAATTGAAAAGCGCGACTTTCGAGCCATTGAAATGGACGGAAATACCGGCCCTTATTGGTGATATGAAAAATTCAAGTTTCTCCACAATTTGCTGACCGTGTAGCCAAGTCGGCGCGTGAGCTGACTCCAGACGGGGCGTATCCCGAGTCTTACAGTTTTATAGGAGTTTCATATGGGAACCAGTATCAATACCAATGTTGCATCGCTCAATGCGCAGCGCAACTTGGCAACTTCCGCCGCATCGCTCACCACGACCATGCAGCGTCTGTCTTCTGGCCTGCGGGTCAACAGCGCAAAGGACGATGCAGCCGGGTTGGCCATTGCGACCCGGATGGACTCTCAAACGCGTGGAATGAATGTCGCGATCCGAAACGCGAATGACGCAATCTCACTTGCGCAAACGGCTGAAGGAGCCCTTGGAGCAGTGACCAACAACTTGCAACGTATGCGCGAACTAGCAGTTCAGGCCGCTAACGGCAGCTACAGCACAACTGACCTACTGACTCTGGACGCCGAGTACCAACTACTTGCAAACGAGAATAATCGCATTTTGGGTGTCACTAAGTTCAATGGTCAGCCCATTTTGGATGGAACCATTGCCGCCTTCACCTTCCAGGTGGGCGCAAACAATGGTGAACAGATTGCAGTTGCCACGCAGGGTGCAACGCCCTTCACTTCAGTAACCGTTGGAAGCTTGGCAGACCAAACAGCGGCAGGCCTTGCGATGGATGCTGCAGATGTTGATCTGGGCCTCGTATCTGGTATTCGTGCCTCGTGGGGTGCCAACCAAAACCTGTTTGAGCAAGTTATCTCCAACCTACGTGTCGCAGCAGAAAATTCCGCAGCGTCTGCAGGCCGCATCATGGACGCCGATTACGCCCAGGAAACCGCCAATTTGTCGCGCACACAGATCCTGCAACAGGCGGGCACTGCGATGGTTGCACAAGCCAACCAGTTGCCACAAAGTGTGTTGTCCTTGCTCCGTCAGTAACGTTATCGGCAGTGATGCACCCCACTTGAGGGGAATATATCAATTTGCCTTTTGAGGCACTTTGAATAGCCGCTTCTGGCCTGCGCGCTGGAATGGTTTGAAGTACAGACGAGTGCGTGTTTACGCCTCTTGGTTCTTTGCTACTTATTACTCGCACGACCAGAGTTCTCCCCTGACACAGGGAGCCGTTTCGTGCATGCTTGCGGGTTGCAGCCACATACCCCGCCGCTGAGTGCCGCTTCGCTTGCGCACTTCTTTTCCTGTAGGAATTTCTCCTACATGGTTCTGCTGGCTTACCTACATCCGGTACAGCCAAACGCTGATTTCATTTCCCGGCCTGGTTGTCCAAAATTGACTCCAACGCGATGCCATTCGAATCGCCTAACAGGAGTACCAAATGACCGACGCACAAATGACCGCTGAAATCCGTGAAGCCAATCTCACCTACCTGATGCTGGCCCAAAGCCTCATTCGCCACGATAAGGCCGGCGCCCTGTTTCGCCTCGGAATGTCGGAAGAGTCGGCCGACCTGATTGCAACCCTTTCTCCTGCCCAGATTCTGAAAATCGCCTCCGGCAACATGCTGCTGTGCCGCTTCCGCGTGGACGATGACCTGGTCTGGAACCTGCTGACCAACCACACCACCAGCAAGATTGACAACGACGCAACGACCAAGCTGCACGCCAGTATTCTGATGGCTGGCCGTTACGCCGAAGCCATGTAGACCACTGACACACCCGTCCCACCAATTCCACCCGGAGCATCACCATGGCCACCAAGAGTGTTTTGAGCGATTCCAAGCAAGTTGAGCGGGCAGTTGCCCTCATCCAGTTGGGAGCACGCCTCCAGGTGCTGGAGAGCGAGACCGACTTGTCTTATGAACGTCTCTTGCGCCTCTACAAGGAAGTCGCTGGTCGCTCGCCCAGCAAAGGCCAGCTTCCGTTCTCCACAGAGTGGTTTCTTACCTGGCAGCCCAATATCCATGCCACGCTGTTCCAGAACACCTATGAGTATCTGACCAAGGTCAGCGCCATGGAAGACATCGACGCCGTGATGGCTGCTTATCGCCTCTACACCGAGCAGATTGCCGCCTGCGGCGTGGAGCCATTGCTGTCTATCACCCGTGCATGGCGTCTGGTGAAGTTCATTGACAACAACATGCTCTCCATGACCAAGTGCTCAAAGTGCGGCGGTCATTTTGTGAGCGAAGCCTACGAAAATGCTCGCCACTACGAGTGCGGGCTTTGCACTCCCCCTGCACGCGCTGGCAAGGGCGCGTCTGCTGGTGGCATTTTGCTCCACTAGCGCTATTGTTCTGATAGCTGCTTGCGCAAGCGCAGCAAGCGCTACAGCCGAATTTTGTTGACAATTTCTGTGAGAATGACAAGTTGATGGTGCATTCAGATAATTCATGCACAATCATCTCTCACCGATATGATGGGTTCTGGCTAGCAACCTGCCCCCTCTTCAACCCTTTAGGCCAGTAGAACGCTGTCACAATTCGCTTATGTTTGTACTCATTGGTTGGGGCGTCATTCTGGTATGCGTGTTTGGCGTATACATTTTTCACGGTGGCAACATCATGGTGATTCTGAAGGCTTTGCCCTTTGAGTTGATCACCATTGGTGGCGCAACCGTTGGCGCATTTCTCGCCAACAACCAGATGAAGGTCGTCAAAGCCACCATGAAAGGGCTGGGCGCATGTTTCAAGCCCAGCAAGTACACCAAAGCCCGCTATATGGAGCTGCTGGCCTTGCTGTACGACATTCTCCAAAAAGCACGCAAAGAAGGGCTGATGGCGATTGAAAAAGACGTGGAAGAGCCCCATGACTCGGCGCTGTTCAAAAAATATCCGACGGTAGGCTCAGACCACCACGTGGTCGAATTTGTGACTGATTACCTGCGCATGATGGTGTCGGGCAACCTCAATGCGCATGAGATTGAGTCCCTGATGGACAGTGAAATCGAGACGCACCACCATGAAGAGCATGCGGCCGTTGCGGCCTTGCAGCGTGTTGCCGGCGGTTTGCCGGCTTTCGGCATTGTGGCGGCCGTGCTGGGGGTTGTGAACACCATGGGTTCGGTCGGTCAACCGCCGGCCGTGCTGGGGGGCATGATTGGCTCGGCGCTGGTCGGTACCTTTCTCGGTATTTTGCTGGCCTACGCTTTTGCCGAACCACTTGCCGGCGTGCTTGAACAAAAGGTAGAAGAAGCGGGCAAGGAATTGCAATGTATCAAGACAACATTGCTTGCCAGCATGCAGGGCTATAACCCGTCGACGGCGATCGAGTTCGGACGTAAAGTGCTTTTTTCTACGGAGCGCCCGTCCTTTACTGAGCTTGAGGCACATGTCAAGCGCAAGTAGGTACCGGAGCACCTAGCGATGGCAGGAGACGCAAAAAAACTCCAGCCCATCATCATCAAGCGGGTGAAGAAGGGTGGCCACGTCGCACATGGTGGTGCCTGGAAGATTGCCTACGCGGACTTTGTAACCGCCATGATGGCGTTTTTCTTGCTTATGTGGCTATTGGGTAGCACCACAGAAGGCGACAAAAAAGGGCTTTCCGATTACTTTCAGTCACCTCTGAAAGTGGCCATGCAAGGAGGCTCTGGGGCTGGCGCAAGCAACAGTGTGATTCAGGGCGGCGGCAATGATCTGACCCAATCCGCAGGTCAAGCGAAACGTGGCGACGGGGCAGACAAATCTGCACGCAAGATGTCCGGCGAGAAACTAAAGGCCGAAGTGGCGCGCCGCGATGCCAAGATGCTTGCCGCTCTGAGCTCCAAAATCGCGGGTGTCATCGCCAACAACCCCAAGATGTCGGAGTTCAGCTCACAAATTCGTTTGGAGATAACGCCAGACGGGCTACAGATACAGATTGTCGATGACCAAAGGCGCCCTATGTTTGACAGCGGTAGCGCCACCGTCAAGCCCTACATGCGGGAAATTTTGCAGGAAATCGGCATTGCGCTGCTGGATGTGGAAAACAAAATCAGCCTGGATGGCCACACCGACCGATCTTCTTACGCCAATGCCGCCAGGGGTTACAGCAACTGGGAGTTGTCGGCCGATCGAGCCAACGCGTCGCGTCGCGAACTGGCCGCGGCAGGTATGCCGGAAGAAAAACTGGCGCGGGTGGTGGGTATGGCCTCCAGTTTGCTGCTGGATCCGGAAAATCCACTCAGCCCCAGCAACCGGCGCATCAGCATCCTTGTGATGACCAAAGATGCCGAAGAGCGGCTTTTGGGTGGCAACCGCATCGCGGTCGAAATGGAGACTGAAGCCGCCGCAGCGCCAAGGGCCGACCGTACACAATCGAAACCGTAAGTCTGCCAAAATTAGGTCATACTTGCGAACATCAGAAAATCGCCCGCGAAGGGGTTATCCATGGCAAAAGAATTGCGTTTTTTAATCGTTGATGATTTCTCCACCATGCGCCGAATTGTGCGCAATCTGCTGAAAGAAAGCGGTTATGCCGACGCGGACGAGGCCGAGGACGGAGTGATTGCACTGCAGAAGCTTCGTAACGCCAGCTTCGATTTTGTGGTGAGTGACATCAATATGCCCAACATGAACGGGTTCCAGTTGCTCGCTGAAATCAAGAAAGACGAAAAACTCAAACACATCCCGGTATTGATGGTGACGGCCGAAGCACGCAAGGAAGACATTGTGCTTGCGGCTCAGCAAGGCGCCTCGGGCTACATCGTGAAGCCGTTCACCAAGGCCACCCTGGAAGACAAGGTCAATCACATTCTGACCAAGGTGGGCCTGAAGTAATTCAGATCCACATTGAATAAGCGGGGCATCCCCACCGCTTTTCACCCTTTAGTTTGGCAGGGTGATCGCGACAATGGTAGGAACTATAGAGTCTCCCTACCATGGAACAAGGCAGTCAAGATCGCAACCTACCCGCCACGGAACGCAAGCTACGCAAGGCGCGGGACGATGGGCAGGTCAGTCGTTCAGAGGATTTGTCGCATCTGGCCGTCCTTGGCGCGGGAGCTGCAGCGGTACTGGCGCTAGCACCCATTCTGTTTGAACAGCTCAGGCAAGGGTTGGGCAGGCAGCTCTCATTTGACGCCGGCACGATACGCAACTCCGGCTCGATGATCCTTCGGTTGGGAGAAGCCACAACCATAGGGCTGGCGGGTTGCGTCGCTTTCGCCGCCATCATTATCACGGCCGCCATTGCTGCGTCCGTAGCGTCTGGCGGGTGGGTTAACAGCTTCAAACCCCTCATGCCAGACTTCAGCCGACTCAGTCCAATTTCGGGTTTTGGCAATCTGTTCACCAAGAAGAAGCTGCTTTCCGTTGCCAAGATGGTTTTGTTGACTACAGTGCTCACGACAATTGCGGCGTTGTATCTGAGTTCGAGTCTGCAATCGGTTGCCGCGCTGGAGCTGCAACCTTCGAGGGCAGCCATTAGCCATCTCACCGATTGGCTGACCCGTGGCCTGGGACTGCTTTTACTGGTTATCCTTTTGGCGGCACTGGTAGACGTGCCACTGCAGGCCTATTTGCACCGCGACGAACTCAAAATGTCGCATCAGGAAGTGCAGCAAGAAGGCAAGGAGTCTGACGGGAACCCACAAATCAAAGGCAAGATCCGCCAGAAACAAAAGGAAATGGCACAACGAAGCAGCGTCAACGCCGTGCCCAAAGCCGACTTCGTGGTGATGAATCCGACCCACTTTGCCGTAGCCATTCGTTACGACGACGCCACCATGCACGCACCCCAGGTCATCTCCAAAGGTGCCGACTTGCTGGCCCTGAAAATTCGGGATATTGCCAAGCACCACTCGATCCCGGTACTGCAATCACCGATGTTGGCGCGGGCCCTGTATGCGAATGCGGAACTGGACCAGGACATTCCTTCTGCCCTTTATACAGCGGTTGCCCAGGTATTGGCCTATGTGTACCGACTGCGTGCTGCATTGCGCGGTGAAGGACCAATGCCTGGCGATGCACCTCAACCCTTTGTTCCGCCAGAACTAGACCCGCTGGCAAAGGCCATTAAGGCCGCAGCTCTATGAACGCCCAACTGAAGTCTCTACAGCAGTGGTACAGCTCCAACGCCAATGTGGTTCAGGGAGCTGCCGCGCCGATGCTCGTCGTTGCGATTCTTGCAATGATGGTGTTGCCCTTGCCGCCGTTGTTGCTGGACGCATTTTTCACCATCAACATTGCGGTGGCGCTGATGGTCATGATGGTGGCTGCGTACATGATTCGCCCATTGGATTTCGCAGCCTTCCCGTCTGTGCTGTTGTTGACAACGTTGATGCGACTGTCGCTAAACGTTGCATCAACCCGTGTTGTTCTGCTCGAAGGGCACACTGGACCGGGTGCTGCCGGTGCGGTGATCGAAGCCTTTGGTCACTTCCTGATCGGTGGCAATTTTGCCGTTGGTCTGATTGTTTTCGCTATCTTGGTCGTTATCAACTTCGTGGTGGTGACCAAAGGGTCCGAGCGGATTGCAGAAGTGTCTGCCCGATTCACACTGGATGCGATGCCAGGCAAACAGATGGCGGTGGACGCGGACCTGAACGCCGGACTGATTGACGAAAAGGAAGCCAAGCGTCGGCGCGCCGAAGTGGGCGAAGAAGCAGAATTTTTTGGCTCCATGGATGGCGCATCCAAGTTTGTACGTGGCGATGCCATTGCCGGCATTCTCATTTTGCTGATCAACATCTTCGGTGGCTTTGCCATCGGAATCTTGCAGCATGATCTCACTGCCACGCAAGCAGCCAACACTTACATTTTGCTGGCGGTAGGTGACGCGTTGGTCGCACAAATTCCTGGCTTGCTGATATCCGTCGCAGCAGCCATGGTGGTTTCACGCGTAGGCAAGGAACACGATATTGGCAAACAAATCGTGGGGCAGATGTTTGTTTCTCCTCGCGTTCTGGGGATTACGGCGACCATCATGTTCATTCTGGGAGTCATTCCCAATATGCCCCACTTTGTGTTCCTTACCATTTCTTCGGTATTGGCCTACGGTGCATGGATGCTCGCCAACAAGCCCCCGCCAGCCGACCCGGAACTGCAAGCGCCAGTCACCAACCCAGATGGTGAAGCTTCGTGGGACGACCTGCAGCCGGTGGACCAGCTGGGGCTGGAGCTGGGGTACCGGCTGATCGCGCTGGTGGACAAGACACGCCAGGGCGATCTGCTCACGCGCATCAAGGGTGTGCGCCGCAAGTTTGCCCAGGAAGTGGGATTTCTGCCGCCGGCCGTGCACGTACGGGATAACCTGGAGCTAAAACCCAGCGGTTACCGCATCACATTGCGTGGGGTCATCGTGGGTGAAGGTGAGGCCTTCCCAGGTATGTACCTGGCCATCAACCCCGGAGGCATCACATCTCCCTTGATTGGCACGGCCACCACCGACCCTGCCTTTGGGCTCCCGGCCCACTGGATCGACGAACGCCAGAAGGAAGCAGCGCAAATGGCCGGATATACCGTGGTTGATTCCGAGACTGTGATGGCCACACATTTGTCACACTTGATGCAAGTGCAAGCTTCCAAATTACTCAGCCGAACAGAGACCCAGCAGTTGGTAGAACACGTGGCAAAGCTGGCGCCGAAACTGATCGAAGAGGTGGTCCCCAAAATGGTATCGATCGCTGTTTTTCAGAAAGTACTGCAGCTGTTACTTGACGAGGCTGTACACATTCGTGACATCCGAACCATTATTGAATCGATTGCAGAGCATGCAGTGGTGACGACCGATCCAGCGGAATTGGCCAAACGGGTGCGGGTAGCGCTGTCACCTGCCATCGTGCAGCAAATCTACGGGCCTACAAAGGAACTGAATGTCATCGCGATAGACCCGGGACTCGAGCGACTTCTGGTTCAAGCACTGGGCAGCGCATCGGGCGCAGCCTTGGATCCAGGCGTTGCTGACATGCTTTCGCGCACAGCTGCCGAGACCGCCATGAAACAGGAAGAAGTTGGCGTTCCCGCCTGTTTGCTGGTCCCGGACCAGATTCGCAGTTCCATTTCCCGACTGGTACGTCGCGTGGCACCCCGTTTGCAAGTGCTGGCCCACAGCGAAATTCCTGAAACCCACACGATCCGTATCGGCCCGATTCTCAGAGGTGCATTACCATGAACATTCAACGATTTACCGCTGCCACATCCCGTGAAGCCCTTGCCAAGGCACGTATGACCTTTGGTGATGGCACGTTGATTCTGTCAAACCGTCCGACTGAGAACGGCGTCGAGGTTGTTGCGACGGCTGAGGACGCCCTGGCGCAATTCGATGACGGAAATTCTGCCCCAAGCCAGAAGGCCAACGTGGCACCCGCACGGGAGTCGACACCGAGTTACAAGGAAGTTGCCACCAAAGTCGAAGACGACGTAGCCCAACTGGCAATGAGTACCCTGTCGTTTCAGGACTATGTGCGCGAACGCATGTTACGTAAGCGCCACGAGTCTACGCAGTCACCGGCACAGGAGCGCAGCAGCACCTTCGAGACGGAAGAGCCTGCCACGAAGATGCCTCCCAGCCCACCCAAGGCGGCCCAGATTGTTCGCAAACCGGCAGGGGCGCAACCAACACCCACAGCGGTTCCCCAGGGCATCGTTGATGAGCTTCACGCGATGAAGGACCTCATAGAAGACCGCTTCAACACGCTGACCTGGCTGGGCCAAGCGCGCCAGAATCCGATTCAGGCCAACTTGATGCTCAAGCTGATCCGGGCCGGTTATTCGCCGACCCTCTCCCGCGCCATTCTGGAGCGCATGCCGCAAGACCTGGATGCAAGTGGTTCCGCACGTTGGGTGATGGACGTTTTGGAGCGCAACCTGAGAACTGACGCAGAGAGCCCGGCTTTACACGAAGAAGGTGGGGTATTTGCCCTGACGGGCGCAACTGGTGTCGGCAAGACCACTACGGCAGCCAAGCTCGCAGGTTTGTGCGCTAGCACTTACGGAGCCAGCAGTGTCGGGCTCATCACTCTGGATACCTACCGCGTGGGAGCCCACGACCAACTTCGTGCCTACGGCAAGATGTTGGGTGTTGTCGCACACCTTGCGCATGACCGTGCGGCATTGCAGGACTTGTTGGGGCTTTTGTCCAACAAGAAAATGGTTCTGGTGGACACCGCAGGTCTCGCCCCGCGTGACCCACGCAAGCGTGAGTTGCTTGAACTCCTGGATTTGCCCGGGATTAAGCGTTTGCTGGTGCTCAACGCCGGTGGCCATGGAGACACGCTCGACGATGTCATCGCATCTTTCAAGCAAACTTCGTCGCAACAGGCCATTTTTTCCAAGATTGACGAGGCCGTGAAGCTCGGACCCGCCATTGATGCCGCCATTCGGCACCAATTGGTCCTTCGGGGCGTTACCAATGGTCAACGTGTTCCGGAGGATTGGGAGTCCGCAGTAGCATCCAAGCTGGTTCGGCAATCGCTGCGGGAGTATGCTAACTCTGCCTATGATCCAACCGCCAAAGACTTAGGGTTCTTCTTCAGCCAGTCCCACTCAAGACCTGCAAACAAGGGGCATCTGGATGCTTGATTCGACAGTTCACCAGGCAACTGGGCTCATGGCGATGGCACCCAGGTCTGGTGCCCGCTTGATCGCGATGGTCAGTCACGGCGACGAACGCGTTGAGCTCCCGTTGCTTTGGCAATTGTGCATGGCCTTGTCTGAGTTTGGTTACGCCGTGACCGTACTCGACGCCACCGCCTGTGAGACCGACACCAATCCCGGTCTAGAGCAAATGCTCAATGCTTCCAACTGGCGTACTTTGTCGGACGAACCGTTCTGGACAGTCATTCCCTCAGCACTCGGAATACAGACGCTTTGTTCTGACGCACTGGGTCATGAAACTAGTTTGAGGAAGTTGGGACAAATCATGCCGCGCGATAGCGTCGTGATTCTGTACTGCAATGCAGTGTGGTTGACGACATTGATCGGCCATAGCCGCGCAGCACCCCTGTTGGCGGTGTCATCGATGAAGACTTCCCTGATGACGAGTTATCTCGCTCTGAAGCGACTGCTAAAAAAGGGGAATCTGGAGCCAAGTGTCGTAAACTTGGCAGAAGACGAGCGCGCTGTTGCCGCAAGCCTAGGTGAATGTGCCAGGAATTTTTTAGGTTACGACGTGAAACCCATCCGTATTGCAACGCCATCATTTGACAATCGACCCAATGCCGAAATGCAGAGTCTGGCACTTAGAATGCTGGAGAACGCGCTGCTCCTGACGCACGTTGAAGCATCGAATGTGCATGCTGTGCATTCACCGCTACACCCCGCGTGGGGTAGTCAGGGCATTGGGAGCCACTGATGTACACGGTCAAAGGCCAACTCGACCGATCGGCACTCATTCGGCAATACCAGCCGCTGGTGCGAAGGTTGGCCCACCACATGATGGCCAGGTTGCCGCCGAGTGTTGAAGTTGATGATTTGATTCAGGTGGGTCTAATTGGCCTTTCAGACGCACTTTCGCGCTTCGAATCCTCCCAAGGCGTGCAATTTGAGACCTTCGCCACCCAGCGAATTCGCGGTGCCATGCTCGATGAACTCCGTGAGAATGACTGGATGTCACGCGGCGCCCGCAAGAGCCAGAAAGAAATTGAGACCGCCATGCGCAAGGTGGAGCAGCGGTTGGGCCGCAGCCCCCTGGAGTCTGAAATTGCAGCTGAACTCGGGATGGCGCTCGACGAATACCAAAGCCTTTTGTCGAAAGTGCGGGGCACGCAGCTGGTGTACCTGGAAGACATGGCCCGCAAAGGCGAGGATGACGACGACTACCTCGACCGGCATGTGGCTGATAGTGACTCAGATCCCGTGAACCTGCTGCGTGACCAGCGCTTGCGCGAATCCTTGGTTGCCGCTATCAAGACGCTGCCAGAACGTGAGCAGTACATCATGAGTATGTACTACGAGCAGGATATGAATTTGAAGGAAATTGCGGCCGTATTGGACGTCACCGAATCACGGGTATGCCAATTGCACAGTCAATCCATTGCCCGACTTCGGGTGAAAATGCACTCACACTGATGTGTAGTGCAGTTCCTTAAGCAGAAAGTACGTTAAAGGCACCTGACTGGCGACGTGCATTGCCGTACACCCCTTTGGTCACATAAGTAGAACTGCTTGGGGTTGGCACCACGATCTGCAAAGCCCGCTCGACGTGGGCCATGCGTCGAAGCAACCCTTCTCTTACGCTGGACAAGCGGCTGCACAATTCGCTTAGCCTGTGGACAAAACGTGCTGATTGCACTTGCTGCCGACCCACGCCGTCTACCAGTTCTTTCAGGTTGGTTGCCAGTTGCTGCAACCTGGCAGCAGAATATTCCAGACCAGAGGGGTCACCGTCGAGCAAAAGCACTGAAACCTCGTCGAGCTGCTGCCCAACGAGGTCCAATTGATCCATCCAAAACTGCTTATTCATGCGCCGTCCCCCTGTCCAGGAGTTGCACACGAATTACAGCTAGTTCGTCGTGGCAGCGAACTCTTTGGTGTTTGCCAGCAACTTGTCGGCAATGGCTTCCGGATTGACTACGTAGCTGCCGTCTTGTATAGCAGCTTTGACAGTAGCGACTTTCTGCGTATCGATATCCGCGGCACTTGAACGGCTGGCTTTGTCCAACCCGCGTGCCAAAGTAGACACCGTCACTGCAACCCCGCTGGCTTGCGCACGTTGGGGCACCTGCGCTGCGGCAGCGGTCTGCGCATTGGTATTTTGACTGGACTTCGCCACATTGGCCATGGCGGCCTGCTTGGCGGAAGAAAGAGTATCTGCGAGTTTCATCGTGTTCTCCAAAACTACAGGAGGTGTAGCCTCGTACGAATGTTATCGGCCGCATCATGTCTGACTTTAGGAGTATTTGCACAGAAACTCAGGATCAAATCTCAATTTTTACTGTACGCGCATCCAGCACTACGCCAGATGCAATGCGCCCGTTCTCCATGCGCACGCGTGCGATCTGCCCCACAACCCCCCCGGACAGAGCCTGCGCATCCGAAGAAATCTCAAAACCCACCCCCTTGGCAATCACGCGAATCTGGGTTCCCGCCTGAAACACCTGAGCAGGACGCACCATGCCCTGACGCAACGGTTGCCCTGCATGGAGTGTGCGAGTCGCGACCTGGCCCAGCCACAAGGATTCATCTCGCAGTATTTGCGCCGACTCCGCCGCCCAATCGACTTCCGCTTCCACGACATCAGTTGCCACCAACCTCGCGCCGGCCGGGACCTGATCACGGATCACCCAGGCTTTGCCGAATGCGCTGATCGTGACAGGCAATGAGACATTCCATCGCGTGACGCCGTCTGCACATTGAAGGCCAATACGGGAATTACCCCAAAGTCGTGAACCCGGCGCGAGGTAGGGTTCAACTTTGCCGCACGGTGTCAACCTCAACCGACTATCGAGTTTTCCGACCCGCACCTCGAAGCGCAATGGCGCGTTGTGATCACTTTGGAGAGATCCCACGGTGCCACCCACCCATTGCTGGGCAAGTTGCTGAAAATCATCCATTCCTTGGGCTCCAGCGGTACTGGCTGAGAAGGACATGGCACAGCCCAGCAACCAGGCTGTCTTGCCAAGAATAGACACCCATAGATTGCGATGCATTTAATAACTCCGATCCAAGTCTTTGGAAGAACCATTGATGGACCTTGAATATAGAGAAAGCCAGCACCCTGAATCACTACAAATGATGCCCTTTCGTACCGCTTTTCAGGCGCTAAAAAATTAAAGCTTTTCCCATAATTGCCTCACGTCGACGACTTGACTCCTGGTCACGCCGCCCCCGAATTCAACTCCGAGGTGAATCGCATGTTTGCCAATATGACCAACGCACTGGACTTTCATTCGAAAGCACTGGTGCTGCGCGCCGAACGGCAACGCGTGATCGCGAGCAATATTGCCAATGCCGATACACCCGGCTATGTGGGCAGGGACGTCAACTTTCAGGCTGCCATGGAAGCTGCAGTCGGAAGTTCACGACTGTCCTTGACACCAAAAACGAGCAGCGCCAGCCAGGGCCAGAGCAAGGGTAATGCACGACACATCCCGCTACAGGCCAGTACCGCCAGCTTGGGTTCACCCCGCCTGGACTACACAGTGCAGACCCAGCCGGCCATGGACGGCAACAGCGTCGATCTGGACCGCGAGCGCGCCAGCTTCGTCGACAACTCGGTGCGGTATGAGGCAACGCTTCGCTTTATTAACGGCCAGGCCAAGGGCCTCTTGAGCGCCATCCAAGGCCAATAACGCCGCAACCGACGCCTCTGGAGTAAACCATGTCCATGTTTTCAATATTCAGCGTATCCGGCAGTGCAGTAAGTGCGCAGTCGCAGCGTCTCAATGTAGTGGCGAGCAACCTCGCCAATGCCGACGCGGTGGCGGGACCCGACGGACAAGGCTACAAGAGCCGACAGGTGGTTTTCGAGACCATGCCCATGGGATCGGAAGCCGCATCGGGTGTCAAGGTAAGCTCCATCAAGGAAAGCACCGAGCCGCTGCGCCGTGTGCACAACCCCGCGCACCCGTCCGCCGATGCCGAAGGTTACGTGACCCAATCGAACGTGAATCCGGTGGAAGAGATGGTGAACATGATTTCCGCTTCACGTTCGTACCAGAACAACGTCGAGGTCATGAACACGGCAAAGACGCTGCTGCTCAAGACCCTGCAGATGGGCCAGTAAGCCACCAAGGATAGTTTCATGACAACCAGCATTTCCGCCGTAGACCCCTTCAGTTCGTTATCGAGCACGACAGGTAAGACAACGACCGCATTGAGCGATGCAAACGCTTCGCAGGATCGATTCCTGAAGCTTCTGGTCGCTCAGTTGAACAACCAGGACCCCATGAACCCCATGGACAACGCGCAAATGACCAGTCAGATGGCGCAAATCAACACCGTCTCTGGGATTACGCAACTCAATGAAACCATGAAGTCCATGGTGACCCAGTTCACGGCAATGCAAACCATGCAGGGTGCGTCCATGATTGGGCACGATGTGCTGCTTGCCGGCAATACCCTGACCGTCAATGCAGGTACGGCGAAGGGTGCCATTGACCTCTCCGGGGTGGCTGACAAGGTCAGCATCGAGATCAGCACTCCCGGCGGCCAGGTCATCGACACCATTGACATGGGTTCACGCGGTATCGGCAGGCATTCGTTTGAGTGGGATGCTTCGAAATATCCAGGCACCACCAACCCGAAGTTCACCATTGTGGCAACCAACGGCGGGCAAAAAGTGTCCAGCACGGCTTTGGCCCGCGACACGGTGATCTCCGTAGGAACCAGCGGGTCTGAAATGACGATGCAACTCAAGGGCCGGGATGCGGTCGCTTACAGCGCCATCCAGGCCATTCTTTAACCACCACTTATTTCATCAATTAAGCGATAGGACAGCACCATGAGCTCACAAACCGGATTGTCTGGCTTGAATTCTGCGGCAAAGAATCTTGACATCATCGGCAACAATATCGCCAACGCCAATACCGTGGGCTACAAGGTAGCACGCGCCGAGTTTGCGGACCTGATCGCTTCGACCGTCGGGTCTGGCGGAGGCAGCTCCGACGGTATCGGCGTTGCCATTTCGTCCATCTCCCAACAATTTACGCAAGGCGGTATCAATGTCACGGGCAATGGGCTGGATGTAGCGCTTAATGGCGCCGGATTTTTTCAGTTAAAACAAATTGACGGAACCATTGGTTACACACGCGATGGGCAGTTCAAACTGGACAAGCTAGGCAACTTGGTGGCCAACAATGGCGCGAACATCATGGGTTTCCCTACCGACTCGACCGGTAACGTCACCAGCAGCACTGCAGAACCAATGTCCATTCCCGCTGGCGCTCCCATACCGGCCAAGTCGACGACCAAGGTGACCACTGTTTTCAACCTCGATGCACGTGCACCCATTGCCGCCAATGTCTATCCGCCATTGTCCATTTCCACCTATGGAACCACAATGAACGGGTACGACTCCCAGGGTCTGGAGACACCGATCACGCTTGCATTTGTACGGACTGGCCCTAACCCATCGGCTGTCCCCCCCATTACGACGGACCAGTGGGATGTTTTTGATGCCACAACGATGACTGCTGGTTCAGCTGCGCTGGCACTGGATGCTCCCATTGGAGCCAAGAATGCCACTGACTATGCACTAGACAAGAAAAATACAGCGCTGAATCTTGCCAATGGCAATACGGCCCTGCCAACGTATGCGAATGCCGGGACGAACGGAACTCCCGCCATTCCTGCGCCTCTGCCGCTGCCGAGCGCTAGTCTGACGCCAACCGCGCCTTCCACGCTGCCGTCTGGAGCGCTTTTTCAGATCACCTTTGACGCTGCTGGCAACATGATTCCCCTAGCACCGCAGCCGAAACTCTCTCTTCAGTCTCCCAATCCAGCCGTTGCTCCAAATGTCGTGACACTTGAACTAGGCGGAACCACCCAATACGGCACGGCTTTTGGCGTCATCAAGCTTGAGCAGGACGGCTACACCGCAGGCAATCTGACGGGCGTATCGATAACGGAAACTGGAAAAATTCAGACCAAGTACTCCAACGGACAGTCACAGATTCGTGGCCAGCTTGCGTTGGCGGACTTTAGGAACAACCAGGGATTGGCCCAGATTGGCGGGAGCTGGGTGGAAACTGCAGCATCCGGCCCCCCACTGCAAGGCGCTCCGGGCGATGGCCAGTTTGCCGAAATCCGACCCGGTGCAGTGGAAGAGTCCAACGTGGACCTAACCGCCATGCTGGTCGACATGATGACCGCGCAGCGCTCCTACCAGGCCAACGCGCAAACCATCAAGACCCAGGACCAGGCGCTGCAAACCCTGGTGAACCTGCGCTAAGACACAGAAGGACTAGACCATGGATCGCCTCATCTACACCGCCATGTCGGGAGCGAATGCGGCTGCGAATCGCCAGGCGATCCTGTCCAACAACCTCGCCAATGCCTCGACCAACGGGTTTCGCTCCCAACTGGCAACCTACCGTGCCGTACCGTTGCAAGGTGCAGGTGCATCCACCCGCGTTTTTGCGCTCGAAGCCAGCGCTGGATACTCGGACAAGGCGGGCCCGGCCCAGCGCACCGACCGGGCGCTGGATGCCATGGCAGTCGGCAGCGCCTGGTTCGCAGTACAGGGGCTTGATGGCAATGAGGGATACACCCGCAGTGGCCATTTTGAAGTGTCTACCGACGGCACATTGGTAACAGGCAACGGTTTGCCGGTCCTGTCTAGCGACGGCTCCCCTATTTCGGTTCCACCCGGTGCAGCCCTGACCATCGCGCAAGATGGCGGCATCAGCGCGAAGGTCGGCAACCAGCCCGCTAACACCATTGGCAAGCTCAAGTTGGTGACACCAACTGCGGAAGATCCCCTCAAGCGTGGCGACGATGGGCTATTCCGCTCGCTGTCGGGGGACCCCCTCAACAGTGACGACACCGCCCGTGTACAGACAGGCGTATTGGAAGGCTCCAACGTCAATGCCATCGAGGCGATGGTTGGCATGATTCAGACCGCTCGTCAGTTTGAGACCCAGATGCGCCTGCTGCAAACCGCCGAGTCCAATGACCGTTCCGCAGGGCAACTGCTGGGACTACAGGGATAAGTTCCCGCCCACCAAATTAGCAGGAAAGCACCATGATCAACTCACTTTGGATTTCGAAGACCGGCATGGAAGCCCAGCAAATGCAGTTGGACGTCATCTCCAACAACCTGGCCAATGTCTCCACCAACGGATTCAAAAAGTCGCATGCGGTGTTCGAAGACCTGATGTACCAGAATCTGCGGCAAGCAGGAGCCAATACCTCCGAGCAATCGCAGTTACCCACCGGGCTGCAAGTCGGTCTTGGTGTGCGCACCGTCGCCACCAGCCGCAACTTTGCACAGGGAAATCTCCAGCAGACCAGCAATAACCTGGATGTCGCGATTCAGGGAAACGGCTTCTTTCAGGTCACTCTGCCCGATGGATCCAATGGCTACACCCGCGATGGAGCATTTCAGATCGACAACCAGGGCCGTATGGTGACATCGGGCGGGCTGCCAGTGGCTGGAGGCATCACCATCCCGACCAACGCCACATCCATTACCGTCGGGCAGGATGGGAACGTGTCAGTGACCATTCCCGGCAATGTGGCGCCGCAGCCGGTCGGGACAATATCCCTGACCAACTTTGTCAACGCCGCCGGGCTAGAGCCCCGTGGGCAAAACATCTACACCGAAACAGCGGCATCCGGTCAGCCCAATGCAGGCACCGCCGGGGCGAATGGACTGGGAACATTGGTGCAGGGATTTGTCGAAACGTCCAACGTGAATGTCGTGCAGGAGTTGGTAACCATGATCCAGACCCAGCGCGCGTATGAGATGAACTCCAAGGCCATACAAACATCTGACCAGATGCTGCAAAAGCTCGGCCAGCTGTGAGGTTTACTATGAAAAACGTAGCTGCTCGCGCAATGAATACGGATGTTACAGCCCGATTTGCCACTTCGATATTGTCTGTGCTGGCTTTGACAGCCTGCCAGCAATTGCCACAAAAAGTGGTGGTGGACTTTGCCGAGCCGAAAGTGAGCCCGACGCCGGCGATCGTCAACCAGGCCATTCGACCGGCCAACGGTAGTTTGTTTCAAGCCGCCACCTATCGCCCCGTATTTGAAGACCGGCGCGCGCGCTTGGTGGGCGACACAGTGACGATTCAGATTGTGGAAAACGTGTCGGCCAGCCAGAAATCGACGTCTACCGTGGATCGGAACTCGTCCATTGACGCCAAAATATCCGCTTTGCCGCTGCAGCCTGCTGCTGATTTGGCCAAACTGGGCGTGGGCGCGTCGACCAATAATTCGTTCTCTGGCAAGGGCGGGACCGAAAGCGCAAACACATTCTCCGGTTCCATCACGGCAACGGTGATCGAGGTATTGCCCAACGGGCATCTGGTGGTCTCCGGTGAAAAACAGATTGGAGTCAACCACAACGTCGATGTGTTGCGATTCTCCGGGACTGTTGACCCGCGCCTGGTGCAGCCCGGATCCATCGTGAGCTCCACCCAGGTTGCCAATGTGCGGGTGGAGTCCCGTGGCCGTGGCACGCAGGGTGAAGCACAAACAGTTGGCTGGATTTCACGGTTCTTTTTGAGCTTTCTGCCTTTCTAAAGTTGTCCAGAATAGTGCCGAGGGGTAAGAGATCCATCCGGGTCTCCCTCTACCAACTCTGCACATGAACACCTGGACAACCACTGCAAATCACTCGGGACTGCAGCGCCTAGCTCACC
Organism: Rhodoferax sp.; assembly: GCA_020048895.1. Classification (GTDB taxonomy): domain Bacteria; phylum Pseudomonadota; class Gammaproteobacteria; order Burkholderiales; family Burkholderiaceae_C; genus Allorhodoferax. The sequence continues at coordinate 48,117 of JAIFLV010000014.1, read as the reverse complement.
TGGCGCTGGCCCTGTGCCTTGGCATCGGTTCACTGGCCCAGGCGGCAACCCGCATCAAGGAAGTCGCCACCATTGAAGGCGTGCGGAGCAACCAGTTGACTGGATTTGGATTGGTGGTCGGCCTGGATGGCACAGGCGACCAGACAACCCAGATGCCCTACACCACCCAAGGTCTGGCCAACTACATGCAACAGCTTGGGCTTACGCTCACCCCGGCGTCGCTGAGCCAGTTGCAAATGAAAAATGTCGCCGCTGTTCTGGTCACAGCCCAGTTGCCGGCGTTTGCCCGACCGGGGCAGCTGCTAGACATCAACGTATCGTCGCTGGGCAACTCCAAGTCCCTCAAGGGCGGGACTCTGATCGCAACGCCGCTCAAGGGTGCCGATGGCGAGGTCTATGCCCTCGCGCAGGGCAACCTCATTGTGGCTGGCGCCGGTGCTGCGGCGGGGGGTAGCAAGGTTCAGGTCAACCACCTGGCAGTCGGCCGCATACCGGACGGCGCGCAGGTAGAGCGCAGTGTTCCCACGTCCCTGCAGGAGGGCCCCAGCATCAATCTCAGCTTAAGTGCAACGGACTTTCAAACGGCGCGCAAGGTGGCACAGAGCATAAATACCCGATTTGGCGACGGCGTGGCACAGGCACTCGATGGCCGCACAGTCCAGGTACAGGCACCGACGAGTCCCAATGCCCGCATCAGCTTTTTGGCCGAGATGGAGGAACTTCCGGTCGAAACTTCCGTGCGTGCTGCCAAGGTCATTATCAACTCCCGCACTGGCTCCATTGTGCTCAATCAGGCTGTGACCCTGGGTGCCTGCGCCATCGCGCATGGCAATCTGTCGATCAGCATTTCGTCCACGCCAGTCATCAGCCAGCCCAACGCACTGTCAACTGGCGGTCAGACCGTGGTGACTGAGAAGGCCAATATTGAAATCAAGCAAGAAGCCGGCAAGTTGATCCAGATCCCGGCGGCTGCGCAGTTGGCAGAAGTCGTGAAAGCGTTGAACTCACTGGGTGCAACGCCGCAGGACTTGCTTGCTATCCTGCAAGCGATCAAATCAGCCGGCGCCCTCAATGCCGAGTTGGAGGTGATCTGACATGAGCTTTGGTGCCATTTCGAACTCGCAATCACTGGCGATTGACGTTCAGTCGTTAGGCTCGCTCAAACTGGAGGCTGGAAAGAATACCCCGCAGGCCATCCGCGAGACGGCTGTTCAGTTTGAATCGCTGTTCATGCGCGAACTGATGAAAAGCATGCGTGAGGCCACCATGAAGTCGGGCATGCTCGACAGCCCAGGGGGCGACCTTGGAACGGACTTGCTGGACCAGCAATTTGCAGTCCAGATGTCTGGCCAGCCGGGCGGTCTATCTGACTTGATCACTCAGCAGCTAACACGGCAAATGGCCGCACAGTCGACAGCGTCTGCCGTTGACAAGACCACTGCCGCTTCAGCCGCTGCCGTCAAGCCCAGCACCAGCACCAGCACCAGCACCAGCACCAGCACCAGCACCAGCACCAGCACCAGCACCAGCACNNNNCACCAGCACCAGCACCAGCACCAGCACCAGCACCAGCACCAGCACCAGCACCAGCACCAGCACCAGCACCAGCACTGCACTATCCGACAACCGCAAGACCCGTGGACCCACTGAGAGCCAGTTCAACTTTGTGCAACGCCACACCAAGGTGGCCAGCGAAGTCGAGAAGGCCACGGGTATCCCTGCAGCCTATATGCTGGGCCAAGCCGGTCACGAAACCGGGTGGGGCAAGTTCGAGATCAAACAAAAGGGGGGCGCACCTTCCTTCAATCTCTTTGGAATCAAGGCGGGCACCAGCTGGACAGGCAAAGTGGCCGAAGTCACCACCACGGAGTATGTCAACGGTGTCGCCGAGAAGCGTGTGGCACGCTTTCGCGCCTATGATTCCTATGCAGATTCCTTTAAAGACTATGCCCGATTGATCTCGGAGAGCCCGCGTTACGCCAAGGCCAAATTGCAGACTGGCTCGGTGCAGGCATTCGCCAGCGGACTGCAAAAGGCCGGTTACGCCACCGACCCGGACTATGCCGCCAAGTTAAGCCGTGCCATCAACGCAACCATCGCCGTGCGGCGCGTGCAAACCTAAGCGAGCGCGGCCATGGACCTACTCAATCTGGGCACCCGCGCACTACAGGTCAATCAAATTGCCCTGCAGACGACCGGCAACAATATTGCCAACGTCAATACAGTGGGGTATTCCCGTCAAAAGGCGGTTCTCGAGGCTGTCGAAGGTCAGTACACGGGTGCTGGCTTTGTCGGTAAGGGCGTTAATGTTCAAACGATTCAGCGCAATTTCGATGAGTTTCTGGTACGTCAGTCCGCGCTGGCCTCGTCGAATGAGTATGCCGACAAGACACGCGCCGACTATTTGAAGCAACTCGAAGGCATCTTTGAGGGTGGAAAGCAAGGCCTTGGCGCATCCATCAGCGACATGATGAACGCCTTCTCAGACGTTTCCAACGCACCGACCGACCTTACTGCCCGCACGGTGGCACTCACACGTGTGCAGGAAACCGCATCCCGCATGCGCTCCTCCTCTCAGCGACTCGATGACTTGCAGTTGGTGGTGCAGCAATCCCTGGAACAAAAGGTCAGTTCAGTCAACAGCATTGCGAAGAACATTGCTGCTGTGAACGACCAGATCGTACGTGCTCTTGGGTCAGGACAACCACCGAATGACCTGCTAGATCAGCGCGACCAGCTCATTCGCGACTTGAACCAATTTGTCCAAACGACCCAGATCAATGCAGATGACGGTTCCATAGGGATTTACCTGAGCGCGAGTCAAGAACTGGTACTGGGAACACGGGCGTCCAGTGTGGCCATCGTGAAGGACGACTATGGAGATTCGCGCAGCAGCACCTTGGCGATCATTCGCAATGGCGAGACCAATAAGCTTGATGAAAACATGCTGGGCGGCGGCGAAATATCGGGGTTGATTCGGTTTCAGAACAACGATCTGAACGAAGGTCGCAACTTGCTGGGGCGCCTGACAATGGCGATCAGCACCTCGATGAATGCACAGCACAAGCTTGGCACAGACCTGGATGGCAACATTGGCGGCGACATTTTCAGCCCCACGGTGTTCGGTGGTGCAAACGTGCTGCAACCAGCGCCACCTGCCTACATGAACAAGGGCACAACAGCGCTCACGATGGGAATCTCGGATGTCACCAAGTTCGCGGCATCGGATTACTTCATCAGCTTTAGTGGCCCCACGGCCGGCACCGTCACACGCCACTCGGATGGTCAACAGACCCAATTTGATTTCGCTTTGACCAGCCCTGTTGTCATTGACGGCCTGAGTCTCACGCAAACCGGCACCGCTGCTGCGGGGGACCGATTCATGCTGAAGCCGTTTACCACCTCTGCCAGCAATATCAGCAGTCAGTTTTCCTCGCCGCGAGCCCTGGCTGTGGCCAGTCCCGTGGCTGGCACCATGGGGGCGAGTAACAAAGGCAGCCTCCAACTGATGTCACTGGCTGCCCGTAGCAACCCACCGTTCCCGGACCCTCTACGTCCACCGCCTGTAACCCTGAAGTTCACTGGCCCCGGCACCTACACTCGTAGCGACGACCCTTCAGGCAACATATACAACTACACCCCCGGCGAGGCGATTGAGTCGACACTGCCAGATTGGCCTGTGATCACCTCCCCACCAACGTACTCCCAGCCGCTTTTGGGCTGGTCAGTAAAGATTCAAGGTACACCGCAGGGTGACCCGGTAGCCGGGGACACCTTTATCATTGACAACAACAGTTATCCCGCCCTCTCCGCCGGAAACGCCCTAGCCATGCTGGACTTGCGCGATGTGGCGATGTTCGATGGCGCAGCGTTAACCGATGGTTTCGCCGGCGTGATTTCGCAGGTTGGAATCAGAAGCCAGAGCGCCAATTACGCGGCGCAAGTGTCACAGTCCATCTCCACCACTTTGGAGCACTCTCGCACCGGCGTCTCTGGGGTCAATCTGGACGAAGAAGCTTCCAAACTTTTGCAGTATCAACAAGCGTATCAAGCTTCGGCAAAAATGATCCAGATTGCCAATAGCATTTTCGATACGTTGCTGAATAGCCTGGCTCGCTAACTGGCCCAGCACCGGAGTAAACACCATGACCCTAGCCGCACGACTTGGATCTTCCAACACGTACGATATTGCTGTGCGCAACATCATGACGCGCCAAGCCAGCTTGGAAGGCCTGCAACAAAACCTGACTTCCGGGAAAAAGGTCGTCCGCGCAAGCGACGACCCCACCGGTGCCGCATTGGCGGAACGCGCCATCATGCGCTTGGCACGCATTGAAACCGATCAACGCGCGCTGGCATCCCAGCGCAGCGCAATTGTGCAAGCCGAAAGCACGTTGGGCGATGTTACCGATGCATTACAGAACTTCCGTGAACTGGTGGTAAGCGCAGGGAATGCCGCACACACCACCCTTGAACATAAAGGCATAGCTGATCAATTGACCGGGTTGCGCAACCAGATTCTCACTTTAGCCAATCGTAAAGACACCAATGGCTTGCCGCTCTTTAGCGCATTGGGAAGTGCATTGCAACCCTTTGTCGGCCCGCAAACACCGCTCGCACAGGACTACACTTTTAGAGGACTGCCTGGCCAGACCGCCAGCACGGATGTTGCGATTCCCTTCGCTCTCGACGGTGAGCGAGCTTTCATGATGAAGCCCGAGCGTGACGGCGCCTACAACGTCACCATCACCAATGTAGCGGCGCCTGCTCATGGCATCGGCACCAGTGGTGTGCAATTGGTTAACTCCTCGCTGGTATCAAGCACGTCTGCTTACACCATCACCATCACTGGAGTTGACACCACATCTACTTTGGGTACTACCAGTGTCAGTTACCAAATTGACGAATTTGACACACTCACCAGTACTCCAGTAGGTTCACTCACTGGTACGAACTCCTACCCAACCGGCAAAGCCGGCAATGTTGCGGTCACCGAAATTCCAGGCCTTTCCTTAAGTATTACGGGTGCGCCTGCCGTCGGCGATGTCCTGAGTCTCGATCCACGCCCCAGCATCTTCAGCGTCCTGGACGACGCGATCAGGGACATTGGCAACGCTCCCAACGGCAATGCAGTGACTCAGGCAGTTGGGCAGGCACTTAACAACATTGACATCGGCATGAGCCGCATCTCAGCCATCCGGGGTCAAGCGGGCGACTTGCTGAACCGTGCGGACCGCATCAGTGCCAATCAGGACCGGCGCAGCATTGAGGTGGAGGGGGACCGTGCCCGCGCCGAAGACCTGGATATGACCAAGGGTATTTCCGATTTTCAAAACCAGCAGGTGGGCTACCAGGCAGCCCTGCAGTCGTATGCCCAGGTGCAGAAGCTTTCGCTGTTCAACTTCCTGTAGCGTCAACCTCTGGAGCGACGCAGGACGCTACACAAATAGTAGCGGCTGTCGCACGATTGACAAGCGCAAGCGGCTGATTTGACTTAAATTCCCGCCATGGGAAATCTTTATCTTGTGCGGCATGGGCAAGCCTCGTTTGGCGCGGCAGATTACGACAACCTGAGCGACCTCGGGATTCGGCAGAGCGTGCGGCTCGGGGAGTACTTTGCCAAAAAGAAACTTGCCTTTGAAGCAGTGCTGTGCGGCACCTTGAAACGCCATGAACAGACCTGGAACGGCATTGCGCACGGGATGGGCGATGCTGCCCCCACAGTGCCGACCTTGGCCTGGCCTGGCCTCAATGAATACGATAGCGAGGCTGTCATCACGGCAATCTACCCGCATCCATTGACAAAACCAGACTCGCCGGAGATGTACAAACACCATTTCCGCCTGCTGCGGGATGGCCTGACGCAGTGGATGAACGGCGTGGTGAGCCCCAAGGGCATGCCCAGTTATGCCGAGTTCGTAGCTGGCGTTGTGTCGGCACTGGATCACGTTCGCAGCCAGCATACCGGCAACGTGCTGATCGTCAGCAGTGGCGGACCCATCTCGACGGCGGTGGGTCACATTCTCGGCACCGCTTGCGAAACCACCATTGAACTTAACATGCGGATACGCAACAGCTCTATCACCGAGCTGGTCTTTACGCCCAAGCGCCACATGCTGCTGACATACAACACCCTGCCCCATCTGGATGACGCAGAATATGTGTCATGGATCACCTACGCTTGAAATTGACCGCCCCGACGCTGGGCACGACGCGTTTTTTGTCGTTGGCCTTCGCCGGGCTGTGTTGTGCAGGCATCCACGCAGCGCCCATGCCCCTGCTGCGCTGCCATGTATCGTATGCCGGAACGACGCACACCATCGAGACCAAACCGGTGGCCGACCCCTACCCCGTTGCGTCCGTTGACATCGGGGGGCGATTTCGATTCAAGGCGGTCATGGTTGGTGACGCCGATCGCGTCGACCGTGTCGTGCTGTACACCTACCTGGACGCCAAACACCAGCCGGTTCTTGTGCATCAGGCCAAGTACTTGCCGCCATTCAGTTTGACCGAGACCCCGCTGCTGCTGACCGGTGAACAGTTTGTATTTGCCGGCCCGGTGGAACGCGAGCTGCACTATCGCTGCACCTTGGAGGGCAAGCGCACATGAAGATCTGGGCTGCATGTTGCGCCGCATTGGCACTGGCCATTGGTCCACCGTGCTGGGCAAATGACAGCCCGGCTTCTGTCAGCCTGGTTTTTGCCGGGGACATCGTGCTCGACGACACAGCGGGTGACTTGATCGCGCGCGGGAGTGACCCATTCGCGAGCTTCACCGACTTTTTCGGCAATGCAGATTTCCGCGCCGTCAATCTGGAGTGCGTGGTGGCAACCACCGGTTCGGCCGGTGACAAGAACTACACGTTCAGGGCGCATCCTCGCGTCCTTCCCGTACTCAAACGCCACTTCGACGCAGTGGCACTGGCCAACAACCACTCAGGAGACTTTGGCCGTGAGGCGTTCGCAGAAATGCTGGACCTGCTCAGGCAGGCAGGACTGTCGCAATTCGGCGGTGGCCTCAATCTCTCCCAGGCGCACACGCCATTGATTTTTGAGCGCAAAGGCATCCGCATAGCCTTGCTGGGGTATAACGAGTTCATGCCCAGGAGCTTTGAGGCGGACTACGATGCGCCTGGCTCGGCCTGGAGCGAGGATGAGCAGGTGATCGACGACATCCGCAAAGCGCGTAGCACCTACCGTGCCGATGTGGTCATACCCATCATGCACTGGGGTTGGGAAAACGAGTTGACCGCCAACGCCCGGCAGCGGCAACTCGCCCGCACCATGATTGATGCGGGAGCGGATGCCGTCATCGGTGGCCATCCGCACGTCACCCAGGACATAGAGCACTACCGTGGCAAGCCCGTTGTCTACAGCGTTGGCAATTTTGTGATGAAGGAAACGGACAACGACAACCAGCGACGAGGCTGGCTATTGCGACTGACGATCGACAAGTCCGGGGTGACGGCCTTTGACACGCGGGTTGCCCGGATCGACTTCGACGGGTTACCACGTGCCGACTACATAACACCCAGCCCGTGCTGGCAGCGCGGTCAAACCGAAGTAAGACTTTGCACGCCAGCGGATTGAACAGTAAACGCTGTTCACGCCGGGATCAGAAGAGCAGCAGGGCAGCGCTCAGCGAACGGCAGGTCGCAAAGTGTCTTTTGGCAGTTGGTGAATTTCAGCCAGCATCCGGGCCAATGCCCGCGCGGCAGCTCCAACGACAGCGGCACCTTTTTCTGCTGTCGCCGCAGCAGCATTTCCCACGGCACCTTGCGCGTTGTAATCCTGCATCTGCCAAGCCAGTTTGGCGCTCTTGCCGTTTCCCAGAATCGGGCAATTCCGAGCGCGGTCTTGCGCCGTGGAGGCGAAGTTTGCGGCCTGTGTCATATCGACTTGTTCGGGCGCTATCGCAAGCATCATGGATGTTTCAATGTCCCCGGCATGAATGCCAAAGCGGTGCTCATGGTCGCTGAAAAGCGTGTTCACATCGTCCCCCAGTTCGCTTTCGAGCGGCAGGCCGTACCAGTTGACGCTAAACACCAGCATACCCAATCGGGACCGCAGATCACGCGCCACCACATCGAGCAATCCGGCCTGACCTCCGTGGGAATTGAACAGCACCAGTTTCTTGACGCCGCTGGCCGCGACGGACTCGGCAATATCCGTCCACAGACGAATCACCGTTTCAGCTTTGAGCGTCAGGGTTCCTGCAAACGACCCATGTTCCGGACTCAGGCCGATAGACTGCGTTGGCAGGAAGAGCGCGTGAACCGCAGGTGAGAGATGTGCAATGCTTGCATGCACGATACCATCCACCAGCGCGCTGTCGACCCGCAGTGGAAGATGCGGGCCATGCTGCTCGGTCGCAGCGACCGGAAGCACTGCAATGGTCTGCTCCAGAACGCCCATCGACGCAGCGAGACCAAAGTCTGCCGTGGTCCAGTCGGCCCAGTAGCGGGAAGATAAAGGGGTACGCATGCCGCTATCTTAGGGCCTGCGACGGCCCCCGCTTGCATCGACGATCGGCCTGGTAGGTTATTCTCCACGGCTGCATCGCAACAACTCATTGCAATGAATATCGTCATAACACTTGGATCCACCTCACTGGCGCTAGGGGCAATCGCATGTGCTCTGCTTGCGGCCTCGTACCTTGTTGCAGGCAACGTACAGATGCGGTTGCTCGCGATGGCTGCATTCTTGCTGGGAGCCGTGGGGGTTTTCTTCGCGGAAGATGGTTTGCGTTGGCCTTTGGTCGCGATCCTGCTGGTGCTGGCATCCATCAACGCGGTCCAGTATTTGCGCCGACTGCGCGTTGTATCGGCGGGCGCACTTACGATTCAGGAGCAAGCCCTACGCGCCTGGCTGTTCCCCACCTTGGGTGATGCCGATTTCCAGCAATTGCTCAAGGTAAGCCAGCGCAGTTTTCCGACCGCCGGCACCTTTCTGGTGACCCAGGGCGAGCACCTGGAGCAGTTGTACATCATCATCCAGGGGACAGCACACGTAGTGGCCAACGGCATGGTGGTGGCATCGCTGCACGATGGCAATCTGGTGGGCGAGGTGAGCTTTTTCCGCGATGATGTTGCCACCGCATCGGTGGTGGCGCAGACCGAACTGAGCGTTTTGGCGATCGAGCGTGGCCAATTGCGCAAACTCATGCGCGAAAGCGAAGCGTTGCAGCGCGCTCTGCACGAGTCGATTGGCCGCGACCTGGGGTTCAAGCTGACCTCATTTGATGCCTCCAGCCTGTAATGGCACCCGGTCGCCCTCGCAATGCCACGGGTGAGTCGTTCTTTGCCTGGGACGGTGACACCCTGATCGTCAATATTCTGGGCAAACCGGCCGCCAGCAAAGACGCTATTGGAAAACCCAAAGGCACACAACTCAAAGTCAGCGTCACTGCTGCACCCAAAGGTGGCAAAGCCACCGACCACATGGTGCGCTTTTTGGCGCCATTGTTTGGCGTTACTGTGGCTGACATCGAAGTGGTGTTTGGGCAGGAAAATGTCAACAAACAGCTGCGCATCCGAGCCCCCAGGAAGTTGCCTGCCGTCTTTGCCCAAGAGGCCTCGGTTTGGAACTTTTGATGCTGTGCAGGGCTCACACTGCACAATGAACCTCTTACACGCCTTTCCACAGCCGTCCCGACCCGGCTACCAATCGATGTCTCTTCGCCATCTTTTCGCTATATTTTCTGTAGCTACCAGCGCTTTATTGACGGGCGCAAATGCCCAGATTACCTTAGGAAACCCTCAGAAGATTGGCACTTTTGCAGCAAGCGCCGTGGTCAAGACCGACCAGGTGCGTGCCGAACTTGTAGCACTCGCTCCTGACGGGGTACACCCTGGGGCCACGGTATCGCTCGGATTGCAGATACAGCACCAGCCGCATTGGCATACTTATTGGAAAAACCCCGGCGACTCGGGCTTGCCCACAACGCTGCAGTGGACGTTGCCGCAAGGCGCAACCGCTGGCGAAATAGAGTGGCCAACGCCACAGCTCATCAAAGTCGGCACCATGGGCAATTACGGCTATGGGGATACCGTACTGTTACCCGTTGCCATCACGATTGGCAAGGACTTTGTTCCCTCGGTGCAAGGTAGCCTGGATGTCCGGCTCAATGCATCGTGGCTGGTGTGCCTTCAGGAGTGCATTCCTCAGGAAGGCAGCTTTGCTCTCAACGTGCCAGCCAAAGGTTCCACTGCATCGCATGGCGCCGCGTTCAGCGCTGCACGGGCTGCTGTACCAGTTGCGCTGAAGGGGATTGCGACTGCGTCGGTCGCAACGGACGGCATCGCGCTCAAAGTCACCGGGCTACCGGCGTCCTGGATTGGGAACCCGGTGCAGGTGTTCCCAGAGTCACCCAATATCGCCGATCCGTCCACATCACCGCAGGAACCCGAATGGCAAGGAGCTGACTGGCGTGCTCGCCTACCCCTGTCTGTGCAACGTGAAGGCACGGTGCCGGAAATGGCGGTGGTGCTTGCTGTGGGCCAGCAAAGCGTGCGAACCGTCGCCAGGATCAGCGGCACCTGGCCCGACCTGCCCGAGGCGAACCCACCCGCCGTCGGTGCAACCAGTATCGCCACCGCGCCAACGACTCCAACGCCGCAGAGTCCGCCTCCTGCCGATGGTTCGTGGTCTAGCTGGATGCTGGCGATGTTCGCCGCCTTGCTGGGTGGGCTGATACTCAACCTGATGCCCTGTGTGCTGCCGGTGCTGGCGATCAAAGTGCTGGGGTTCTCCCAGCACGCAGGTCAATACCGCTCAGAACACCGGGCACAGGGCCTGGCGTACACCGCGGGTGTGGTGTTGTCATTCATGGCGCTGGGCGCACTGATGCTGGGGCTGCGAGCAGCGGGCGAGCAACTGGGCTGGGGCTTTCAGCTGCAGTCACCCCTGGTGGTGGCCTTGCTTGCAGCCCTTTTTACCCTCATTGGGCTCAATCTTGCTGGTCTCTTTGAAGTGGGGTCCCTGCTACCCCACCGTCTGGCGTCCTTGCAGGCCAAGCACCCCACGGGCGACGCGTTTCTTTCGGGCGTGCTGGCGGTGGCCATCGCATCACCCTGCACCGCCCCCTTCATGGGCGCCTCCCTGGGATATGCCATTACCCTGCCCGGGCCGCAGGCCATGGGCATCTTTGCTGCATTGGGGCTGGGATTGGCACTACCCTTCCTGGTGGCCAGTTGGGTGCCTGCTTTCGGCCGGCTGTTGCCGCAACCGGGCGCCTGGATGGATACGCTGCGGCGCTTCATGGCCTTTCCCATGTTTGCCACGGTGGTCTGGCTAGTGTGGGTACTAGGCCACCTGAGTGGCGTGGACGGGGCCGCCAGTTTGCTGGCGTTGCTGGTAGGTCTGGCATTGCTGGTCTGGTCGGTCAGCCTTTCGGGGCGCACGCGATGGGTATTTGCTACTGTTTCGATAGCTGGTTGCGCAATGTTGGCGGGCGCTATCGGCCAAAATGTCTTGCAACTGGACGAGTCGGCGCCCGTATCGCCAACTTCCAGCGCGAGTGGCACAAAACCAGCGGGTGCTTGGCACACGTGGGCACCGGGCATGGTGGAGGCTGAGCTTGCCGCAGGTCGACCCGTGTTTGTGGACTTCACCGCCGCCTGGTGCATTACCTGCCAGTACAACAAGAAAACAACTTTGGCGAGCGCCGAAGTTCTCGGTGATTTTCAGGCGCGCAAGGTGACCTTGTTGCGTGCTGACTGGACCCGACGCGACCCGGCCATCACGGTGGCGCTCGAAGGTTTGGGCCGCAGCGGCGTGCCGGTGTACGTGCTGTACCACCCGACCCGTCCTCCGGTACTTTTCTCCGAAGTCCTGAGTGCCAGTGATTTGAAGGCCGCATTGGCGACGCTGTAGGTGGCAACATTGACTCACCCAACCGACCTGAACCCGCACGACGCAGTAGCGCACATACTGGATACGTACCGGACGATTGCCGTGGTTGGACTCTCACCCAAACCCCATCGAGACAGTTTTGAAGTAGCCCAGTACCTGCAGTCACAGGGGTGGCGCATCATCCCGATCAATCCCAATGCGGCATCCATCCTGGGGGAAAAAGCCTACCCCAGCCTGCACGAGGCGGCTGTGCATGAGCGCATCGGGTTGGTCAACGTTTTTCGCAACAGTGCTGATGTGCCACCCGTCGTGGATGATGCTATCGCCGTCGGTGCCACCGCCATCTGGCTGCAGTTGGGCATTGTCCACGAAGCCAGCGCAGCGCTTGCACGCCAGGCTGGCTTGCGGGTGGTACAGGACAAGTGCATCCTGGTCGAGCACCGCCGCCATTTCCAGGGCCGCTAACTGCGACAATTGGGGGATGAATATTCCAGCTCCCACCCCCAGCACCACCGGTGCGCCCGACCCCACCTTCGCCAACCTGCACAACGACCGCTTTTTGCGTGCGTGTCTGCGCCAGGCCACCGACTACACACCGTTGTGGCTGATGCGCCAGGCCGGGCGTTACCTCCCGGAATACTGCGCCACGCGTTCCAAGGCCGGCAGTTTCATGGGCCTGGCCACCAACCGGGACTTCGCCACCGAGGTCACCCTGCAGCCGCTGAACCGTTACCCTCTGGATGCTGCGATCCTCTTTTCGGACATTCTGACGGTGCCCGACGCCATGGGCCTGGGCCTCACTTTTGCTGCAGGCGAGGGCCCCCGTTTCGCCACAGCCGTTCGCGACGAGGCTGCGGTTGCCAAACTGGCCGTGCCCGACATGGCGAAATTGCAGTACGTTTTTGACGCAGTGTCCAGCATCCGCAAGGCACTGGTGCAAGACGGCAAGGCGCGCGTGCCCCTCATCGGTTTTTCTGGCAGTCCCTGGACGCTGGCGTGTTACATGGTCGAGGGCGCTGGCTCCGACGACTACCGCCAGGTCAAGACCATGCTGTATGCACGTCCCGACCTGATGCACCGCATTCTGTCCATCAATGCGGATGCGGTTGCGGCCTACCTGAATGCCCAGATCGATGCCGGCGCACAAGCGGTGATGGTGTTTGACAGCTGGGGCGGAGTGCTTGCTGACGGTGCATTTCAGGAGTTTTCATTGGCCTACACCGCTCGGGTGCTGGCGCAACTCAAACGCACCGGTCCCTTGGGAGAAACCATCCCGCGCATCGTGTTCACAAAAGGGGGTGGCATGTGGTTGCAAGATATGGGCGAACTCGACTGCGAGGTGCTGGGGTTGGACTGGACCGTCAACCTTGCGCGCGCGCGGGCCTTGGTCGGCGGTACCGATCGGCGCCCTGGCAAGGCACTGCAAGGCAATATTGACCCCAATGTTCTTTTTGCCCCACCGCAGCAGATTGCGCGCGAAGTAGCCAAGGTGCTGGACAGTTTTGGTAAACCGCACCAGGGACCTGGTACGGGGCCTACCCACATTTTTAACCTCGGCCACGGCATTAGCCAGTACACACCACCAGAGCATGTAGCCGCCTTGGTCGAGGCGGTACACAATCATTCACGCGCTATGCGGTGCTAAACCCTCCTACCACTTTTTAGACCTGATATTGACCTGGCATCTTGCACTTATGCACAAAATTGGTTAGGCGAGGGTTTTCACCACCCCTACTACACTGGAAACCGCTACAAAACCCATAGCGAACGTAAGTGCTTGATTTATATAGGTTTCGAAAGTTGCTTTTTTTCCGGGCATTCCGTCCAAAGCCTTGAAAATCAAGGCTTTGGCAAGCCTCAGGACCATATATCAACAAAGTTATCCACAGTTTCCGTGAATGCCGTGTAAAGGGCATAAAAATCAAGCACTTAGCTGCGTTTCCTCAAGATGACATGAACAAATTGCCTCAACTCGGTTTTTGCTATGCAAAACCGCATGCATGATGCATTGGCTCTGTGTTCTGGTTCAAACCCCTGCGCACGCGTCGCTTGGGTCGGTGCTGAGCTACCAATATCCGACCTTGCTGGCGCCGGGAACGCTGGTGCGGGTTCCTTTGGGCAAGCGCGAGACCCTGGGTGTCGTGTGGGATGCCGATGCAGCCGGTGCCACCGGTGAGGTGGACCCTGGCAAAGTCAAGCAAATTGCCAGTGTTTTGGAAGGTATCGCACCGCTGAGCGCGCACTGGCAGCAATTGCTGGGTTTTGCGGCGCAGTATTACCAGCGCTCGGTGGGTGAAGTGACCTTGGCGGCATTGCCACCGCAGTTGCGGGAGATGTCGGCCGTGCAAGTGCAACGCCGATTGAAACGCACCGCGCCAACGCCGCCGCCCGACGGCGAAACGGCCTTGGCAAACGCACCAACGTTGACTGCCGAGCAAGCCCAGGCGCTAGACCAGATACAGGCCCATGCAGGCCCGTGCTTGCTGTTTGGTGCCACCGGAAGCGGGAAGACGGAGGTGTACCTGCAGTGCGTGCAAACGCTACTGGAGCGTGGCCCACACGCGCAGGCACTCGTGATGGTGCCCGAGATCAACCTCACACCCCAGCTGGAACAGCGGTTTCGAGAACGCTTTGCGCCGCGTTATGGCGCTGCGTCGGTGGTGTCGTTGCACAGTGGCATGACCAACCCGCAGCGCCTCAAGAACTGGCTCGCGGCGCACCACGGCACAGCGCGCATCGTGTTGGGCACCCGCATGGCGGTGTTTGCCTCCATGCCCGGATTGCAACTGATCGTGGTGGACGAAGAGCACGACCCCAGCTACAAAAGCGGCGAAGGCGCACGCTACTCGGCCCGTGACCTCGCGGTTTACCGCGGACGGCTCGAAAACGCCAAAGTCGTGCTGGGCTCGGCCACGCCGTCGCTGGAAAGCTGGCACCATAGCCGCCCCGTCGAGGAAGGTGGTCGGTATCTGCGTCTGCACATGCCCGGCCGCGTCGGCCAAACGGACAAATTGCCATTGGTGCGCCGGGTCGATATGAACCACCAGCCTCGCAACGCGGTGTTCTCCATCCCGCTTCTGGAGGCCATTCGGGAGCGCATTGCACGTGGCGAACAGTGCATGGTGTTCCTGAATCGCCGCGGCTACGCTACGGTGCTGCACTGTGGCGATTGCGGCTGGAAAAGCGAGTGTCCACACTGCAGCGCTTTTCGCGTATTCCACAAAATAGACCGCACACTGCGCTGCCATCACTGTGGTTTCACCGAACGCGTGCCGCGCGCCTGCCCGGCCTGCGGAAACCCGGACATCGCGCCCCTGGGGCGCGGAACCGAGCGCCTGGAAGAACACCTCGCCGAGTTGCTCTCGGATGTGCGTCGCCCAAACTCGATCACTACCGAATGCCCAAACGGTGAACCCGTGCGGATTGCCCGCATTGACGCGGACACCACCCGCCTCAAAGGCACATTGGAAAGTCAATTGGCGGCTGTTCACTCCGGTGACGTCGACGTGCTGGTGGGCACGCAGATGATTGCCAAGGGCCATGACTTTCGTCGCATCACGCTGGTGGCGGCGGTCAACCCGGATGGGGCCCTGTTTTCCAGTGATTTTCGGGCACCTGAGCGGCTCTTTGGACTGCTCCTGCAAGCGGCGGGCCGTGCTGGACGTGATGCCTCCCTGGGCGACAACGCAGAGATGTGGGTGCAGACCTTTCAACCTGCGCACCCGCTGTACGCGGCACTCAAGGGGCACGATTACCCTACCTTTGCACAACAGCAGTTGCAAGAGCGCGCACAAGCCAGCCTGCCACCCTTCAGCGCGCAAGCTCTGGTTCGAGCCGAAGCAAAGACACAAGAAATTGCCCATGGATTCCTGGAAGCAGCCCGCAATGCGGCTGCCAGCGAAATGGCGCACTGGGACGGCTGGGCCGACATCGTGGCACAAGTGACGGTTTATCCACCTATACCGATGGGTATCCAGCGCATTGCCAACATCGAGCGCGCCCAGATGCTGGTGGAAAGCGCGTCGCGCAACGCGCTACAGCAGTTTCTGAGTGGCTGGCAATCGGTGCTGCATACCGCGCGACAAAGCCCGGCGGGAAAAGGCGTGATCCGGTGGGCCGTGGATGTGGATCCCCTCGCAATCTAGCGTCGCGCAATAACGCTATGGTGATCGCGCATCCGGCCGATAGCCATGCACACAGGTCTTCAACACGGCTTGAATACCTTGCAGGTCCTCGTTGTACGCCGCCTGCTGCAATTGCCCCAGCAAAGTTTCCAGATCCGCCCACGCAAGGCAGTCTTCGCGGGCCTTCATGATGCGTGGGTGCGAGGTCGGAATCGGGTTGTCCACAATCAGCAATTCTTCGTAGAGCTTCTCGCCGGGGCGCAGGCCAATGAACTGAACTTCAATGTCTCCATCGGGCTGCTGCTCATCCTTCACGCGCAGGCCTGCCAGCGAAACCAGCCTGCGCGCAAGATCGACAATCTTGACGGGTTCTCCCATATCGAGCAGGAAAACCTCTCCCCCGTTGGCCATGGCCGCTGCCTGCAACACCAACTGTGCGGCTTCGGGAATGGTCATGAAGTAGCGCGTCACTTCCGGGTGGGTCACCGTCAGTGGCCCGCCCGCTTCCAGTTGGTCCCGAAACATGGGCACCACGCTGCCACTCGAACCCAGCACATTGCCAAAGCGAACCATGCTAAAGCAGGTGCCGTGTGCGCCACCCTGGTTTGCAAGCGCCTGCAACACCAACTCCGCCATACGCTTGCTTGCGCCCATCAGGTTGGTTGGCCGCACGGCCTTGTCGGTTGACACCAGCACAAAATTCGGGACGCCCAGTGCTACAGCCGATTGCGCCAATGCCAGGGTACCAAACACATTATTGACAATGCCTTCTGAAGGGTTGCTCTCCAGCATCGGCACATGTTTATAGGCCGCGGCATGGTAAATGATGGAAGGGTGGTACTTGCCCAGGATGGAGTCGAGTCGACGCCGGTTGCCCACACTCACCAACAGTGGCACCAATTCGATCGAAGGAGCGTTTGCCTCGCGCCACTGCTCCAGCTCACGGTGAATGCAATACAAACCGTACTCGCTGTGGTCGAGCAACAGCAGTTTGAGTGGACGCTCCCGCAGGATTTGGCGGCTCAATTCGCTGCCAATGGTGCCGCCCGCCCCCGTCACCAGCACCACTTGCTGATAAAGCCGTTTGGCCAGAAGGGCTGGATCGGGTGCGACGGGTTCGCGACCCAACAAGTCTTCAACATCAAGTTCGCGCAAGTCCTGCACGGTGACGCGGCCGGTCGCGAGTTCTGACAGCCTTGGGAGCGTGCGTGTATGCACAGGCAAGGTACCCAGTCTTTGCACAATCTGGTTGCGCCGGACCCGGGAGACACTGGGCATGGCCAGCAGCACGTCGGTGACCGCCAGGTCACTGACCACCGCATCGATCGCTGAGGCACTGAATACGGGAGCACCGTTGATGGTTTGGCCTTGTTTGTGGGGTGCATCGTCGACAAAACCAACCACTTGGAAGGCCCGCGTCACGGCCATGGCAGAAGACATCTGCACGCCGGCCTCACCGGCCCCATAAATCAACAGTCTTCTGGGAGCCGGGCGATTTTCGACGCCGCGGCTCACCAGCCAGTACTGGGCGGTGACGCGCACAGCCCCCAACAGCAGCAAAAAGATAATCGGTTGCATCAGCCCCAGCGTCAACGGGAACTTCGGCCATATTTGCAGCCAATGAAATGCCACCAGTGCCATGGCGTACCACAGCACCGCCCGAACGGTCTGCAGCATCGCCTTGGTGCTGAAGTACCGGAAAACAGCCCGGTAGAGACCTGCCGTCAAGAAAACAACAGGGGCCAGTGCCCCAGCCACTGCATAATGAATCCACTCCTGCCCTTCCGGGCTGTGCAGCGTTTCCATTCGAATGCTGTAGGCGACCCAGGTTGCAAACAATGCCAGCGTGACATCTACAGCGATGACCAGTGCCTTTTTGAATGGACGTGGCCAGTCAAGAATTCGCATCGAATCAGTCAAAATAACGGACTGCCTTCATCTCTGTGACAGTGAAGTCTCATGGGAGTGTGCAGAAAGATTGTTTCCAAAAAAAGGGTTCCCTGCGCAGTGCGCGCACATGCAGTGCCTACTGTAGCCTAGATCGCCACCCGCACGTGACGAGAGCGAAGACGCCATGAATTGGACGGCAAACACCCACCAGTTTGGGACATGCCTGCGCGGGTAGACACCTATATTTTCTTTATCGACAGATCATTTTGGAGCATTGGAGGGCACCATGAATGCCACGACACTGACTGCAATTGGCTTCGACCCGCAAGACGACATGCTGATCGAAGTGGACTTCAAATGGCTCATGGCGGGCCAAGGGTATTGGGTTGACACGACCCGGCTGCGCACCGATTCCGACTACGCCCACACCTGTGTCGAACACGCGCTGCACTCACACTGCCGGGAATTGCAGCGGTTTGCACACACTTTCGACATGCCCGCAAACACACGGGCTACCACCTATGATGTCCATTTCTGAAACAAGTGCGTCCTAGGCACGGGTCATGATGGCCACCGCGGCGGAAAAGGTCAGGAACGCAGCAGCCGTTGACAACAGAATGATGCGTGCGATGCGCCCGGTGTCGGCCCCATAGCGTTCGGCCAGGAGCGACACATTGCTGGCACTGGGCAGTGATGCCAGCAAAACCAATGTAGTCAGCACAAAAGGATCGATCGGCACCCCCAAACGGGTCGCCATGTTTCCGACCAGCCAGACCACTGCCGGGTGAACGAACAGCTTGATGGCCGCTACCGGCAGGACTTCCCGCCACGCGGTGACCTGCGTCACATCCGCCTGCGCAAGCATTTTGGAGCGGGCCAACACTGCGCCAATGGTAAACAGCGCCACCGGCGAGGCAGCGTCAGCGAGCAATCCCACGGTTTGCCCCAGCGGCTGGGGCAGATTCCACTGCATTGCCGAGAGCAATGCGCCCAACAGAATCGACGATGGCAAAGGATTGGTAACGACCCCCTTGAGTGCATCCCTGGCCGCCTGACGCGCCGACTTTCCGGGCTCACCCACGCCCCCGAGGCGCGACACCGCAAGGCACAGCGACGACGTAAACACCATGTCGACCAACACCACCAAAATGGCCGGCCCGGCCGCGCGCGGCCCCATCAACGCCACCAGCAGAGGTACGCCCATGAACCCCGTGTTCGGAAACGCTGCCACCAGCGCGCCAAATGCGGCGTCGTTCCAGCCAATGCGCCCACGCCGGGTCACCACGATGGTCAATGTCACGACGGCCGTCGCCGACAGCAGATACACCAGCGCAACCCTTGCATCGAGCAACTGCGCAATGGGCGTTGACGCTCCGAACCGAAACAGCATGCAAGGCAGCGCGAAGAACAGCACGAAAGCATTGAGCCCGGGAATAGCCGACAAAGGCAACAAGGACCGCCGGGCCGACAAAAACCCAAGTAGCACCAGCGCAAAAAACGGAAACGTAATGGTCAAAACGTGTTGCACAGGTCAATTGTCGCAGCCAACCTGCCGATAGGGCCGTTGCGGCGGTACCATTGGCTTTGAGCGAACCACAACGGAGTGAAGTAGGGAGCGTGCCATGCGTTGGATCATCCTGATAATTTTTTCCACCTTGCTTGGGGGCTGTGCCGGCACCAAATACACCGTAGACGATGGCCGCAAAGTCAACGAGGAGTTGCTTGCCAACATCCGCGCTTACGGTGCCGGGGAAAAAGCCCTGCGACCCGCCATCGCCCGTTCCGCCAGCCTGAAGGACCCGGAATGCGACACCCAGTGGGAGTTGCCGATTTCCGTGGCGTCGGCTTACGACCTGGCCATCGACGACAGGGTCGCCTGGGTGCGTGGACTGGGCGTCGACGAACGCCTCACGGTGGTCGGAGCGGCGATCGGCTCGCCACTGCAGTTGGGCGACAAAATACAGGCCATCGGTAGCTACTCCAGCGAAAACTCGGAAAAAATGTTGCTGGAATTGGCGGACCGGCGCGATGCAGGTGACCCGTTCTCACTGACACTGTTTGGGGGGAGAACGGTGAAAGTTACCCCCTACAAGGTCTGCCGCGGCTACACCCGCCTGGCACCTCCGAATCTGCCACAGACACAGGACTACCACTGGCTATTGAGCATGCATCCACTACAAGTTGCGCGCGCCGACATGACCGAAGACGAGGCGCTGTGGGCAGTGCTCTGGACCCAGGGCGTGTCTGAGGAAGGTGGGGCCCGCATGAAGACCTACCACTACAGCACCAAAATTGTGGGCACCCTGTACAACCTGTTCACCATCGCGTCCGGGCTCAAGGGCGCAGCACTTGCGGCTGAAACCGCCATGAAGGCAGCACAAACCGAAGCCGCAAACGCTGCCACGGCGGCCTTCAGGAAGCGACTGGTCGAAGACGCCAGTGCCATGGTCAAATCCCAACTGCGAGACGCGTTGTCGAATGTGGCTGTCAGACAGCTCAAGCAAATCGACGTGGTGGCAGCGATGCAGCAGGCTGCAGCCAATCGAAGCTCACTGACCGGGGTGGCATGGGCCGCAGCCACCATTTTCGACAAGGCCGATGTCTGGGCCTACAACCGGCTGGAAAAACTCAATGGCAATCCGCTGGCTGGCTTTTCTTTGCACCAAAAACTCATTGAACGCGGATTGACTGCCAATTCCCTGGTCCTGGACCCGGAGCGCATGACCGTGCTCAACGCGCTGGCCACACAACGCGGACGTCGGGAGGATGTGGTGGCGATCCTGGGCGGCATTCGTCCTGAGAACCTGCAATTTGACCTGGCAGACATGCCCATGGCTTCTGCTCCGCAGGCGTTTTCCTACGAAATGGACGATCTACCCAACGCAAGCCAACCGTACGCCCGCGGGTTGATTGACAGCATGTTGCGCATGCCGGTGGCATCGTCTGTCAATCCCTAGAACATCCGATCACATGCATCGACTTGCCCCCTTTGCGTTGGCTGCGGCGCTGGCACTCTCTGTGGTGATGCCAGTGCAAGCGCAGCCCATCTTGCCGGTACCGCAAACGCCACCGCCACAGGGCATACCCGAGCCGGACACATCGACCAAACCGGTGCCTGAACCCGGAAATGCCAGCGCCGATCCGGCGCTGGCGCCGCTCGCTCCTGCAGCACCACCGACACCCACAGCGCCGTTGGGCTGCCGCCCTCTGACCGACAAAGCGATGGCGCTGGACCTGAGCGTTGCCACGGCCCAGGCCCAAAAACGCGATCTGTCGGAGCAACTCAAGTTTCTGGATGAGGCCATTGCGTTGTGGACCAAAGCCGTTGAGCAGTGTGAAGATCGCGCCAAAGAACGAGCCAAACGCAATCTTGCCGACGACTTGAAGCAGCAAGAGCGCCTTTCCGAACAGCAGGGTGCTGGGCCGAAGTGCGAGTCAGCACATCGGGATGCCTCGGCGCTGCAGGAACTTGCCCGAAAAGCCCTGAGCGAACGAAGGTTCAACGAAGCCTCCGTCCTGTTCCGCAAATCGGAAGATGCCTGGGAGAATGCGTCAGAGTTGTGTACTGGATCGCAGCAAGACGTTGCGCAACGTCGGCGCGAGCAATCCGAAATTGATGGTCACAATGCCGAATTTTGTGCTCCCGCATTTGAGAAGGCACGTGAATACAGCCAACGTCTGCGAACCACGTCCATGGCGCTGTCGCGCGAAGAGAAACTGGATCTATCGCTGGTTACCGAGACGCTTTGGCGTGAGGCTCTGCCACTGTGTAAAGGCGCGGTGCAAGATGTTGCACGCACCCAGATCCAGACGCTGGCACGCGAGCGCGGCACCCCTTGGGTCGCGTTGCGCCCAGTGGAGTCGGCTCCGAACGCCGCCATCCCACCCAAAATACCCCTAGCGAGTAACGTACAGTCCGCCGCGCCCCCCCCCGCCTTGGCCAAGCCTGGAATCGCAACCGCCGCCACGCGACAAAATGATGCCAATGTATCGCCGCGTGGGACGGCTGACGCTTCAAGCGCCAGTGCGGCATCTTCCGGGCCACCACAGCCGGCTGCCGCTGAGCCTATTGCCACCAGTGGTTCGACTGCGGCGCCACCCGAACCAGCGGTAAAGGAGTTTGTTGCCGGTGCTGCTCGCTTTGTCGGGCGCTTCGTGCCAGACCCTTACGGCGGCACGCTCTCCGGCAACGGCAAGGTTACATGGGAAAACGGCGACACCTATGAGGGTGCCGTTGCCGCCGGAAAACGCCACGGGATAGGCGTCTTTGTCTGGAGCAACGGGCAGACCTATGAGGGCGACTGGGAACATGACACGCCGGTGGGGCAGGCCCGGATTCGGTTTGCCAGCGGCAATCAATACGAAGGTACGGTCGCCAACGGTGTGCCCCACGGCAAGGGGCAGATGCGCTATGCCTCGGGCGACACCTACGCCGGCAGTTTCGTCGCTGGTGTCCCTCATGGCAAGGGCCTCTACCAATGGAAAAATGGGCAACGGTTTGAGGGAGATTGGGTCGAGGAGCGCGCCCAGGGGCAAGGCAAACTGCGTTTTGCCAATGGCAACGTTTACGAGGGACCGGTCGTCAACGGCGTGCCCCAGGGTCAGGGGCGCAGTGTATTTGCAACGGGTGAAACCTATACCGGTCAGCATGTCAACGGCTTGCCCGAGGGTTCTGGTACTTTCCATTGGCCCAATGGCGACCAGTACTCAGGCCAGTGGAAGGCGGGCAAGAAGCATGGGCAGGGCGTTTTCACATGGAAGGGTGGCCAGCGCTGGGAGGGGCTTTACGACAACGACCAGCAAGTCGAACCCCCAGCGACCGTTAGGTAGTATGTCCACGTCACGTGATGCCGCGGGCATGAACCTCGCCCAACAGGAAGCCGTGAACTATCTGCACGGCCCGTGCCTGGTACTCGCAGGGGCTGGCTCTGGCAAGACACGCGTGATCACGCACAAGATTGCCCGGCTCATTCAAAGCGGAATGGAAGCACGGCGCATCGCGGCCATTACCTTCACCAACAAGGCGGCGGCGGAAATGCGCGAGCGCGCCAAGGGGCTGATTGGCAAAGCCGCCAAGGATGTCGTGATTTGCACCTTCCATGCACTCGGTGTGCGCATGCTGCGACAAGATGGCGCTGCACTGGGACTCAAACCAGCGTTTTCAATTCTGGATGCCGATGACGTCACAAGCATCCTGAAAGACGCTGGCGGTACGGTGGATGCGGCGACGGCACGGCAATGGCAGTGGACCATCAGCGCCTGGAAGAGTGCGGGGCACAACGCAGCACAGGCACTTGCCGCCGCCGAGGGCGAGAACGAACGCGTCGCTGCCATGGTAATGGCGCGTTACGAAGATCGGCTGACTGCGTACCAGAGTGTGGACTTCGATGACCTGATCAGCCTGCCCCTCAAATTGCTACAAAATCATGAGCACGTCAGGCACAAGTGGCAAGCGCTGATGGGCCATATCCTTGTAGACGAATACCAGGACACCAACGCCACACAGTACGAAATGCTCAAACTCCTGGCCGGTGGCCATGCGCCAGCCAGTGCCCGCTTTACCGCGGTAGGGGATGATGACCAGTCGATTTATGGCTGGCGTGGTGCAACGTTGGACAACCTGAAGAAATTGCCGGTGGATTTTCCGTCGCTCAAAGTCATCACACTGGAGCAAAACTACCGTTCTACATCGGCCATCCTGCGTGCAGCCAATAACGTGATCGGCCCCAACCCCAAGCTTTATCCCAAAAACCTGTGGAGTGACCTGGGCGAGGGAGAGCCGGTTCGGGTGGTGGATGCCGACACTGAAGAGCACGAGGCCGAGCGCGCAGTGGCCCGTATCCAGAGCCTGCGCGCCGAAGGCACCCTGGCACAGGCCGGGCAGCAGTACAAGGAGTTCCGGGACTTCGCGCTGCTGTATCGCGCCAACCACCAGTCCAAGCCCTTCGAGAAGGCGCTGCGCAAAGCCAATATTCCGTACAAGGTGTCGGGGGGGCAAAGTTTCTTCGACCGCGCTGAAATCCGTGACCTGTGCGCCTGGTTTCGTCTATGGGCCAACAACGATGATGACCCAGCCTTCCTGCGCGCCGTCACCACGCCCAAACGGGGCATCGGGCATCAGACGCTGGGTACATTGGGCCAGTACGCCAGCCGGTACAAGCTCAGCCTCTTCGAAGCACTGTTTTCACCCTCCCTCGGTGCAGCACTCAGCAACAAGTCCCTGGGTAGTCTGCATGAGTTTGGTCGGTATGTGAACGACCTCGAGTTCCGTGCCCGCCATACCCAGGGCGCCGAGTTGGCAAGCACCTTTTTGTCGGAATGGCTCAAGGAAATTGGCTATGAAAAACACCTCCTTGACAGCGAGGAGAGTGACAAGATTGCCGCCGCCAAATGGAGCAACGTACTGGAGTTTTGCGACTGGATCGCCCAACGATGCGGCGGACAAACGAGCGGTGTCGATGGAATTTCCGAGCAAGAGGTCAAGAGCCTGCTGGAAGTTTCGCAGACGATTGCCCTGCTGTCGACCATTCAGGAGCGCGAGGCAGACCAGAACGTCGTGACGCTATCGACCCTGCACGCCGCCAAGGGACTGGAGTGGCCCCACGTGCTGCTAGTGGGTGTGACCGAAGGCATGCTTCCCTTCAAAATGGACGACGACACCAGCGCCAGCGCCCAATCCGAGCGTCTGCAGGAAGAACGCCGCCTGATGTATGTAGGCATCACCCGTGCCCAACGCAGTCTGGCAGTGAGCTGGACCCGAAGGCGAAAGAAAGGTCGCGAGATGGTTGCAGCGTTACCGAGCCGCTTCATTGCCGAAATGGCGCTGGATCAAAATACCGTCAAAGAAGACCCGCGAGCCAAACTGAAGGCGCTTCGTGCCGAGTTTGCACAGCGCGCGAAAGAGTCGGAACTTCTGGCAGCGCAGCGCCGCTGAACAGCAGCGTCAGCGCGCTCCATCCAGACCAGAGCGTACGGTCGGGTCCGAAAACCCGCCGCTCCCACCCACGTCAAAGCTGCCAAACTGGGCATCATGCAACTCCGCCAATGCCATCATGGCCTCTGCAGCGTCCTGATTGAAGCCGATGCGTGTTTTTCCCATGCCATCGCCACCGTTCAAGATCAACTTGTAGATGTAGACGCTGCACTCCTTGTAGCCCCACATGGTCCGGATCGTGTTGGCGATTCTGTGGTGATGCATTTCGACCACGGAGATTGCCTCCTCGCGGCGTTGATCAGCGGTTTTCTCTTCCAGACCGAGCGGCTGGGTTGGAACAAAGCGGTCCGGCCCTGGCACCGGCTCGTCCGGTGGCATGCGGACCATGACCGAATCGGGTACGCTGGCTTCCACCGCACCGAACCGCGACTCCTGCTCGGCAAGCGCGCTATCCCACAGCCCCCAGGCAGTATCGGGGTCATCTTCTACGACTTCGATGCCCCTGGGTTTGACTGGTGGCACCGCCGGGTCTGCATCCTTTTTAAAAAACCTATTGAACATTCCATTCCTCAAGAGACTGGGCGAATATTACGCCACCGCATACGTCGTTGCAAATCGGCCGCTCCAGGCCATTCCTAAGTCGCTGCTGCATGGCAGCTAACTCAACCCCGTATAATCCCCGCCGTCCAGCCTTACTTAAAGGACATCCGATCCGGATAGGCCAACGGCCGTGAAGGCATGCCCGAACTGCGGCCCCATTGCGAACCTCCCCATTCATGCGCTCTAGAGATTTTTTTGTCACGCAATCCTCTGGAGAATCTTCCGTCCCGGGCGAATCTTCCAATCAAATCTTTATTCGGTTCGGATCGGACGTCAAAGAGGTTGGTGCGGTGTCGGAAGTGTCTGCCAATGCCTATGCAGTGCCTCCAGGTTTTCAGCCTTTGAGGGCACAATTTGGACCATTCCGACTCATTCAATCGTTTGTCAATGCCGTGCTGGCCCACCAACCTTCGCGCATTGTCGTTCAAGACTTGTCAGGTGCCAGCGCAGATCTGGCACGCATCTCTGCCGCACTGGGCATCGAGACAGTCCTCGCGATCCCGGATGCATCGTTACTTGAGCCAATAGACGCCGTGGCACAGCGATGGACACTCGGACTGCTCTCCTGCGTAAGCTATGTGGTGTCGACCGACCCCAACTTGTCCGATGTGCTGTACCGCAACTACCCGCAAGCGCAGTTGACCCAATACGATCTTTTGCCGCCCGAACCCATAATCCAACGCGAGGCTTTGGAAGCGTTTGGCTATGAGTCGTACGCGTTTGGCATGCGCGACCATGCGCTGCTGACAGCCATGCAGCAAGGCCTTGCAGAGCATTTTTCTGGGTGCCAGAACGTGCTGGATGTGGGTTGCGGCACCGGTGTTTTTCTGGAATGCTTGCAGCGTGCCAACATTTCTGCGATGGGCGTCGAGCGAAACGCACAGTCAGCGCGCTTTGCCAAGAGCCTGGGGCTGAAAGTGCAAGTACAGGATGCGCTGGACTTCCTTGCCGAACAACATGGCACTTTCGATGGTGTCTACTGCTCACATTTTGTCGAGCACTTGCCATTCGAAGCTGTGGACCAATTGGTGAAACGGGTGGCGCAGGCACTCCAACCCGATGGCAAGGCTATTTTTGTATTTCCCGACCCCGAATCCATTCGCAGCCAACTGCTCGGGTTCTGGCGTGATCCGGAGCATGTTCGCTTTTATCACCCAGACATATTGAGCGTTCTTGGCCGCGCCCATGGGTTGTCCCTGACTTACAACAGCCAGAACATTCCGGGGCGCTCCATTGGTCCTTTTTCTCTCACACCGCCACCACCGTCGCAGGATGAGTCCGCCAGCAACCCACAGGGTTTCAGACTCTGGAGACAGATGTTGAAGCGTCTTGGTGTCGTGCACGTGTCAGAGTTGCACCGCGAAAGAAGGCTACGGCTACATCTGCAGGAGAACCTTGAGCAACTCTGGGCAGTAAATCAGACTTGGGCGTGGGAAGACAACGCCACACTGGTATTTAGGAAAACGTCCCATGGTTGATGTCATCATCCCCATCTTCAACGCCTTTGTCGACGTGCAGGCTTGCCTCAGGCGGGTCGTCAAGAACTCGCCGCCCGACGCCAACATCTTCCTGATTGACGACGCCTCGACCGATTTTCGAATTCGGGCGCTGCTGGATGATCTTTCCAAGTCGGGAGACAGACGCCTCCATATCCTTTACAACGACGTCAATCAGGGGTTTGTTCGCACCGTCAATCGGGGGCTCGCACTCAGCAAAAACGATGTTGTGCTGTTGAACTCCGACACACTGGTTCCACCCGCCTGGCTGGAGAAGCTGCAAGCATGTGCGCAATCGAGGCCCCACGTTGGCACGGTCACACCCTTCTCCAATAACGCAGAGATTTGCTCCTACCCCGTGTTTTGTCGCGAGACACTCTTGGCGGGCCTGGACTTGACTGATCTTGAGGCTGCACTTGCGCTTGCCGATGACGGCGACTACCCGGAAATTCCCACCGCAGTGGGCTTTTGCATGTACATCCGCCGCGCATTGATTGATCGCATTGGTGTGTTTGATGCGGAGCGTTTTGGTCAGGGGTATGGCGAAGAAAATGATTTTTGCATGCGCGCGACCGCGGCGGGCTTTAGCCACTTGCTGTGCACCAACACCTACGTCGTACACCAGGGCGGGCGCTCATTCCAGGCAGAAACCCAGACGCTCAAGGAAAACAATCTCAAAACCCTGCTCCAACTATATCCAGACTATTCCGACCAGATTGCAAAGTTTGTCGCAGCCGATCCCATCCAGCCTTACCGTCAGCGCGTAGCGGATAAGTTGGCCGAAGATGGTAAAGACGCCTTGGGCCGCCCCATGGGGCCTGGCATTCTACTTATCACGCACTGCTATGGCGGTGGTGTTGACAAGCATGTCATGGACCTTGTTGAGTTACTCGCTACCGAGGTTCGCGTAGAGGTCTTGCGCCCCTTGGGACTCAACGCAGTGGCGCTCGATGACTCGGCGGGAAATCGCCGGGTCTTTGATGCCAGCCGGTGGGAAGAATTGGTCAATGTGTTGCACTCGCGTCGCTACGCCAGGTGCCACATCCACCACCTGCATGGCTACCCGGTGGCGATTCTGAAGCTGCCGCAGGCCCTGGAGATTGCGTATGACCTGACACTGCACGACTTTGGCGTGTTCTGCCCTCAGTACGCACTCACCACTGCCAGCGCTGTCTATTGTGGCGAGCCCGTTGCGTCCGGGTGCAATACATGC
This sequence comes from Rhodoferax sp., assembly GCA_020048895.1. Lineage (GTDB taxonomy): Bacteria > Pseudomonadota > Gammaproteobacteria > Burkholderiales > Burkholderiaceae_C > Allorhodoferax. Next base: position 20,007 of record JAIFLV010000014.1, on the reverse strand, counting down.
TTGCGCGAACGACCCCACGCCTGGGGCCTGTCGATCGAAGAATGGCGCGAGCGCATGGCCAGTCTTTTGGTGCATGCACAGAGGGTCATAAGCCCTTCCGCGTATGTCAGCGAGAAGGTAAAGCGGCGCTTTCCGGCAATCCAGATCGAGGTGGCACCACATCCACCCCGCCACGAGTGGCTGACCCCCACACCGCGGGCTGTCAAGGTGCTGATTCTTGGTGGCCTGTCCCGGGCGAAGGGACTTGACAACGTTCTGGCATGTGCCTGGGATGCCAAGAATCGATCACTACCGATTTCCTTCGTCGTCATCGGATACCCCGAACGTGCTCTTCCCGCATTTCCCGAGCTGCCGCTGCACATCGCCGGCGAGTATGCCGATGGCGATCTACCTTTTCTCATTTGGGACGCGCGCCCTGACTGCATCTGGTTTCCAGGTCACACGCCCGAGTCGTACTCCTACACGCTGGATGTAGCGCTCCGGTGCGACCTTCCGATCGTCGCCGCAAGCCACCAGGGTGCACTTTCGGAGCGGCTAGAGGCAAGCTCGATTGAGCACCGCCTGCTAGAGACTTCTGCGCCGACCGCGCAAGTCAATGCAACGTTTCTGGAGTTCGCTCAGCCAACGTGCGCCTCGGACGTGCTTTCTGCACCCGATGTCTCCACCCTAGAACGGCGTGCCAGCTACCGAACCTGGTTGCTGTCCGCACTTTCTGTTGCACCGCCCAACCACTGGCCACGCGTTGAGCCTGTCAGCGCGCTAACCTCCAGCTTGGCCGTATCCTTGGTGACCTATCCGCCGGCCATGGACCTGCACACCCTGTACGAGCAGGCCGTGGACTGCGGTCATCTGGAATCACGCCGGGCCTTGCGGCACCAGATTTCCTTGATCGAGCACGACCAGAAAGTACTGGCCGCAATTTCGAAGACTGCTGGCAAGCCATGGTTTACCCATTTTGAGGAACTTCGGGATACCACGGCATCCATGCAACAGCAGGTCCTAGATCTGGAAGAGCGGGACCGGCAACTGACGCATGAAGCCGCCACCCTGCGACTTGAGGTTGAGAAGCAGCAGGAATCATTGCAGGCTCAGTTAGAGACCGTTCATTCGCGCGATATCACTGTGGCAGAACTTGAGAAGCAGTACCTTGAACTGGTGGAATTGTCGGACTCCAAGCAACGGCAACTGACACACGCCCTTGAACAACAGATCGCAGATTCAGAGAAGACCCAACAGCAACGCAACGAAGCTTTCGAGAGTCAGCAGCGTCACCTGCTGCAGACTTTTGAGGCAAGAGAAGGCGAACTGTCCGCATCACACGCGGTGGCGATGCGCGATGCAGTGCAAGCCGCAACCGACCAACTCTCTGCGTCACACGTAGAGGCGTTGCGCGATACGGTGCAAGCCGCAACCGACCAACTGACCCGACACTACGAACAGAGCAAGTCATGGCGCATCACGGCGCCCATGCGGGCTTTGAGGTCCACACTGGCATCGAACTTCCATCGCATCTCCAACATCAAACGCCTGGTCCAGCGCGGGTGGCGGCGCTGGCCCATCGCCTACTCCATCTTGCGGGAGGAAGGGGTTGGCGCTCTGGCCACCCGCGTTCAGGAGAAATTGTCGCCGCCTGAACCACCACCGATTCAACAAGTTGAGACCAGGCAAGAGACCATTGCCAGTTTGACACTGGCGACCTGCCCACCCGGCCGCAAGCCACGCGTGTCGGTGGTGATTCCTGTCTACGGGCAGCACCAGTTCACGTATAACTGCCTTCTCAGTATTTCGCAGCACACCCAGTTAGACGACGTGCAAATCATCGTGATTGATGATTGTTCGCCTGAACCGGTGCTCAGTGCGTTGCCCCAAGTGACGGGTGTGCACTGGATTCGCAACGCAGTAAATCTTGGATTCATCGGCAGTTGCAACGCTGCTGCACTTCAAGCCACTGGCGAGTACCTGGTGCTGCTCAACAACGATGTTCAGGTGACCACAGGGTGGCTGCAGGCGCTGCTATCGGTTTTTGACGCGAGAAGTGACTGCGGTATGGTGGGCGCGCGTCTTGTCTACCCGGACGGACGCCTGCAGGAGGCCGGAGGTATCGTCTGGCAAGATGGCTCCGCGTGGAATTGGGGCCGTGACCAGGACCCCGAGCACCCCCGGTACAACTACCTGCGTAAAGCCGACTATTGCTCAGGCGCCTGCCTCGCACTGCGTAAAAAGGACTGGAACGCGTTGGACGGCTTTGATCGCGCCTACACACCCGCGTACTACGAGGACACCGACCTTGCATTCCGTGTCCGGCAAGCAGATAAAGCGGTGTATTACCAACCCCACGCGAAGGTGGTCCATTTTGAGGGCGTCACTTCAGGTACGGATGAAAGCAAGGGGGTCAAACGTCACCAGATCATCAACCAGGTCACTTTTTTTGAACGCTGGCGGGACACTCTGAAGTCCCATCGCCCGAATGGTGTGCAGCCCTGGGCCGAAGCCACCCGAAGCGCCAAGATGCATGTCCTGGTGGTCGAGGCTTGCATGGTGACGCCCGATCAGGATGCAGGCTCAGTGCGCATGCTGGCGATCATGGAACTCATGACAGAGATGGGGGTGCAAGTCTCCTTCGTTGCCGACAACCTGGAATACCGTCAGCCCTACGTTGGCCAGCTACAACAAATTGGCATCGAAGTCTGGCATCGCCCGCACTTGCACTCCGTGATGCAATTGCTGGAACAGGAAGGTCAGCACTTTGACGTCATCATATTTTGTCGACACTACATCGCAAACCAATATGTGGAGCAGGTTCGCAAATACGCACCACAAGCACGCATCTGGTTTGATACAGTGGATTTGCATTACCTTCGCGAAGAACGTCTGGCTGAATTGCAGCAATCTGCAAAACTGGCCGAGATCGCGGCAGACACGAAGCGCCAGGAACTCGCCGTCATGGAGCAGTCGGATCTGACCCTTGTTGTCAGCCCTGTGGAGTTGGGAATACTGGCTCAGGCAGTGCCCTCTGCCAGAGTGGAGATTTTGTCACTCATTCACGAGCCCATCGCCGAAACACCTGAATTCAAGAGGCGCAATGGCATGTTGTTTGTTGGAGGCTTTCAGCATCCACCCAATGTCGATGCCGTGAACTGGTTCATCAAGGAAGTCTGGCCACTTCTCACAACGAGGTTGCCTGGCATCACACTCCGGGTAGTTGGCAGCAAGATGCCAGAGAGCATGAGAGAACTTGCCCAACCCGGAATTGAAATTCTAGGCTTTGTGCAGGACATCGATCCTCTGCTGTTGTCTAGTAAAGTTTCCATCGCACCGTTACGTTATGGTGCAGGAGTGAAGGGGAAAGTGAACCAGGCACTATCGTATGGACTCCCCGTCGTTGCGACCAGCACTGGAGTGGAGGGCATGTTTCTGGAGCATGAAAACAACGTCTTGGTAGGTGACTCACCTGAGGCCTTTGCCCATGCCATTATTCGTCTTCACAAAGATGAGGCACTCTGGAACACTTTGGCCGAAGGTGGTAAGTGCCATATCCGACAGACATTCTCGAGAGAAGTTGCTAGCAAGACATTGCGTCGACTACTTGAACTTTCTGTACACGCCGGCTAGAAATTCTGGCATGTCAATGCAATAATTTTGGCGTTACTTTCACTTGTTGAATGCGGACCGAAACCAGACGGAATAGGGTTGCGCAAGCCACCATTTAAGAGGGATACGACCATGGTGCTTGCGTACGACTGCCATTGCCTCGTGATAGTGCAAGCGTCGCTGGGTGTTGGTCTTGGTGGCATCATGGTCGCGATTGACTGCAACGAATTCGTCTACAAAATGCAGGGGGCCAACCTGCTTGAATAGACGCCACCAAAGATCGTAGTCCATAGCCATGTGCAGCGTTCCATCGACACCTTGCACCGCTTCCCAAGCCGGGCGGCTAACGAGTGTTCCAGGTTGGGACACAATGCAAAAACGCGCCAACCACCACTCAGAAAACGGCTTCACCAGCGTTGCGGTTCTCTTGCCAGATTCTTGTACAAAGTTCCAGGTTCGTCCATATGCCATGGGTGCTGTTGGGTGGTCTTTCAGCGTTTTCAAGAGCGTTTTCAATGCGCCAGGCAAGAGCCAATCGTCGCTATTGAGCCAACAAACAAAAGGCGCAGATCCCTTCGCGATGCACTCGTTGATTGCTGCGGATTGACCCGCATCGGCTGCACTCCTCCAACCAGCCAAATGGGGGGCCCATTGTTTGATCACTTCCAGCGATTTATCAGTTGATCCCCCGTCAGCAACGAACACCTCAACTGGTACGTCCTGAGAAAAAATGGATTCCAGTGCCTGATCAAGATACCGACCCTGGTTAAACGAAGGTACAGCAACCGTTACTAGTGGGCCATCCATCAATCGGGAAACCCTATTGAAAGAAATTCAGCAAACGCTGTGGCGACACCCTCGCGCGACGCCACTTTCACCCGCCAGCCAAGTGCATGCAACCTATCCACACTCAGTAGCTTGCGTGCAGTGGCATCTGGTTTTGATCTGTCAAACACCATCGCACTACTCGTTGCGGTCGTATGTCACGTAGCCGTGGCGCTTGACCAACTCATCGCGCTCTGCAGCCTTGAGATCTTCGCGCATCATCTCACTGACTAGCTCCTGGAAGGTAATCTTGGGCGTCCATCCCAGTTTCTGTTTGGCATTTGTTGGGTCGCCCAACAATGTCTCAACCTCTGTGGGACGGAAATAGCGGGGGTCCACCGCCACAATGCATTTCCCGGCAGCGTCGAAACCCTTCTCCTCCACTCCACTACCGCTCCAGCGCACCGCCAAGCCTATCTCCTTGGCGGCAGCGTCTACAAACTCGCGCACACTGTACTGAATACCCGTGGCAATGACAAAGTCTTCGGCCTTATCCTGCTGCAACATCAGCCACTGCATCTCCACGTAATCCTTGGCATGGCCCCAGTCACGCTTTGCATCAAGGTTGCCCAGATACAAGCATTCCTGCAATCCGAGCTTGATGCGTGCCAAAGCACGGGTGATCTTGCGAGTCACAAACGTTTCCCCACGAACAGGACTCTCGTGATTAAACAGGATGCCGTTGCAGGCATACATGCCATAGGCCTCACGGTAGTTCACCGTAATCCAGTAGGCGTAAAGCTTAGCCACAGCGTAGGGCGAGCGTGGGTAAAAAGGTGTCGTTTCCTTCTGGGGAATCTCTTGCACCAACCCGTAGAGCTCAGAGGTAGAAGCCTGATAAAAGCGGGTCTTCTTCTCCAGCCCCGTAATGCGAATCGCCTCCAAAACTCGCAAGGCGCCTAGGGCATCGGAGTTTGCGGTGTACTCAGGCTCCTCAAACGAAACTGCTACATGAGATTGCGCGGCCAGATTGTAAATTTCGTCAGGCTGCACCAACTGAATGATGCGAATCAGGCTGCTCGAATCCGTCATGTCGCCATGGTGAAGAACAAAGCGGCGACCCTGTTCATGAGGGTCTTGGTAAAGATGGTCAATTCTGTCCGTATTGAGCAGGGATGTCCTGCGTTTAATCCCGTGGACTTCATAGCCCTTGCCCAGCAAGAGTTCTGCCAAATACGATCCATCCTGTCCGGTCACGCCGGTAATTAGTGCCTTCTTCACGTTTTCTCCGTAACAAAAATAGGAAATTTATTCAGCTCATCCGCGGTGACGAGGCTTTCAAGCGAATCGTTTGTGCCGCCACCATCGCCCTGACCATGTCGTCAAAACTCCAGGCAGGTTGCCACCCCAACTGAAGCCGCGCCTTTGATGGATCAGCCAATGTTTGCCCTGATTCCAAAGGTCGGACGAATGCAGGGTCGCTCACCACGCTGTCTCTCCAATCCTTACCCACACTCCTGTAGGCCGTCTCACACAAATCCTGCAGGGAATGCAGCTCGCCGGTGCCAATCACAAAGTCATCGGCGTGCTCCTGCTGCAGGATCAACCACATTGCGTGCACGAAATCTCCTGCATAGCCCCAGTCGCGAGCGATGGCAAGATTACCCAAAGCCAGCCTGCCACCTTCCACAATGGGCCTACCGACCTCGTTGAGATCTGGTGAGTTCATTATCCCTAACCCGGCACAAGCCGCGCCATACGCTACCTTTTGCGTAAGGAAATGCAATGGCCTACGTTCACTCTCGTGGTTAAAAAGTATGCCGCTGGCAATAAAGAGACCGTAACTCTCCCGGTAAATTTTCCCCATCTGATGCGCATATACCTTTGCCGCAGCATAAGGGTTTACCGGGTTGAATGATGTCGACTCGTTTTGCGGAGATACGCATGCCCGCCCAAACATCTCCGAGGAAGAGGCGTGGTAGACGCGACAATTCGGAAAGTTATGACGGACCGCCTCAAAAAGCCGAATCGCGGCCAACCCATTGACCTGCAACGTCTCGGGCGCGCGCGCCCACGACTCACCTGGTCGAGACTGTGAAGCCAGGTTGTAAACCTCATCGGGCTTGGCATCGCTCAGAGCAGAGGCAATGTCCACCCCGTCGGACACATCCCCAAACAACACCGTAATGCGATCTGCCAAATGGCTGGCGTTATTGTGGCGAAACCAACTCTCCCGCCGGGCCAATCCGAAAACCTGGTAGCCTTTTTCCAGTAGCAACTCTGCCAGATAAGATCCATCCTGGCCGGTAATACCGGTGATCAGCGCACGCTTCATGCCATTTCTCGACGTTTTGGAGCAGCGACAGCGTCGCTGTAAAGCTGCAACAGAGACGCAGCGCTGTTCTTCCATTCAAACTTGGCTGCTTGACGCTTGGACAGCTCGCACAACCGATCGCGATGTTCCCGACTGTTTGCCAGGCCACGCATTGCCCTCACCCAGCCTTCAGTATCCTCAGGTGACAGCAGAATGGCAGAGTCCCCGGCCACTTCCGGGATGGAGGTACTGCTGGATGCAATGGTTGCCGCTCCAAACTGCATCCCCTCCAGCACCGGCAATCCGAACCCCTCAAACCACGACGGATACAGATTGGCAAAACAATTGCGGTACAGCCAGATCAACTCATCATCCGACACGTACCCCGTCATCACAACCTTGTCGCCAATCCCCAGGTCCCCCAGGTGCGTTTGGAAGTTATCCATCAGCCACCCCTTCCCACCTGCCAGGACCAGCGGCATGGCCGCTCCACCCTGCGCCAGATACTGAGCGTAAGCGTCTGCCAGGCGGTACTGGTTCTTGCGCGGCTCAATCGTACCCACGTTCAGCCAAAATCCTGCCGAGGGCACGCCCTCCAGCGCCTTGGGGCGCGTACCTAAAGCCCCAGAGTCGGCAAATCTGGAACACGGGTAGATCACCCGAATGCGCTCCTGCGGAAAATGGGGAAACACACTGCAATAGTGAGAACGCGAAGCCTCGGAAATGGCAACGACCCAATCTGCAGCTACCGCAGAACGAAACACACCATCAAAACAGCCCAAACGGTTAGCGTCGGTAGTCCAACCGGGCTCAACCGCAAAACCCATGTCGTAAAAGGTGTAGATCAATCTGGAGCGCTCCAATTGCACCGGACACCAGAAGTTGTTCGCGTGCACAACATCCGGATACTCCAAAGACTTTTCAGTGGCATTACTGGTCCAGAAACCCCTGGCGGTCTCGCGCGAAAGATGGCGCGGCCCATACCGCACGTCCTTGCCCGAGTATGGATTGCGCAGTGGCATCAAGGCATCGAAATAGAAATCGCCAAAACTCGGGAACAATGAATAACGGTTCTGTGGCGCCAGTTCCAGCATGGCCTGCACCATTGCGTGCGCGTAAAAACCGCACCCCGCCTTACCTGCTCCGGTTTGGGAAACATCAAATCCAATATGCATAAATCAATTAGCCAACACGCTTCTTGCGCAAGCGATATCGCCACTGCAAAACCGGGCGCTCCACCCCCATGTAGCTCGCATAGGCCAAAACAACTGAAACAACAACCATAAGCCCGATTGTCCAGGCATTCCTGCCGATGCCCATGGTTTCAAACAGCCAGATCACAAGAAAGTGACACAAAAAAACCCCATAGGACAGGTTTCCGAGCCAATCATCCCATGCACCACGACCGGTTTGCGCCAGGTAAAACAACACCACAACGCCCACCAACAATCCCAGCATCACCTCCCGGTTATACGGGGACTCCAGTTTTCCTGTGACACTTAACGCCACGGCACATCCAATACCCACCAATAACACCAGCACCGCCGGATGGCGCAACGATGGCTTGCGCGCGTCGTAGATGCATGACCCCAACAGAAACATGAACAAAGTTCCAGGCAGCAACCGATAGCCCCAGATATCAGCATTCATCGCGCCAAATGCAGCGGCAATCCAGACCAACAACGACAACAGCAGAGTCGACATTCGCACTTTCCCAATGATGATCAGAGGAAACATCAGATAAAACATCAGCTCCAACCCCAAAGACCAGGCCTGCGGGATGTACATGGTCTGTGCCACTGCCGGGCTGAACATATAGAAGTCCATCGGTATCACCGTGACATTAGCAAACAGACCAAATAACGTTGCCTCACCCAGAAACGGAGACTTGAACCCCAGCGCCCAGTGGCACAACAGGGTACCCAGCAGAAAGAACAGATACTGCGGAAAGATACGAGCGGCACGGTCTACATAAAACAAGTGAATGCTGTGCAACTGCATATAGTACGTTCGCACCAGGCCAGTCATGACGAAACCGGAAATCAGAAAAAACGAAATCACAGCCATCACGCCCGGGTTCAATCCTCCCACCTGCACACCCATGTGACTCAAAGCCACTGCAATGGCAAGCAGCAAACGGTACGTCCCCATCAAATATTCCCTGCTTCACATAAAAAACTTGTTGTCGCGCACCCGCTTATGCCCTACCTGTCGCAGGGTAAAGTCAAACCAGCGCGAACCATCGGTGCGTTTGACCAAGACCTGAGTGTCATAAAGCGCCAATTGAAACAAACTGATGCCCTGCGGATACCCCACGCCGTCCCGCACCGCGGTAACTTCCGTGGAGGTCCAGTCCAGCTGGTAGGCGCCAAAGACCATCTTTCCTTGCGGGCGCAACATCGGGTTGACGCTGTGCATAAACTCCACAGCATTCACCATGGCTTCAGCACGCTCGTTGGATTCCTGAATTTTTGCCACATTGCGCAGTTCCGTATTGATCCAGGCAAACAACGCCATGCCCGCACCACTGATCAGCAACATCGCAACGATGGCTTCCAACAGCGTAAAGCCACCCTGCCGGTGGCGGTGCATCGAACGGTTCGTCATCTCTAGCTTTTTGCCTGGTCTTCAAGCACGCACAAAGGCGGCCTGAGCAACCATTTTTCTTCCGACTGATCCGGCGCAACCAGCACCACCTCACCTCCGCCACAAATGCCATTAAAACTGTACACCACAGGAGTTGTCACCTTGATGCGCCACCCTTCTGGCAAAGCGACCGGGTACTCAACCCAGGCCTGAGAAGCCCCCGCTACCGGACTGTTGCCCAGCACAATCGTCTTGCCCGTCAAGAACGCTTCATACCCCAAATCACCCAGTCGCCCAACCACAGCATCACGCTCCGTTGTGCGCTGGGCACTGCTGGCCATCCTCTCCATATTGGGCAACACCACTGCAGTTAGCATGCCGACCAAGAGCAGCACTACCAACAATTCAATCAGTGTGAACCCCGAGGCGCGCGCGGGGCCATGACGCTGGCACATCACTGGGGCGGCAACAAGCCCACATCGGCGTCCAGTCCTTCTCCCCCACGACGACCATCCGCACCAAAAGAATACAAGGCAAACGCTTGGCCATTAGCCCCCGGCACAGCGTACTGGTACTGGTTGTCCCAGGGGTCCAAGGGCAACTCAGATTCCAGATAGGGGCCGCGCCACCGGTTGCGCGCCTTTTCATCCTGTGGTTGTGCATTCAGCAAAGCCAAGCCCTCCTGCGCGGAAGGGAACCGTCCGATGTCAAGGCGCATGGACTCCAACGCTCCCTTGATCATCTTCACCTGCGTTTGTGCTGTCTGCACTTTTGACGAATCGACTTTGCCAAACAACTTGGGGCCAACCAACCCCGCCAGCAGGCCTATGATGACCAGCACCACCAACATTTCGATCAGGGTAAAGCCCGCTGCGCGCTTGAACTTAATTTTATTCATACACCATTATCCAGAAAAACCGCCCTTAACCTGGCGCCGTACTCAACCCCGTGATGGCCATCATGATTGCGATCATGATGGTTCCGATCACCCCCCCAATGATCAAAATCGCTGCGGGCTCCAGCAAAATCAAAAACCGCTTGAGCCGTACACGCGCCGCCGTCTCGTACAGGGTGGCCAGGGCACGCAACATGGGCGCCAATGCACCAGAGCGCTCCCCGACCCGAATCAAGTTGATACCGGTCGCCGCCAGAATGCCGGTGGACGCCAGGGCATCTGCAAGCCTTTTCCCCGCCCGAATATCGCGCAAGGCGCCCTGCAACTTCATCCGCATGGAGCCCAGGCGCACCGCCTCCTGTGCAAGCTCCATCGCCCTCACAATAGGCACCCGATTCTCCAGCAAAATGCCCAACAACGCCGCCCATTTGCCGGTTTCAATCTCCACCAACCACCGCCCTATCAACGGCACATGCACCAGTCGCTCCCATACGCGCATGCGTGTCACCGGGTTGGACAACATCACCACGAGCCCCATCACAACTGCCGCGACTCCCAAGCCGAGCCACAGCAGATTGGCCTTGACAAATAGACCTGTCTGCAGCACCCACACCGACAGCGCAGGCAAATCCGCTCGACTGCTCTTGAGCATATTGGCAAACTTGGGCACCACCACCACAAACGTCAGCAACGTCGCGCCAATGCCCGAAAACACCAGCACCGACGGATAAATCAGCGCATTGCGCATCTCGGAGCGCACGGTTTCCTCGTATTCCATCTGCGTGGCAGCATCTGCCAGCGCTTCTGCCAGCTTGCCGGTCATCTCAGCCGCAGAAGCCATCTGAATCACGTACTCTGGCAAGCCTAGACCAGCCGCTTTCAGTGCGAGGGAAAACCTCTCACCCGCGCGCAACCCGGCATGCACCTGGTCCAACGCCTCACCCACCTGCGTTGCCTGGTGGGCACTGGCCAACGACTCTACAGCCTCCCCCAGCGGAACGCCCGCCTTTAAAAGCGTGGCCAGTTCCCGCATCATCAGCCGCTTGTCCTGGGTCGAAGCCTTGCTACGCTTCCCGGATGCTCTCACACCACCAGCGCCAGCAGACTCCAGCAGTGTCGGGGTCAGCCCCTGCTGCTGCAACAACCGCATGGCCTCCTGCGCGTCCTGCGCCGAGATCTGGCCTTGCGCAGCCTGTCCCTGCGCATTCACCGCCTCGTACTTAAAGTCGACTGCGGTTCCCACTTAAGGCTCACCCTCACCGTCAAGCCCGGTCACCCGCATCACTTCATCCACGCTGGTCAAACCACGCCAGGCCTTCACCAAACCGTCTTCGCGCAGACTGCGGCTACCGTTGACCCGTGCCAGCTGCGCCACCTCGGCAGCCGGTGCGCGGCGCATGATGGCCTGCTGCAGCGCCTCCGTCACATCAATGAACTCATAGATGCCCAGCCGCCCACGGTAACCTGTGCCGCGGCACAACGGGCAGCCAGCCGCAACGCGCCACTGCGCTGGAGCACCCAGCAATGACCTGCAGCGCGACTCAAGCTCCCGTGCCATATGCTCCAACGGCGCGTCCGCTTGGGCCGGCTGGGCGCAGCTGCACAGCTTGCGCACCAAGCGCTGGGCACCCACCGCGCGCACGGAAGAAGCCACCAAAAATGGCTCCAACCCCATGTCGAGCAAGCGGCTAAAAGCGCTGGCAGCATCGTTGGTATGCAAAGTCGACAACACCAGATGCCCTGTCAGCGCCGACTGCACGGCAATCTCTGCCGTTTCGGCGTCGCGCATCTCACCGATCATGATCACGTCCGGGTCGTGCCGCAAAATGGCGCGCAGCGCGCGGGCAAAATCGTAGCCAATCTCGGTGTGGGTCTGTATCTGCACCACCCCCCGCATCTGAAACTCCACCGGGTCTTCCACCGTCACAATCTTGCGCGACCGGTCGTTCAGCCCTTCCAGCGCTGCATAGAGCGTCGTGCTCTTGCCCGAACCCGTTGGACCGGTAATCAGAATAATGCCGTGCGGCTGCGCAGCTGTGCGAGCAAACTCAGCCAGGTGGTCGGCTTCCATGCCTAGCGTGGCCAGCTGCAGCTGCGCACGCTCCTTGGGCAGCAGCCGCATTACCACCGACTCGCCCTGCGCGCAGGGAATCACCGACACCCGCACATCCAGCTCGGCACCACTCACCCGCACCGAAATACGCCCGTCCTGCGGCAAACGCCGCTCGGCAATGTCCAGGCCAGAAACCAGCTTGATACGCGAAACCAACGCATCCATGCGCTCACGGGGCAGCTCCAGATGCGGCTGCAACACCCCGTCAATGCGGTAGCGCACCACAAAACGCTGCTCACCCGGCTCCAGGTGAATGTCAGACGCCGCTTCATCAGCGGCACTTGAAAATATGCCGCTGAGCAACTCCACCACCGGCGCCTCCTCGGCCAACTCGCGCAGGTGCGCCACATCGTCCGGCCGTCCATCGGCACCCTCGGCCTGCAAATGGCGCAGCATCGCCTCGAGATCCTGGCTTCGGGCAAGGTGCCACACCGCTGTGTGATTGGAAAAAGCGTCGGCTACGGCCTCACGCAAATTGCTGTCCAGCGGGTTGCGTGCCACGCAGTGCAGCACGCCGTCGGCAGAAACCCACAGCACCAGTTCCTGCGCCAGAAGCCATGCACGCGACAGGCTGCAGCCCTCTACCGTTTCACGCATGGCAGTGGCGTGGGCTGCAAGCTCCTGCGAGCCCAGCACGGTCATCCCCAATTGTTCGGAAAGCTGCGGCAGCAACTGGTCTTCTGACAACGCGCCCATGCGCACCAACACCGCACCCAATCGCCCGCCCACCTGGCGCTGAAACGCCAGCGCCCGGGCCACCTCGTCCGCAGCCACCAAAGCCTGGGCCACAAGCAATTCGCCAATCATCATCTGGCTGGCATCTTGTTGGGCTAACGCTTGGGTCATGTGAGGCTTTCAGTCGAAACTGTGGCTACGCACCAGGGGTAGCAAATGAGAGAACAAGGGCGATTATTGCTTATCCGAAGGCCTTACTGCGGCCATTGACTGCACTCTAAAACCTGAAATACAAAAACGGCGAGTAGTCTGAGCTGAGAATGCCAGCGGCGGCCACGGTGAGTGCAACGATTGACACCACAAACTGAGCGGATATGCCAACAAATCCTTGCGGCGACGGGTTGCTGCTCCACGCATCTTGCAGCGACGGAAGGATTTGCCGCGCCCATTTGGGCAGCGTCACGCAAGCGAGGCAGGCGCCCAGCGCCATCGTCGCAATATCCCGGTTCCAGAACACCAGCCCCCAGGGCTGCGGGTAAGGCACTTCTGCCGGTGCCAGCAAGAACATCACCGCCAGATAATCTTTGGCGACGGTGAGCGTGGGCGACCGAAACAACACCCAACCCACCATCACGATGAAAATCGTCAGCGCCTGCCGGGCGAGCCAGTGCACCTTGATGTCAGCCAACCTGCTATTGGCCAACAGGCGCTCCACACTCAAGAAAAACCCGTAGTAAGCCCCCCAGGCAATAAAGTTCCAGCTCGCACCATGCCAAATGCCAGAAATCAGAAACACAATCCACAGGTTCAGATACATGCGCGCGGCAGACGCCTTGTTGCCACCCAGCGGGATATAAAGGTACAAACGCATCCAGCTGGAAAGCGAAATATGCCAGCGCCGCCAAAACTCGGTCACGCTGGTGGAAATGTAGGGCCGGTTGAAGTTCTCTGGGAAGCTAAACCCCATCGTGCGCCCCAAGCCCAGCGCCATATCGGAATAGCCCGAGAAATCAAAATAGATTTGTAGCGTGTAGGCCACAATGCCGCCCCACGCATACAAGGGCGTCAGCTCGCCCGCCGGCATGGCAAACACCCGGTCTGCCAGCAGGCCGAGTGGGTCGGCGATGATCACCTTCTTCAGCAGCCCCACGCTAAAGCGCACAAATCCGGTGAGAAACAGTTCCGGCGTGTGGCGCCGGTCGTGTATCTGGGCACCAATGTCGTGGTAGCGAATGATGGGCCCCGCTATAAGTTGCGGAAACAGAAAGATATATAGCGCGCAATCCAGAAACCCGCGCGGCGGCACTGCCCTGCCCTTGTAGCTATCCACCAGGTAGCTAATGCGGTGAAACGTGATGAACGAAATCCCCAACAGCAACGGGAAACCCGGTGGCGCCACCTCCCAGTGCAGCCACGGGCTCAGGGGCGTGAGCACCTCGATCACAATGAAGTCCAGATACTTGGAAGCCAGGAGCGACAGCACATTCAGCGCAATTGCCCCTATAAGCACCCATTTTCTGACGCTGTTTCCGTAGCCCGCCCCTGGCTCCAGAATTCTCGACGCCCGGTAGTCTATGAACACACCCGCCAACAATAGAAAGACAAACAGCGGCTCACCCCATGAGAAAAACAACACACTGCCCGCCAACGCCACCGCATTTTTCACCTGAATGGAGCGCGGCGCGAGGTAATACACCGTCAACAGCACCGGCAAAAACGCAAACAAAAATAGTGGCGACGTAAATAGCATGGGTCTACTGGGGCGTTACAGGCGCGTTACAGCGGCTTCACCGTCACATTACCAATGCGCCAGGCCACCAGCCGTGGGTCGCCATTACCCAATGGCGACGCCGCTCCACTGGTCTCAAAGCTGATGCTCTCAATCTGATCTGGCGGCAAATTGATGGTGGCATCAAACGGCACATACGCGTCAGCCGCGCCACTTGCCAGCACGCGCTGCGTAGAGCCATCGCGCCCCTGCACCTGCACGGTGATCGTTTGTTTGCCACGCGTGCCGTAAAGAAACCGCAACTGCGACTGCTTGCCCTTCTCAGAACGCAGTGTCGGCTTGAAAGAAAACGTCACCTTCTTGCCAACCCAATGCCACCATTCAGCGCCAACCGTTTCGCGCTCAAAGGCGCCGGTGGTCTGCGTAATTTGAAGGCTACCGTCGCCCAAACCGTGCTCAAGCAGGTAGTCTGCCAACCCAAAGCCCAGGTGGATCACGTTGTAGTCCACCATCTGCAGCACCACCACATCGCTGGCGGCAATGTCTTGTGTCAACGTGGCGCGCACCTCGGCTTCATTGGCATGGTTATCTGGGGCAACCACCGTGCCGCCCAGCGCGTCGTCCACCTCGCGGGTTCTAAAGTAGCCTGACATAACCAGGTGCGAATATGCCCCGCCTTGCTTCAGGGCGTAGCGAATCTGGTCGCTAAAGCTGTCACCCACAAACACCATGCGTGGTTGTCGGGCCAGGCTGGAGGCGGGTTTGGGAATCTGCGGGAAGGGCGTGGGAGCATTAAGGCCGCCATTTGACCAGACATTAAGCAGGCTTAAGCCATCGGCATCAATGCCCTGCGGCTGTGCCAGCTTGGGGAGGCATTCGATTACGGTAATGCCAGGGCGGTTGTCAGTGGGCCGAATGTTCTCAATAAGCCGGCGGGCCACCAGGCAACCGGCATAAAAATTCCAATGCACACCCGCATCCGGGTGGGTTTGCAGGCCTGTTTTTGCCATCACATCGCGCAGCATGGGGCCTGAGTCAATCACATGAACGCCCTGCTTTTGCAGAGCCTCGCCAAAGCTGGCAGCGCGTGCAAACGCTTGCGCGCCGCCCCCCAGCAGAAATTTGTCCCCCAAGGCATCAGGGTAAACATAAGGCTTGCTGGAGGCGATCACCACCTGAAAGTGCTTGCCTTGCGCCTCGATAAGCGCTTGCAAACGCAACAGTTTCTGCGCATGTACCTGGTAAACGGCTTGCCATTCACTTCTCTGTCTGATTTCGCCATTCAGGCTGTCTATCGACATGCGGCTGTACAGACCCTTTTCCGGGGTAGAAAAAAGATTGAGCCTGGGCGCCTCGCGAAACAGCGCGAAGTTGACTTCGTTAAAACTGCGAATCAGGGCGGCGCGAAACCCCAGGTGGACGTCGAAATAGCGCTCTGCCCAGCGTTGCAACGACCGGTCGAAGTACGCTGCCTGAAAATTTTGTGGCCTTGCTGGCATCGTATCCGTGTAGCCATACAGCGCGCCATCAGGCTCACCGCGCAACAGCCAACGGAGGCTGGGCAATGCGCACATCGTCAGGAGAACCCCCGCCAGGGCTATTACAAAATACGCACGAAGCTTTGCTCGTCTCATCAGGCAGATTATGGCGTTCAAGGGGGAAATGTTCTTCCGCCAGTCGATCGTTGAATCAGTTTAAAAAAAGCTAGAGGACCGACTTTACATCACCTGTTCTGTCGTCGGCTTGGCCAGTTCAGATGTTGCGCGGCTATCGCAGGGTGATGCTTGGTGGAGCAACGTCGTTCACGATGCCAAAGTATTGAAGGGCGTGAGCCCGGAGCAGTATGTCGCTCAACTAAGAAAGCCACTGCCATGATGACGCGTGTCGGTATCAGAAAATCGGTGGACTGACGCCAACCCGATCATCAGTCAGATTGTTATTGGCGCAATTGCATACGCTGATTGTGTAACGGCCAAGCGCGCAAACGTCATCAATCAACAAGACCACATGGCGGCGTTGAAGCTTTTGCGAGATGTACTTGGCGCTGCGCTTCCTGCCGCTCAAGAAAATCGGTTACGGCGTATTCTGGGGAACAAAGATGCTTCGCAATATGGCGCGCGAGCCGGATCGACGGCCCAGGCGCAGCGGTTATTGAGCGATTTGACCGAGTTCGCCACTTGGGTCGAGGGACAACTCTGACAGCGGTACAGAATAGTCTAACGCCTGCAAACCCGATTCTCAGCAATGGACGTGCAGAGTTGATTTCAAACAGCGCCATGCCGTCCCAATCTCTCGGAAATATTGGCTGTCACAAGCTGATTCAGACTCACGCCTTCCGCTTTGGCATGATGCTGAAGGCAACCAACATTCTTTTTGCGTGTGATCAAAATATTGTCTTCTGGTAACTGGTTTACAATGAATTGGTTAACACGTAATTAAAAGGTCCGCCATGCCAGTCTCTGACACAATTGACCAGACAACACTGCTAAATCTCGTGCAATCCGGTGCAATCAAGGGGGCCAACGTCATTGGACAACCTGGCGGGTGGGGGGTTGTGGTGATGTTTGGGCATGTACAGAAGGCTTTGTCTGTGAGGCGTGGGCAAGTCCGGATTTTTCGCAGACTCGACACGCTGGTCGAGTTTTTGCGCGGCATTGGATTGATGCAATACCAAGTAGATGCTTCGCAATTTGATCCTGCTAAAAACGTGCGAACTAATGCAGCAGCATCCCTGCGCCTGAAGACAGCACATGACGCAGCAGCCTATGAAAAGTGGTTCAGCGCCGAAATTGATCAGGCAATCAATGAGGCCGATGATCCGGATACTCAATGGATTTCCAATGAAGATGCTCAGGCTAGATGGTCAAAGAGGCGCGCTGAATTGCTCAAGATGACCGGGGGTGCAGTTTGATTCTGCGATGGCTACCCAAGGCCATTGCAAATCGGGATTCGCAGATCGAACGCATAGCCAAAGTCAACCCTATCGCCGCAATTTCACAAGGTGATGCAATCGAACAGCAAGTAATGGCATTGGTTGGAGATCCGCCAATCTCTGGACGTCCTGGTCGCAAGCCTGGCACCCGCGAATTGGTTATTTCCAAGACTCCATTTGTTGCGGTGTTTCGGATCAACGGGCAGATCATCGAAATCATGCGCCTTTTGCATAGCTCGCAGAATTGGCCAAGACAACCTCTGGATTCTCAGCAATGAACGCGCTGAGTTGATTTCAAACTGCGCTATGCCGGCCTAATCCCTCGGAAATATAGGCTGTCACAAGCTGATTCAGACTCACTCCTTCAGCTCCGAGCCACTCGCCGCTGCCTTCATCTTTTTTCATCATTGCATTCCATTGACGGCATATTCCGTGGAGGCTATACTTCGCCGATGAAGTGGGATGTTGAGTACACCGACGAATTTGGCGAGTGGTGGCGCGCCCTGTCCGAAGATGAGCAGGAGTCGCTGGACGCATCCGTGCGATTGCTGGAAGATCGCGGCCCGAATTTGCGTTTCCCTCACAGCAGCGGGCTCAACGGGTCGAAACACAGCCACATGCGGGAATTGCGCACGCAGCATGATGGGCGACCGTATCGAACCCTTTACGCGTTTGACCCTAGGCGTTCGGCCATCTTGCTGATAGGAGGGGACAAGACTGGAGACGACCGGTGGTATGACGTACAGATCCCTATCGCGGACGGACTCTACGACGAGCACCTTGAGCAACTTCGAAAGGAAGGGCTGATCAATGGCTAACAAATTCTCTGATTTGCGCTCGCGCATGTCGCCCCAAGCCCAGGCTCGGGCTGGGGCCAAGGCACAGGAAATGCTGGCCGAAATGCCTCTGAACGAACTGCGACAGGCGCGTGGGCTGTCCCAAAAGATGCTGGCCGAGGTGCTGCACGTCCAGCAGCCGTCCATCGCCAAAATGGAAAAGCGCACGGACATGTATCTGTCAACCCTGCGTAGTCACATTGAGGCAATGGGTGGGCAGTTGGAGGTGGTTGCGCGCTTTCCAGATGGCGCGGTCAAAATCAGTAACTTTGGTGACCTTGGGTCGGCCGCTGTGGCGTGATTTTTATTGCGGTTTAAGCCGGGCCATTCAGGGCGAAATTGCCGAATGGGGCTGGCGCTCCGTGCTATGCCGGCCCAATCCCTCGGAAATATAGGCGGTCACAAGCTGATTCAGACTCACTCCTTCAGCTTTGGCCTGATGCTGAAGTCGAGAATGAATGCTGCGTGGCAGTCGTTGCACGAATTTTCCGGATGCGTTAGTGATGCCTGGACTTGGACCCGGACGACCGCCCGCAATGTGCGCATCCATCCAGCAATCAAACGCACCGCGAGCATCTGCAATGGGTTCTTCTGGTGTATCGCCGTCGGCCACACAACCAGGAAGATGACACCGTCACGGCTATTCGTCACTATTGCACAACACTGTAAATCAGCTGTCGTTGGTGTTTCAGTGCGAGCAAAACGACTTCTGTGGCAGAGTGGGCATACAAGACAATGTGTTTGTCCACAACATACTCGCGCAAAAACGGTAACCCCGCTTGCTTTGCCAAATCCACAATTGCCTCTACCCTGAGGTGCGCTTGGACAGAACGCACTTTCAAAAACCTGGCAGGACGACCGCAAGCTGGGGACCAACTGAGCATAGTCCGCATTTCACGCAATTCACTCTTCAGTTTTGCAAATCTGATGGCCGCTGAATCGGCATCCTGAACGACGAAAAAGGCATTGGCCTCCATCAGGTTGTGTCCGAAATTCGGAACCGCGCCAACTTCTGCATGGACAGGAAGCGCCATCAGATCGCCAAAATCGTGTCTAGCTCAGAGGGTTCAATTCGTTGCCCTGATAGGACTTGGCGTAAGCCAATTTCCGCCTCCGAGAGCAACACCAAATTCGCATGCTCGTCCTCCAAGGCATGGTAGTAGTCGAGTTTTCTTGCATCAACGATTGCAACATAACTGACGCCGTTCTTTGTAAGCACTTTTTCCGCACCATCAACAACTTCCTCGGCCAACTCTGTCAAACGGGCACGTGCTTCGCTAATGGGTACCACATCGCTTGCGTTCAGGCTCATGATCAATCCTTAATGAATACGTTAATATTTATTGTAACGCAACTATTGACATAACGCACGCACTCTAAAACCTGAAATACTTCTTGATGGCCCAAGCGATTCAGGTCCTTTGGGAATTTTTGATCGACGAATGCTTGTCACCAGACTTGGTTGCTGAGGCGCATTTTCGCGGCCACTATGAATGAATGCTGCGTGGCAGTCGTTGCACAAATTTCCCGGATGCGTTAGAGATGCCTGGAGTTGGAACCGGCCGACCGTC